>DASZKU010000349.1:0-3763 GCA_035552815.1 Solirubrobacteraceae bacterium | reverse complement strand
GATCAGCCGCAGCATGCAGGCATTCTCCCCGCCTGCCGGGCGTCCGTGCGCTGCGGGTCAGGCGAAGTGAAGCTCTTCGGACTCGTCCTCGGCGGCCGGACGCTCACACGTCGGGCACCACCAGCGGGCCTCCATCGGGGTGCCGCACACCGAGTGCCGGGGGGCCTCGGCTCCTTCGGCGTTGCGTGCGCCCCATCCCGCGAGCAGGCGCAGGGCCCCCGCGAGCTCGCGGCCGCCGGCGCTGAGCTCGTAGACGAAGCGGGGCGGGCGCTCGGAGTAGGGCCGCGCGAGGACGAGGGCGCCGCGCTCGAGGTGGCGCAGGCGCTGGCTGAGCACGTTGGGGGCGATCCCGCGCACCTCCTCCTGGAGCTCGCCGAAGCGCCGCGGCCCATCGAGCAGCGCCGCCACCACGAGCAGCGTCCAGCGGTCACCGACGGTCGCCAGCGCGTCGGCCAGAGCCGAGCGCCCCGCCTCCTCGGAAGCCTGCGCCTCGGCCTCGAGGCCGGCGGGCGGGGGGCGGTCGCGGTCGGGAGGCATGGGGGTGATCGTACGGCCAGGCACAAGTGGTAGAGTAGCGACTTGCATATCGCAAGTAACTAGCTTGGCGGCTCGGGGCGCGACCCGGAGGGCCGAGCCGCATACAGGAGACCGCACCCATGAATCTGCTTCTCGAGCTCGAGACCTCCCTCCAGGCGGCCGTCGAGCACGTCGGCCCCACCGTCGTCGGCCTCGGCCGCGGCTGGGGCGTCGGCTCCGGCGTGATCATCGCCCCCGGCCGCGTCCTCACCAACGCCCATAACCTGCGCCACGACGAGACCACCGTTAGCTTCGCCGACGGTCGCCGAGCCCCCGCCCGCGTCGCCGGCGTCGACCACGACATCGACCTCGCGGTGCTCGACGTCGACACCGCCGACCTGAGCCCGATCGAATGGGCCGAGGGGAGCGACGAGGTCCCCATCGGCCGCGCCGTGCTCGCCCTTGCCAACCCCGGCGGCCGCGGCCTGCGCGTCACCCCGGGCTTCGTCTCCTCGAGTGCGCGCAGCTTCCGCGGCCCGCGCGGGCGCCGGATCGGCGGCGCCCTCGAGCACACCGCGCCGCTGCCGCGGGGCTCCTCGGGCGGGCCTCTCACCGACCTCGAGGGACGCCTGCTGGGCATCAACTCGGTCCGGGTCGACGGCGGCCTCATCCTCGCCATCCCCGCCGACGCCGCTCTCCGTGAGCGCATCGAGGCCTTGGGCCGGGGCGAGGCGCCCAAGCGCGTCCGGCTCGGCGTCGCCATCGCCCCGCCCCGGGTGGCGCGCCGCCTGCGCCGCGCCGTCGGCCTCCCCGAGCGCGAAGGCGTGCTCGTGCGCGAGGTCGAGGACGGAAGTCCCGCCGCGGTCGCGGGGATCGAGCGGGGCGACCTGCTCGCCGCCGCTGCCGGCAACCCCCTCGAGCGCGTGGAGGCGCTCTACGAGGCCCTCGACGGCGCGCGCGCCGACGGCCGGCTCGAGCTCGGCGTGGTGCGGGGGAGCGAGGAGCGCACGGTGACGGTGGTGTTCTCGTGAGCGAGGAGACACTGCTCAACGGCGCCCCCGAGGCGCCGGCGCCGCCCGAGACCGACGCGGCGGCGACGGAGGCGGCGGCCCTCGACGCCTACTCGCGGATCGTCGTCGACATCTCAGAGCGCCTCGCGCCCTCGGTCGCCAACCTCCGCGTCACCCGGCGCTCGCGCGGGGGCAACGTCCCCGCGGGGGCGGGAAGCGCTGTCGCCCTCACCCCCGACGGCTTCCTCATCACCTCGGCCCACGTCGTGGCCGGGCCGGGGCGCCAGGGGCGCGCCTCGTTCGTCGACGGGCGCGAGCTCAGCTTCCGCGTCGTCGGCGTCGACCGCCTGTCCGACCTCGCGGTCCTGCGCGCCGAGGGGAGCGGGCTCACCCCGGTGACCCTCGGCGACGCCGAGCGCCTGCGCGTCGGCCAGCTCGTGGTGGCGATCGGCAACCCCAACGGCTTCGCGGGCTCGGTCACCGCCGGGGTCGTCTCCGCCCTCGGGCGCTCGCTCCCCGCCCGCTCCGGGCGCTCGGTGCGCTACATCGACAACGTCATCCAGACCGACGCCGCCCTCAATCCCGGCAACTCCGGAGGCGCGCTCGTCGACAGCACCGCCTCCCTGGTGGGGATCAACACCGCCGTCGCCGGAGTCGGGCTCGGGCTCGCCGTTCCCATCAACACGGCCACGCGCCAGATCGTCGCCGCCCTCATGCGCGAGGGACGCGTGCGCCGCGCCTACATCGGGATCGGCGGGGGTCCGCGCCCGCTGCCCCCCAATGCGCGTGCCCGCCTGGGCCGCGCCGCCGCAGTGGAGATCGTTCAGGTCGTCCCCGGCGGGCCGGCGCAGCGGGCGGGAATGCTCGCCGAGGACCTCATCGTGGAGATCGGCGGCCACCCCGTCGAGAGCGTCGAGGACCTCCAGCGGGCGATGCCGGGAGAGGCGATCGGGCAGGCGGTGCCCGTGCGCGTCATCCGCGGCGATCGCGAGCTCGAGCTCGAGCTGCGGCCGGTGGAGCTCGGGGACTAGCCCGAATCGCGAGCACCGCCACCCCGCCGGGCCGCCCGTTCCTCTTCGCGGGCAGTAGCGTCAGATCACCGCTACACTGAGAAGTCGGCGCCGGGGTGGCGTTCGTTGTGACGCCCCGGGCCGGACGCCCGAACCACTCGACCGAAAAGCTGAGAGCGCGTACATGGCTCGCGGAGACGTCCGGATCGCTGTCACCCTCGCCTGCGAGGAGTGCAAGCGCCGGAACTACCAGACCAATAAGAGCAAGCGGAACAATCCGGAGCGTATTGCGCTCCGGAAATACTGCCGCTGGTGCCGGCGCCACACGCCGCACCGCGAGACGCGCTAAGCGCGTAGGAGCGCTCGTGGCACGGAATCGCAAACGCGCCAAGGACCGGCGATCCCGCCGTCCGCCGTCCGGCGATGCCGGAGTGGCGGTCGCACGCGGTGCGCGCAACGACCACGGCACCGACGAGCACGCCGCCGCGCCGCCCGCGATCGAGCACGCGACGCCCGACGTCGACCTCGCCGAAGCCCAGCTCGCGCTCGGCCGCCCCGAGCTCACGGGCGAGCAGACGCCGGCCGAGATCGAGGCTCTGACCGAGAGCGAGGAGCAGGAGGAGGAGCTCGCCGATTACCCGACCGCGAGCGGTGGCGTTCCCGGCGTCATGCCCGGCCAGCCCCACGTCGTCACCGGGCCCGACGAGCTCGAGGAGTTCGAGGACGAGGACGAGGACGAGGACGATCTCGACGACAGCGGTGGACGCGGCGGGCGCGGCGGACGTGGGCGCGGCTTCGGTGGCGACGGCGACGGCTCCGGGGGAGAGCTCGAGCCGGCGGGCGCCCCCGTGCCCGAGGCCCGCGCACTTCCGGGCGGGCGCCTAATAAACTTCCTGCGGGGAAGCTGGCGAGAGCTCCAACGGGTACAGTGGCCCGACCGTCGGCAGGTCGTGCAGGCCACGGGAGTGGTCCTCGGGTTCGTGATCGTTGCCGGTCTCTTCCTGGGGGGCGCGGACTGGGTCGCGCAGAAGCTCGTTACTTTCGTCCTGAAGTGAAGGGGCTCTAGTCGGGACACATCAAGACGCGGCGCGGGGAACGGCCGCCGAGGAGATCTGAGAAAGAAAGCATGTTTCGCTGGTACGTCGTCAACACTTATTCCGGACACGAGAACAAGGTCAAGCACAACCTCGAGCATCGGGTTGTGTCGCTGAATCAGCAGCGCGCGGT
>DASZKU010000348.1:0-18982 GCA_035552815.1 Solirubrobacteraceae bacterium | reverse complement strand
GAGACGTATAGCGACGAGCCTTCGCTCGTCGCCACCGCTTGACGGAGGGTGCAGCGGGCCCCGGGTGCATCGCGCGCCCGGGGCCGCAACCGGCGCATTTGGCGCCAGCCAAATGCGCCAATGGCACCTACTCCGCGCCCGCGGCCTGCTCCTCCTTGATCTTGCCCTCGAGCTGCTGCATGACGTCGGGGTCGCGGAGGGTGGTCACGTCGCCCAGCGCCCGGCCCTCGGCGATGTCGCGCAGCAGGCGGCGCATGATCTTGCCTGACCGCGTCTTGGGCAGGTCGTCGGTCCAGATGATCCGCTTGGGCCGCGCGAACTTGCCGATCCGTGACGCCACCGTCTCCCGGATCGCCGCGACGATCTCATCGGTGCCCTCGGTGTCGCCCTGGAGGGTGACGAAGGCACAGATGGCCTGACCCGAGTCCTCGTCGGACTGGCCGATCACGGCCGCCTCGGCGACCTGGTCGTGGGCGACGATGGCCGACTCGACCTCGGCGGTCGAGAGCCGGTGACCGGACACGTTGACGACGTCGTCGATGCGCCCGATGACCCAGAGGTAGCCGTCCTTGTCCTTGCTGGCGGCGTCGCCGACCACATAGGTCTCGTTGCCGAACTTCGAGAAGTAGGTCTCGATGAAGCGGTCCTCGTCCTTGAACAGGGTGCGCAGCATCGACGGCCACGGCCGCGTGAGGACGAGGAGACCCTGGCCGGAATCGATCGGCTTGCCGTCGCGCTCGTCGACCACGTCGGCGGCGATGCCGGGGAGGGGCCGGGTCGCCGACCCCGGCTTGAGCGCGGTGATGCCCGGGAGCGGACTGATCATGATCGACCCCGTCTCGGTCTGCCACCACGTGTCGACGATCGGGCAGCGCTCGCCGCCGATGACCACGTAGTACCAGAGCCACGCCTTGGGGTTGATGGGCTCGCCGACGGACCCGAGCAGGCGCAGCGAGCTCAGGTCGTGTTTGGCCGGATACTCGACGCCCCATTTCATGCACGCGCGGATGGCCGTCGGCGCCGTGTAGTAGAGCGAGACCTTGTAGCGCTCGACGAGCTCCCACCAGATGCCCTTGTGCGGGTAGTCGGGCGCCCCCTCGTACATCACCGAGGTCGCCCCATTGCACAGGGGGCCGTAGACGATGTAGGAGTGACCGGTGACCCACCCGACATCGGCACAGCACCAGAACACGTCTTCCTCGGGCTTTAAGTCGAACACGTACCTATGGGTGGTGCTCACCCCCGTGAGGTAGCCGCCGGTGGTATGGAGGATCCCCTTGGGCTTGGCCGTCGAGCCGCTCGTGTAGAGGATGAAGAGCGGGTCCTCGGCGTCCATGGGCTCGGCCGTGCATTCCGGGTCGGCGGACTCCATGAGCTCGTGGTACCAGTGGTCGCGCCCTTCCTTCATCTCGCACTCGGTGTCCTTGGAGCGCACGACGACGATGTGCTCGAGGCTCTTCAGCTCGCCCATCACCTTGTCGACGTTCGCCTTGACCGGCGCGGTCTTGCCCTTGCGCGCGGCGCCGTCGACGGTGATCAGGGCCTTGGCCTCGCTGAACTCCATGCGCTCGCGCACCGAGTCGGCGGAGAAGCCGCCGAAGACGACGTTATGGGGGGCGCCGATGCGGGCGCAGGCGAGCATGGCGATGACGACCTCGGGAATCATCGGCAGGTAGATCCCCACCACGTCGCCCTTCTCGATCCCGATGTCCTTGAGCGCGTTGGCGAAGCGCTGGACGTCGGCGAGGAGGTCGGCGTAGGTGATGTCCTTCTCCTCGCCCTCCTCCCCGCGCCAGTGATAGGCGACACGGTCGCCGTTGCCGGCCTCGACGTGGCGATCGAGGCAGTTATAGGAGACGTTGAGTTCGCCGCCGACGAACCACTTGTAGAAGGGCGGATTCGAGTCGTCGAGGACGGTGTCCCACTTCTTGAACCAGTGGAGGTTCTCGGCGTTCTTGGCCCACCAACCCTGCCAGTCCTTGTCGGCCTCCTCGTAGATCGCCGGATCGCTGAGCAGCGCCTTCTCGCGGAACTCCTCCGGCGGGTCGAAGGTCTCGACCTCGAGGAGCTTGGCGAGCTCTTTCTCGACGTCGCTGTCGGTCTTCACCTGATCGGTGGCCATTACTCCCTCCTCATCTCTTGGTGGTCGCGGCAGCGCCGGTGTGGTTTGCACACCGGCGCTCCGCTACTCATACGTGATACCGAGGCTACCCCGTGAAGGGAAGCACCGAGCGCCCGTACTGGTGCTTCATGACCATCCCGGTCGCGCAGTACAGCGCCAGCGCCGCAGTCACGATCCCGGCGTAGCCGCCGGCGTGGATCGTGCTCTGGGTGTTGGCCCCGATCTCGGACAGGGGCCCCGCCGACCAGCCCGCGCCGAGCAGGGCGAAGGTGACGGTCAGGGCGAGGAACACGAGGATCACCCCGATCGGCTGCTTGAACGAGCATAGGAACAGCATGCCGGTGAGCAGCGCCCACGCCCACAGGTATGCGCCGACCGCGCCGGGAGCCGCGGCGGTCTTTATGAGCCCGGGCAGATCATGGGTCACCAGGATGTAGAACGAGAGCCAAAACGCCCCGTAGGAGCAGAACGCGACCGCACCGAAGGTGTTCCCGGTCCGGAACTCCCACAGCCCGGCGACAAATTGCGCGAGACCGCCATAGGCCACCGCGAGCCCAAGCACCACCGTGAGGTCGGCGCCGCTGATCAAGTTCGAGTTGACCAAGCTCAGTACGAGCGTGGTGATGCCGAAGCCGGCCAACCCCAAGGGTGCGGGATTGGCGGGGACCCAGCTTTCTTCTCTCATGCGACTCTCCTCTCCTGCGCCGCCGCGCCGTCAGCGCAGCGGGTAGGTGGCGACCGGTGAGGTCGCCCGGACACGTGTCGAGCAAAGCTCTACCCGTCATGCCTCGCTTGCAACGTCAATCGCCGAGCGGCTCGAGCGCGCGATGGGCGGCAGCCAGAGCGCGACGAACGGCTGCCTTTGATCGCATCAGCGCCGCTGTATGCTGGACGGTGAGTGGAGGTCGTTTTGGGAGTTCTCGTCGGCTGGGCGAGCGCCGCCTCGCTCTTCGCCGCCGCGCGCCTGCTCCGCCCGCCGCGGGTCATCTCCAGCGAGGGGCACGCCATGCAGTCCGCGCTGCACGCCGCGACCGTGATGCTCCCCCATCTACGCCGCGGCCTGTCGATCGAGAGCGCCTCGCGCTCGATCCCTCCGCTCCTCGTGCTCACCCAGGCCAGCGCCGTCGCGCTCGCCGACCGCGAGCGCATCCTCGCCTGGCGCGGCGCCGGCGCCGATCACCACGAGCGCGGCCAGCCACTCTCAGAGCTGGTGGCGATCGGGCGCGACGACCGGGTCCACGTCGAGTCGGCGCTCGCCTGCGAGCACCCCGGCTGCCCGCTGGGCGCCGCCATCGTCGCCCCCCTCGGTATCGGCCCCGATCGCGTCGGCACCCTGGTAGCGGTGTTCGGCCGCGGCCGGCGCCTCGCTCCCGAGGACACCCGCACCGTGCAGGAGGCGGCCAGCCTCGTCTCCGCGCAGATCGAGCTCTCCGAGCTCGAGGCCCAGGGCGAGCGCCTCGCCCGCGCCGAGCTCCGGGCGCTGCGGGCCCAGATCTCCCCCCACTTCATCTATAACGCGCTCGCCGCCGTCGCCGCCTACATCCACTCGAGCCCCGACGAGGCCCGCGAGCTCCTGACCGAGTTCGCCGAGTTCACCCGTTACGCCTTCCGCGGCGAGGATCCCTACGTCACCCTGGCCGACGAGCTCCGCTACGTCGAGAAGTACCTGCGCCTCGAGCGCGCCCGCTTCGGGGACGGGCTCGAGGTGCGGATCGAGGTCGCTCCCGAGGTCCTCCACGTCGTCGTCCCCGTGCTCTCGCTCCAGCCCCTGGTCGAGAACGCCGTCCGCCACGCCGTCGAGCACAGGGGCCACGGGCGGATCGAGATCATCGGGCGCGACATCGGCGCCGACGCCGAGCTCCGCGTCCACGACGACGGCGCCGGGATGGGCAGCGACCGGGCCCGCCAGGTCCTCGCCGGCGAGGCCGGGGGGATCGGGGTGGCGAACGTCCAGGCACGCCTGCAGACGAGCTTCGGCCCCGAGTACGGACTCGAGATCGACTCGCGCCCCGGCGAGGGCACCACCGTGACCATGACCCTGCCCAAGTTCCGCGCCGGAGTGCGGGCGGCATGAGTGCCGCCTCTGCGCTCTCGGTCCTCGCCGTTGACGACGAGCGCCCCGCGCTCGAGGACATCGCCAGGCTCCTGGAGTCCTCGCCGCGGATCGGCGAGGTGGTGTGCGCGCGCAGTGGCGACGAAGCGCTCCGTCACCTCGCCGAGCGACAGTTCGACGCCCTCTTCCTCGACGTGCGCATGGCCGGCCTCGGCGGCCTCGAGCTCGCCGGGGTGCTCGACCGCTTCGCCAACCCGCCCGCGGTGGTCTTCGTCTCGGCCTATGAGGACGGCGCCGTCCGCGCCTTCGAGGTCCACGCCGTCGACTACCTGATGAAGCCGGTGAGCCGGCGGAGGATCGAGGACGCCATCACCCGGGTCACCGAGCTCCCGGGCCGCACCGCCGCGCGCGCCGCCCCAGGCGCCGAGCGCGCCGAGGAGGACCCGGCCCGCGAGGAGGTCATCGCCGTCGAGCGGGCCAACGGGCACGCCACGAGGATCGTCCCCCGCGCCTCGATTCTCTACGTGCAGGCGCGGGGAGACTACGTGCGCATCGTCAGCGACGAGGGTCGCTACATCCAGCGCGCGACCCTCGCCGAGCTCGAGCGACGGTGGAGCGCCCACGGCTTTCACCGCGTGCACCGCGCCTACCTGGTGAACCTGCGCCGCGCCGTCGAGATGCGCCCCGACCTCGGCGGCACCGCCGTCCTGCAGCTCAGTGACGGCAGCGAGATCCCCGTGGCCCGGCGGCAGGTCTCAGAGCTCCTGCACCGACTGCGGATGTGAGGCGGTGGATTCCCGCCGCGACCACCTCGGAGGGCGCACCCCGCGTGACGAGCTCGCGGAGGCGACGGCCCACGGGGCTCTCTACCTCAGGCGCCTGCGCCAGCGCCAGCTCGCGCTCTCGCTCATGGCCCTCCTCGCCTTCGGCGCCCTCGTCGGAGTCCTTCCGCTCGCCATCGACCTCCTCCCCGCGCTCCGGCGCGTCGATGTGCTCGGGATCCCGCTCGCGCTGTGGCTGCTCGTGGTGCCCCTCCCGCCCATCTTCCTGATCCTCGGCGCCCTCTACGCGCGGCGCGCCGACGCGCTCGACGAGAGCTTTCGCGAGCTGGTGCGGCGCCGTTGATCGCGATCCTGGCGGTCGCCGCGGTGACGGCCGGGACGGTCGGCCTCGGCGCCATGGGGACGCGGCTGGCGCGGACGACCTCGGACCTGCTCGTCGCCTCGCGGGCGATGACGGCGTGGTGGAACGCCGCGGCCATCTCCGGCGAGTACCTGTCCGCCGCGAGCTTCCTGGGCATCGCCGGGCTCGAGATGCAGAACGGGACCACGGCGCTGTGGCAGTCGCTCGGCTTCACCGCCGGCTACCTGGCGCTGCTCCTCTTCGTGGCGGCGCCGCTGCGCCGCTTCGGGTCCTACACGATCTCCGACTTCGCCGAGGCGAGGTTGCGCAGTCCCCGGCTGCGAGCGCTCGCCTCGGCGACGGTCCTCCTCATCGGGGGCTTCTATCTCGTCCCCCAGCTCAAGGGCGCGGGGCTGGCTCTGAACGTCGTCACCGGCGCGCCCTACTTCGTCGGCGTGCTCGCCGTCGGCCTCGTGGTCTCCTTCAACGTCGGGCTCGGCGGGATGCGGGGGATCACCTACGTGCAGGCCTTCCAGTTCTGGCTCAAGGTCTTCGCCATCGCCCTCCCGGCGTGCCTGATCCTCATCCACCTCGGTGGGCTCCCGGCGCGCGCCGCCCTCTTCGGCGAGCGCTACCCGAGCGTGGGCTCGCGGCCCGCCACCGTCACCCTGCACGCACCCCAGCGGGTCACCTTCCCGCTCGCCACCGGCTATACGGTCATCCCCAGCGGTACGCGGCATCGCCCGCTGCACGACCACGCCCACGCCGGCGAGCGAATCACGCTCCCCGCCGGAGAGCTGGTCCTGCCACCCCACGCCGCCGTTCCCGTGGCCGCGGGGACCACGGCGCTGCGCGGCAGCGAATGGGCACGGCCGGTGGGCGGCAGCGGCGAGCGCTCGCCCGTGTTCGTCTACTCGCTGCTCATCGCCACCTTCCTGGGCACGATGGGGCTACCGCACATCCTCGTGCGCTTCTACACCAATCCCGACGGTCCCGCGGCCCGCCACACCACCGTCCGCGTCCTCGGCCTCCTCGGCCTCTTCTACATCTTCCCGGGCATCTACGGCGCGCTGGGCCGGGTTCTCGTGCCCCAGCTCTACGTCACGGGGGCGACCGACACCGTCGTGCTGCGCCTCCCCCAGGCGGCGTGGCCGGGCACGGTCGGGAACATCCTCGGCGCCATCACCGCCGCCGGCGCCTTCGCCGCCTTCCTCTCGACCTCCTCGGGCCTCCTCGTCTCGATCGCCGGGACGATCTCCCACGACGTCTGGCCCCGCCTCTCGCGCGAGCGCACCGCCGGGGTGGGAATCCGCCGCCGCCGCTTCCGGCTCGCCGCCGTGGTGGGCATGCTCGCGCCCATCGTGGTGGCCTTCTTCGCCCAGAGCGTCGATATCGCCGTCCTCGTCGGCTGGGCCTTCGCGCTCGCCGCCAGCACCTTCTGCCCGCTCTTCCTGCTCGGGATCTGGTGGACCCGGCTCACCGCCGCCGGGGCGGCGAGCGGGATGGTGGCGGGCGCGCTGCTGGCCACCTCGGGGATCCTCGCCGGTCTCGCGCTCGGGGAGCCGGGAGGGGTCGCCGGCGCCCTCTTCGCCCAGCCCGCCATCGTCTCGGTCCCGATCGCCTTCCTGGTCATGATCGTCGTGTCGCTGCGTGCGGTCGAGCGCCCGAACCCCGACGCCGAGATGCTCGCCCTCCACGCCCCCGAAGGCCTCGACCTGCCGGAGACCGGGGTGCGGGACCCCTTCGTCCTCGGTCCCCGAGCCGGCGTCTGAGGTATGGCACCATCGAAGACGATGGATGTGAAGCTCCCACCCGGTCCCCGCCTGCCCCGCATCGTTCAGACGCTCGGCTTCATGCTCGGCGGGACCCGGTACCTGGAGCGGTGCCGGCGGCGCTACGGCGGCGCCGTCACCATGAGCACCCTGTTCGACGGCCCCTTCGTGATGGTCTTCGACCCCTCGCTCGTCAAGCAGGTATTCCAGGGCTCCAACGAGCAACTCCACGCCGGCGAGGCCAACGCCCTGCTCGGGCCGCTGCTCGGGCAGCGATCGATTCTCGTCCTCGACGGCGGCGAGCACCTGCGCCACCGGCGCCTGATGCTCCCGCCCTTCCACGGCCGGCGCATGCAGCGCTACGAGCAGGCGATGATCGCCGCCACCGATGGGGAGATCGGCGGGGCCTGGCCGGTGGAAGGGCCCTTCCCGGTCCTCCCGAGCATGCAGTCGCTGACCCTCCAGGTGGTGATGCGCGCCGTCTTCGGCTTCGATCCCGGCCCGGCGGAGGATGAGCTGCGCACGCGCCTGCGGGCGATGATCGAGCCGATCACGCGCCGGCGCCGGGGCATGCTCATGTTCGCGCTCACCCAGGGCCGGGTCGGCGGCGACAGCGGCGCCGAAGGGTTCACCGCCCGGCGCCGCGCCGTCGACGAGGTCCTCTTCGCCGAGATCGCGCGCCGGCGCCACGACCCCGACCTGGCCGAGCGCGAGGACGTGTTCTCGGCGCTGCTCGTGGCCGAGGACGAGGACGGCGGGCGGCTCAGCGACCAGGAGGTGCGCGACGAGCTCGTGACCCTGCTCGTCGCCGGACACGAGACGACGGCCACGGGACTGGCGTGGACGATCGACCTGATCCTTCACGCGCCGCGCGTGCTCGCGCGGGCGCGCGAGGCCGTCGCCGCCGGAGACGACGCCTACCTCGACGCGCTCGTCAAGGAATCGCTGCGCCTGCGGCCGATCATTCCCGCCGTCGGTCGCGTGGTGCGCGGCGAGCCCTTCGCCCTCGGCCCGTGGATGATCCCGCCGGGCGTCGAGATCAACCCCTCGATCCGGACCATCCAGCGCCGGCCCGACCTCTACCCGCAGCCCTCGGAGTTCCGTCCCGAGCGCTTCCTCGGCCCCGACGCGCCGGATACCTACACCTGGGTACCCTTCGGCGGCGGCACCCGCCGCTGCCTGGGCGCGAGCTTCGCGCTCATGGAGATGCGGGTGGTGCTGCGCCGTATCCTCGAGCGCTGTGATCTGGCAGCGGCCGCTGAGGAGCTCGACAAGGTCCAGTTCCGGGCCATCACCCTGGCCCCGCGCCACGGTGTCCGGGTGCTCCAGCGGCGCCCGCCGGCGAGCTCCGGGCACGAGCGCTCAGACGCTCATGATGGCGCCCGTGTAGCGCTCGGCCACGTCGGTGAGCACCTGGAGCATCGTTTTCGCCGCCGGGCTCACCCCCGGTCCCCGCACGGTGGCGGCGATGACCTTGCGGGTCGGGCTGCTCGGCGAGAGCTCGCGGACCACGGTGTCGCGGCGCTCGCGGGTGAGCGCGAGCTGGGGGATGAGCGCGACGCCGACGCCGGCGGCGACGAGTCCCTGCACGGTCTCGTAGTCGTCGCTCTCGAAGGTGACCTTGGGCTCGAACCCGGCGACCAGGCACGAGCGCACCACGTGGCGCGCACAGGGGCTAGAGGCCGAGGTCTGAACCCACTCCTCGTCGCCGAGGTCCTGGAGGGTGAGGTCCTCCTTGGCGACGAGCGGATGGGCGGCGGGCAGGACCACGTGCATGGGGTCCTCGAGCAGGGTCACCGAGCGCAGCGTCGCTCCCGTCCACTCGACGACGCCGGGGAACTCGAAGAGAAGCGCGAGATCGATCTCCCCGGCCCGGAGCCGGGGGGCGATCTCCTCGGGCTCGCCCTCGGCGAGGGTGAGCGCGATGTCGGGATGACCGGCGCGGAAGGTGGCGATCGCCTTGGGCATGAGGGTGGCGCCCGCCGAGGGGAACGAGGCCATGCGCAGGCGGCCGCCCCGCATGCCCATCACCGCGGCGAGCTCCTCCTCGGCGGCGTCGACCTGGGTGAAGATCGCCCCCGCCTGCTCGACCAGGGTCGCCCCCGCCGCCGTGGGCCTCACGCCGCGGCGATCGCGAACGACGAGCGTCGTCCCCACCTCGGCCTCGAGGCGAGCGATGGCCTGGGAGACGGCCGACTGCGTGTAGGACAGCGCCTCGGCCGCGGCCGAGAACGATCCCCGCTCGATGACCTCACAGAGAACTCGAAGACGGCCCAGATTCAACATCAGCCCTGCTAATAATAGAGAGAAGTAACTTCACTGGTAATAATGTAAAGCCGCTGCCACTATCCGTCGACCCGGTACGTGTCCACCGGCATATATCCGAACCTTTTTCAGAGGGAGCAAGCCATGAATCCCAAAGCCATCGTCTCCTACGACGACACCCTGAACGACCACGACGCTCTCGCCCTCGGCCGCGTCCTCGCCGACGTCGGCGCCGAGCTCGAGCTCGCCTACGTGCGTCACACCACTCAGTCTGACCGCTCGCGCGAGGAGCTCGACCAGAGCCAGGCCGAAGCCCTGCTCGAGCGCGGCGCCCGCTGGCTCGACAACCTCGACGTCCCGCGCCGCGTCGTCCTCAGCGCCTCGACCGGCGAGGGCCTGGCCTGGCTCGCCGCCGACGAGAACGCCGACATCGTCGTCTTCGGCTCGGACTACCGGACCCCGGCCGGCCATGTCGACCCCGGCACTTCAGCCCGCCGCCTGCTCGAGGGCGGGACCGCGGCGGTAGCCATCGCCCCGGCCAACTACCGCGGCCAGCGCGAGACCGCGATCCACACCATCGGCGTCCTCGACGGCGACTCCGCCGCGCGCGAGACCGCCAACGCGCTCGCCGACCGGCTCGGCGCCAACGTCGTCTCGGCGCCCGCCGCCAAGGTCGACCTGCTCGTCGTGGCCTCGCGCCCCGAGGCCCAGCCCGGTCGCGTGATGGTGAGCTCGCAGGCATGGCGCGCGATCGAGGACGCCACCGTCCCCGTGCTCGTCGTCCCGCGGGGCAAGCCGCTGCAGTTCCCGGTTCCCGCCACCGCCGCTCACTGAGCGCCGCCGGGCCCAGCCATTCCGAGCGCGAAGGCCGCCCCCTCCGGGCGGCCTTCGCCGTATCTATACCAATGTGCGAGGATCAGGACCATGGATACAGCAACCATTGATCAGGCATACGGACAGCTCCAAGCCGAGTTCCAGGACGTCGCCAAGTCCGTCCAGGAGCTCGCCGGGAAGCTCCAAGCGGCCGCGCAGGCCGGCAACGCCGACGCCAAGGAGTGGGTACTCGACCTCAAGCAGATCGCGCTCGACGTCAAGGACGAGCAGGTCCAGGTCAACGAGCTCCTCCAGGCCATCCACAGCTACGTGGATAACTCAAACCAGCAGGTCCAGCAGATGCCGCAGTTCCAGCAGCCTCAGCAGGGCGGGGGCATGCCCGGCGGCGGGGGAGGCATGTTCGGCGGCCGCGGCGGCGGCGGCATGTTCGGCAATTTCCTCGGCGGCGGCTTCGGCCACGCGATGGAGATGGGCGCGGGCATCGGCCTCGGCGACCAGCTCATCAACAGCATCTTCAATTAGCGCCTCAGGGCAGGATCAACTGGCTGTCGCCGAACTCGTGCCATAGGTAGCCGTGCTCGAGGGCGGCGCGGTAGGAGCGGGCGAGGAGCTCGGCGCCCGCCACCGCCTCGAGCATCTCCAGGTGCGAGGCCTCGGGCTCGTGCCACCCCGTTACCAGGCCGTCGACGACGTGCAGCCCCCGCTCGGAGGTGATCACGAGTCCGGTCCAGCCGCGGCCCGCGTGCAGCGTCCCGTCGGACTCGGCCACCGTCTCGAGCGCGCGCACGACGGTGGTGCCGACGGCGATCACCCGGCCTCCCCAGCCGCGGACGGCCTCGACGACGCGGGCCGTGCTCGCCGGCACCTGGTAATGCTCGGGATAGGGCGGCACGTTGCGCTCGGGCGAGGAGACGCCGGTGTCGAGGGTGACCGGGGCGACGAGGACACCGCGCGCCACCAGCGCGGTGATGAGCTCGGGGGTGAAGGGGCGCCCCGCGCTCGGCATCTCGGCACTCCCCGGGGTGGTGGCGTAGGCGGTCTGGTAGGCGGCGAGCGGCCACCGCCCGGTCACGTAGCCGTAGCGGATGGGCTCGCCGTGGCGGGCGAGGTACTCGGGCACCGCGGGCACCGGCCCCTTGGCGTCGAGCCGGGCGAGGAGGAGCCGGCCCCCGGAGGCGTAGGGGGCGACGATCTCGAGCTCGGCGCCGCCGGGGAGCGCGATCCGCTCGCCCGCGCGCGCCGCCTCGGGCCCGACCAGCGGGTGGGCGCCGTCGGCGCTGCGGAGCTCGACGATCCACCATCCCTGCTCGCGCAGGTGCGGCGCCTTGGTGGCGAAGTGCACGCGCACCGCGCTCCCGTCCGCGCGCCGGGCGGCGACGGCGGCGGGCAGCGTCCCCGAGGTGTTGACCACGAGGACATCGCCGGCGTTGACGAAGCTGGGAAGCTCACGAAAGCGCGCGTGGGTGATCTCCCCGCTCTCGCGGGCGACCACCATGAGCCTGACCTCGTCGCGGGCGAGGCCGCGCGCCTCCGGCGGCTCGCGCGCCTCGAGCGCCTGCGGAAGCTCGAAGGCCAGGGTCCTCAAGCGCCGACCTCGGCGAGCTCCCGCGCGCGGTAGCGGCCGCTCGGAGCGGCGCCGTCGATCAGGCGGCGCAGGCCGGGGACGCTGTCCTCGGGCGGTGGCCGGTCGGAGATGTCCTCGTTGGGGAACGCCTCCTGATGCATCTGGGTGCGCATGTCGCCGGGGTCGACGGTGTAGACGCGCAGCTCGGGATGCTCGGCGGCGAGGACGGCCGAGAGCTGCTCGAGGGCGGCCTTCGAGGAGCCGTACCCGCCCCAGCCCGCGTAGGGCTCGACGGCGGCGTCGGAGGTGATGTTGATGATCGCTCCGCCATCGGGGAGACGCGGGATGAGGAGCTGGGCGAGCGCGAGCGGCGCCAGCACGTTGACCCGGTAGACGCGCTCGAGCACGGCGAGGGGGTAGTCGGCGAGCGCGGGCTGCGGGCTCGGGCCGAGGACGCTGGCGTTGTTGACGAGGAGATCGACGCGGGGTCCGGCGGCTCCTGCGAGCGCCTCGCGGTGCCCGGGATCGGTGACGTCACCGGCGAGGGCGGTGACGTGCGTGGGGGTCTCGAGCTCGCGGGCGGCGCGCTCGAGGTCGCGCTCGCCGCGGGCGTCGATGACCAGGGTCCAGCCGTCGGCGGCGAGGGAGCGGGCGAGGGCGAGGCCGAGCCCGCGGGAGGCTCCGGTGATGATCGCGGTTGGCATGTCGTGAACGTAGGGCTCGCCCGGTCCCGAGTGCCAGTGGTAATTGGTCCTAGGACCTGTGCCCGGCGCCGCGCTAGGACCTGTGCTCGGCGGCGCGCTAGCACCTGTTCTCGGCGCCGCGCTAGGCGATCCCCTCGCGGACGGCGAGCAAGGCGGCCTGGGTGCGGTCGGGCACGTCGAGCTTGGCCAGGAGGTGGCCGACGTGGGTCTTCACCGTCTTCTCGGCGATCCCCAGCTCGGCGGCGATGCGCTTGTTGGAGCGGCCCCGGGCGATGAGGGCGAGGACCTCGCGCTCGCGGGCGGTGAGGCGCTCGCGGGGCTCCTCTCCCGGCGCCTGGGCGATGGCCTCGACGAGGCGCGAGGCGACGGTGGGGTCGATCAGCGTGCCCCCGGCGTGGGCGGCCCGTACCGCGCGGGCGAGCTCGGAGGGCTCGACGTTCTTGAGCAGGTACCCCGCCGCCCCGGCCTGGATGGCGGGAAGGAGCCGGTCGTCCTGGGCGAAGCTCGTGAGCACGATCACCCGGCTCGCCGGGAGCCGGCGCCGGAGCTCGCGCATGGCGCCGACGCCGTCGAGCTTGGGCATCACCAGGTCCATGAGGATGACGTCCGGGTGCAGGCGCTCGGCCTCGCCGATCGCCGCTTCGCCGTCGCCCGCCTCGCCGACGATCTCGATCCCCTCCTGGAGCTCGAGGAAGTTCCGCAGCCCCTCGCGCACGACGGCATGGTCGTCGACGAGGAGAACGCGGATCGCCTCAGGCACCGGGGACGACCTCCAGGCGCACCGTCGTTCCCGCCCCCGGGGCCGAGCGGAGCTCGAGCCGGCCGCCGATCGCCTTGGCGCGCTCCTCCATCGAGGTCAGGCCGAGATGCTTGGAGCGGAGCTCGGCGTCGCCGGGCTCGAAGCCCGCGCCGTCGTCGATCACCTCGACGAGCAGGCGCTCGCCGGCGCCGCTGAGCCTTACCCTCACCCGCTCGGGCGCGGCGTGGCGGAGCGCGTTGTGGAGCGCCTCCTGGGCGATGCGCAGAACCTCGGCGTCGCGGGCGCCCGCTTGGAGGCCCTCCTCGACGTCGATCTCGATCTCCACGTCGTGGAGCTGCCTGAGCATGTCGACCTCCTTGCGCAGCGCTCCCGCCAGGCCGTCGCGCTCGAGGTCGGGCGGGCGCAGCTCGAGGATGAGCAGGCGCAGCTCGTCGAGCGCCTGGCGGGCGAGCTGCTGGAGGCGGTCGATCTGGTGGCGCGCGGCGGCGACGTCGCGGTCGAGCAGGGTGCCGGCGGCCTCGGCGCTGAGGACGAGGCTGAAGAGCTTCTGGCTGACAACGTCGTGGAGCTCGAGGGCGAGGCGATTGCGTTCTGAGAGCATCGAGAGCTCGCGGCTGCGCTCGTAGAGGCGAGCGTTGGTGATGGCGATGGCCGCATGCGCCGCGAGCAGCTCGATGACCTCCTGGTCCGCGTCGCCGAACGACGCCGGCCCCTCCTTCTCGGTCAGGTAGAAGGCGCCGATCACCTCCTCGCCGGCGACGATGGGGACGCCCAGGAACGAGCGCATGTCCGGGTGCTCGTTCGGCCACCAGCCCCGAAAGCGCGGGTGGCCGTGGATGTCCTGCGTGCGGAACGATCCCCCGGGCTCGAGCATCGCCCCGAGGAGCCCGTGGGTACGCGGGAGCGGCCCCATGGCGGCGATCAGCGAGTCCTCCATGCCCGAGACCAGGAAGCGGCTGAACCCGCCCTCGCCGTCGGGGATCCCGAGGGCGGCGAAGCGCGCCCCCGCGAGCTCCCGGGCCCCGTCCACCAGGCGCTGGAGGACCTCTTCCACCGACAGCTGCGCCGCCACCGCGAGGACGGCATCGCTCACCGCCCGCAGCGCCGGACTCAAGCTCTCATCCATGAGGCGCTACGTTATCTCCCCGATGCCGCGGTTCTGGATCTGGACGATGTACGCCATCGTCGTCTTCACGCTCGTGGGCATGGTGATCGCGATCACCCGGCTCGCGTGAGCTGAGCATGTTCGGCTCGATCCTCGTCGGCACCGATGGCTCGGACACCGCGACGACCGCCGTTCGCTACGCGATCGACCTCGCCGTCCAGCTCGGGGCGCGCCTGCAGATCGTCAGCGCCTACGAGCCGGTCTCCCAGCCGCGCCTGCGCCACGAGCTGCTCGAGGCCCCCAGCGATGTCCAGTGGATGGTCAACCCCCGCGAGGACGTGCTCGCATTGCTCGAGCAAACCGCGGCCGAGGCACGCGACTCCGGGGTCGCCGACGTCGATACCTTCGCCCGTCAGGGCGACGCCGCCGACGCCATCATCGACGTGGCCGAGGAGGTGCGGTCCGACCTCATCGTCGTGGGGAACCGGGGGATGACGGGAGCCAAGCGCTTCCTGCTCGGGTCGGTTCCCAACCAGGTTTCCCACCACGCGCCGTGTTCGGTGCTCATCGTGCGCACGACCTAGGGGTCGTGCTACGGGGTGGTCGGCGTCGGGGGGGTCGTGACGGGGGGCGGCGGGGCGGTGGCGGCGCCGGCGTTGACGAGGCCGTAGCCGTAGGAGCGGTTGGGGGTCGGCGTGCCCAGCGGGGTGGCGGTGGCCTTGAGCCGCGTCTCGATCTGGTCGGGCGTGGGGTGCGGGCCGATGACGCCGCTGGCGATGAGGAGGGCAGCGGTCGCGGAGACGTGGGGGGCGGCCATCGAGGTCCCCTCGTAGCCGCTCGGGAACCCGAAGCGCCAGGGCTGGCCCGGGTCGACGAGGGTCATCTGGTAGATGTCGGGGAGGTTGGCGCTCGGATTGCAGTTGGCGTCGCCGGGGACGTCGGCGTCGTCACCGCCGCCCGGGGCGACGAGGTCGATCCCCGCGCCGCTGTTGGAGTACACGGCCAGGCAGCGGTCCTGGGTGGTGGCGCCGACCGAGATCACCTCGGAGTCGCGGGCCGGGTAGGCGAGCTCGGACACGCCGTCGTTGCCCGCCGCGGCCACCACCACCACCCCGCGCACCCAGGCGTAGTGGATGGCGTTGATGATGTCGGGGATCTCGCCCGAGCTGATGCCGACCGAGAACTGCAGGCTCAGGTTGATGACCTGCGCCCCGTGCCTGACGGCGTAGACGATGCCGGCGGCAATGGTGGCGGCATCACCCGCGCCCGAGGAGTCGAGCACCCGCACCGGCATGATCGTCGCGCCGTAGGCCAGGCCGGTGAGGCCGAGACCGTTGTTGGTCGCCTCGGCGATCGTCCCCGCCACCAGCGTCCCGTGGCCGTTACGGTCCAGGGGATAGCGGTTGCCGGCGACGAAGTCGTAGGGGACGACGAAGTGCGTGCCGGTGAAGTCGGGCGACTCCCGGTACTTGTGCCAGGTCCGGTAGGCGATGCCGGTGTCGAGCACCGCCACCACCACCCCCCGCCCCCCCGGCCGCCCATCGGCGATCAGGTTCCCCCAGGCGTCCGGGGCATCCACCCCCGCGGTGGGGAGGAAGTTCCACTGCATCGCCTCCCAGCCCGCGTGAACGTGCGCCTTGCCGACGTCGTCGGGGACCCACGCGGTCGCCGCGTGAGCGATGTAGTCGGGGACCGCGTAGGCGACGCCGGGCTGGCGGCGCAGCCGCGCG
Source organism: Solirubrobacteraceae bacterium (assembly GCA_035552815.1). Lineage (GTDB taxonomy): Bacteria > Actinomycetota > Thermoleophilia > Solirubrobacterales > Solirubrobacteraceae > Palsa-465. Next base: position 2,951 of record DASZKU010000348.1, on the reverse strand, counting down.
GCGGCCTGGGCCACCGTCTCCCGGCCCCGGGTACGGACGAGGTGGGCGCCGAGAGGCGCCGGCGCCGCGGTCTCCCGCACCCCGGCCCGGGCATCGGCGGCCATCACCTTGGCGGGCGTCGGGCTCCCCGAGTAGCCGACGACGACCTCACCGGGCACGTAGTCCGCACCCAGGGCGCGCGCCGTCCCGAGCGCGGGCGCCGTCGCGAGGGCGGGCGCCGTCGCGAGCGCGGGCGCCGTCGCGAGGGCGGGCGCGGCCCCGAAGGCGAGGAGCCCGAGCACGGCGGCAGGCGCGGCGAGACGACGAATAGGCAGCATGGAGGTCATGAAGTTACGGCGTCAGCCTGGCGTCTCGGGCCCGCACAAGGTTAAGACATCATCGGAGAGCGGAAGTTTCTCCCCCTCGAGCCCTAACCGCCCCCCTGAGCCCTCACTTCTTCCCCCGCGACGAGTACTTCATGCGCCTCGCCCTGCGCGAGGCCGAGCGCGCCCTCGAGCACGACGACGTCCCCATCGGAACCGTCATCGTCCACGAAGGCGAGGTGATCGCAACCGCCCACAACGAGCGCGAGCTCAGGGGCGATCCCACCGCCCACGCGGAGATGATCGCCCTGCGCGAGGCGGCCCGGACGCTCGGGAGCTGGCGGATCCTCGACGCCATCCTCTACGTGACCCTCGAGCCCTGCGCCATGTGCGCCGGGGCCATCGTCCTCGCCCGCGTCCCGCGCGTGGTCTACGGCGCCGCCGACCCCAAGGCCGGCGCCGCCGGCAGCGTCCTCGACGTTCTCGACGAGCCCCGCCTCAACCATCGTCCTACCATCACCGGCGGCCTCCTGGCCGAGGACAGCGCCGAGCTCCTGCGCGACTTCTTCGCCTCGCGCCGCTAGCCTCGGCCGGGCGGCGACTCGCTAGGGTTTTTCGATGCTCACCCCGGAGAGGTGGCAGAGCGGTTGAATGCGCCGGTCTCGAAAACCGGTATACGTGCAAGCGTATCGGGGGTTCGAATCCCCCCCTCTCCGTTGAATCCGTTGTTTTACAGGGGTTTCTGACTGCTTTGGGGTGACCGGGGAGAGCCGCTAGGGACAGCTCAAGGCCGCTCAGAGCCGCTTTTGCGGGGGTGCTTTTCCCACGCTTTTCCCACAGGACTCGATCTCCGCCGCACGGCCGCGCTCGGCCGCTTCGACGAGGTAGGCATCGAGGAGGTCGGCCGCCTCCTGCTCCGAGCCTGGGAACAGGTGCCATACCGATCGAGGGTGACCGGTTAGCCCCGGTTGATGCGAAACTTCTGCGGACACCTTGTATGCGACGCTGGCCTCCCGACCGCCGCTGAAGGGTGGCTCAGTCAGCTGGTGGCCCGCCCGAGTGCGGCGGTCGATCCCCAGCGCTGAGGCGGCCGGCGCTGCCGGATCGTCCCCAGTGGATCGCGTGGCCGCGTTCGGCGAGAAGGAACTGCCCGACGACGGCCCGTCGCGTGCCCCGTCAGCAAAGGAGCCATCTCGCCCGTCGCGATGCGGCTGCTCCTTACTTGTGCAGGGATCCCGCGTCAAGCGCAGGGTCCGGGTTGTCGGGGGTTGAACTGCGATCTGCTGGTGGCGCGTGTGCGCGGTTGATGGTGCGGGTGTTGTGCGCGCGGGCGCCCAGCCTTACTTCGGTCCGCGACCCTCGGGTTGGCTCCGGGGCCGGCGACATGATGTTTGATGGGGTGATCCCGCTGGGGGAAGCGTTGCGGCCGCTCGGTCTTTCAGGGCCGTCCACGAGGACGTGGCGGCAGGAGCATGCCGGGAGCCGGCCGCGGCGCATCTGGTTGACGAAGGGCTGTGCGCGCACTACGAGAAGCGTCATGCGGGTTGCAGTGCCTCCTCGCCGAGTTCGCGCAGCGTGTGGTAGCTGCGCTTGAGCAGTTTGCGCGCGACTGCGAGCGCGGCGCGGTTGGCGCCGAGTCGCTCAGCCGCCTGCCGGTAGTAGTCGCGATCGGGCGAGCCCTCCCGGCGGCAGCACTGGGCGGCCTCAAATAGCGCCCACCGCAGCGCGGGCGGGCCTTGGCGGGAGAGATGACCGGGCGCGCGTCGCTGATCGGACTGGTGCACGGTGATGTCCATCCCGGCGTAGCGGACCGCTTGGCGCGAAGATGAGAACCGGGTGCAGTCGCCGAGCTCGGCGAGGACCGTGACCGCGCACAGCTCCCCGATCCCGTAGTGGACCATCAGCGCCTTGCACCCGACCTGCCGACGCGCGTACGCCCGTAGCTCCTTGTCCAGCGGCGCCATCTGGCGATCGAGCGCGTCGATCACCGCCAGCGCGACCGTCACCTGCTCGCGCGCGGTCTGCGGAAGCGGCTGAGCGGCGAGCCACTCGCGCCCGTCGCCGACCATCAGCGCTCGACGCTGCGGGCAGCCATGGTGATACAGCGTCGCCTGGATCCGCTGCTGCCACTCACCGCGCTGCTCCGACAGCGTATGGCGCAGCCTGACCCGCGCGCGCAGATCGAGGATGTGATCGGGCGGGATCCACGACTCCGGCAACCGCTTGACCATCAACAGCTCCCGCAAATGCCGCGCGTCCGCACGATCACCCTTCGCGCGCTTCTTCGGGCCTCTGAGCCCAGCCGTCTCCGCCGGCTCAGCCAGATGCACCTCAGCGCCGATCGCACGCAGCTCCTCGACCACGAACCGCCAGCCCGTCGTCGCCTCGAGCGCGACCTCCACCTCCTCGCCACGGAAACGCGACACGAACTTCCGCACCGCCGCACGATCCGCAGGGACAACCCGCGTGCGCTGCACCTCGCCGGTGTCCGTATCGATCCACTCACCGGTGATCTGTCCTCGATGCTGATCAAGTCCCATTACGATGCTCACTCGGGGCCTCCTCAAGCTCCACGGTTACCAAGCCTGCGCGGACACGCTCCGCGCTTGAGCTGAGGAGGTCCCTACACGTCGGGTCAGACGGACTGCT
>DASZKU010000347.1:0-21346 GCA_035552815.1 Solirubrobacteraceae bacterium | reverse complement strand
CGTCCGGGGGCGCGGATGGGGTGCCGTGCCCGTGGGGCGCGGGCGCGGCGCGGGGGCGCGGGCGGGGCGTCCGGAGGGCGGTGGCGGGGTGCCGCGGCGCGGGCGTCCGGAGGGGCGCGGGCGGGGCGTCCGGGGGGCGGTGGCGGGGTGCCGTGCGCGCGGGGCGGGACGGGTGGGGACGGTGGCGCGAGCCGCGCGCGTCAGGGGTGCAGCGGAGCGGCGACCGCTGCTGGTGCGTTCTCCGCGCCCGCCGCGTCCAGATCGGCGGCGGTGCCGAGCCACGAGGTGGCGGCCGCGAGCCACACGCGCGTCGCCCGCTCGCGCGAGACGACGGGGTCGGCCATGGCGATCTGCATCGAGAGCCCGTCGAGGAGGGCGGCGAGGCTGAGCGAGAGCTCGTCGGCGTCGCCGGATTCGAACTCCCCGCGCTCCTGGCCCTCGAGGATGGTCTGCGCAATCATCGCCCGCCACCGGACATCCTGGGCCGAGCGGGCCTCGGCAGTGCCGGAATCACGCAGGGAGCGCAGGCAGATCTCCATCCACAGGCGGTAGTCATAGCTCGAGAGGAACGTCTCGCACACGAGCCGGAGCCGGGCGCCGGCGCTCTCCATCGAGGCGAGCCGCTGGGTGAGCTCGGCATAGAAGACCTCGTCCTGGAGCGCGAGCGCCTCGGTGAGGAGCGCGTCCTTGTCCTTGAACCAGTAGAGCACCGCCGCCTTGCTCGTGCCGGCCCGAGCAGCAACATCTTCGATACGCGTAGCCGCAAGCCCCCGCTCCCCGATGAGCTCGGCAGCGGCAGTCCGGATCTGCGCCTTGCGCACCCGGATCATCGTGGGCCGCGGGCTCACCCTTGGGCCGTCCTGTACCCGGTCCCGGGCTTCACTTTGGCCACGGGGCCATATGACGAGCGCGACATCGGTATCAGTATGAGTGATCTCATCTCATCCTCCTTGTCCCTACGCTGACCGGGCGGTCAATCTTGACCGGCCGGTCAGCACGTGGTTGGCAGCCTAACAAGCGGCCCGGCCGATGCCGTTGAAGTACTGCCAGCGGGCGCGCAGGACGAGCCGCACAGCTTCGCGCATACCCGCGAGCGACCCGTCGACATGGGGATGGATCTCCCCCACGATCGCCTCTACGGGGTCGGCGGCGGGGACGCGGACGTAGGCGAGCGCCGCCTCGGGCACCCCGTAGCGGTCGCGGAGGGCGCGGCGCCGAGCGCCGTTGTGGCTCTGGGTCTCTCCGTCGACGCCGACCATGATCCCCACCCACCCGACGGGAAACGGGCGCGCGGCTACCTCGCGCTGCACGGCGATCATCGTCTCCGTCTCGGGGGTGGGGACGGCGGCCGCGAGCTCATCGCCGTCGATGCCGAGCGCGAGGGCCACCGCCGCCCACTCCGCGCATCGCCCCGGTCCCTCCGCGGGTATCGCCCCGGCCTCGAGGGCAGCGCGCCTGGTCAAAGACGTCTTGAACTCGGGGACCGGGCAGCGGGCCGCGAGGATCTCGAGGATGCCGGGGAAGGCTTGGTGCCATAGCCACTGCTGGCGCGCCCACACCCCGAGCTCGCCGGCGGTGAGCTCGCCGGTGACCAGGCGCCGGTGCGTCGGGTTGTCGCGACCCACGGCGCAGCCGTCGATCTCGGCGCGCATGGCGGACAAGAGGTCCGGTCCCGGCGGCGCGCCGCCCGAGGCGGTCACGGGTAACGGCCGACGACGCGCCCGTGGCGATCGTAGGCGAGCACCCGGCTGAAGTGCAGCGCCGAGGGGCTGCTCGAGCCTCCGGTGGTCACCGACCAGGCGATCCGTGCGGCCCGGTGCAGGCGGCGCGGGAGCGCTACGGTCCGGAGCGACAGCACCTCGCCGTCGCTCATGGTGGCGACCGCCTTGGTGGCGCGAGGGTCGACGAGGAAGACCAAGCCCCGGATGCTGCCCGGGGAGCCGGACCCCGAGGGCTCGACGCCGTGCATGTGCCCAGCGTGGAGATTGAACGACCAGCGGATGTGACCACCGCCGGTGTAGTGCCCGCTGGCGGGAGCGACGCACGCGGGCGCGCCGTTCCCGATCGGCTGCCCCACTCCCCACGCCCACAGGAAGGCAACGCAGACGCCGGGGATCCGCTGCTTTCCGATCACGGTCGAGGAGGCCGTGAGCTGCCACGGGTAGGGACCCGCCTGGCCATGGGCGAGCTGATCGGAGCTGGCGCCGGCGGTCGAGGCCATGAAAGCGAAGGTGAGCACGACGACAAGGGCCTGTACAACGACGGGCGTCGCTCCCCGGCAGCGCCTGATGCGGTTCGGTGCCTCCATCAGTCGACCCGCATGAAAGCACGACGCGATCGCTCGGGAAGAAAAGCTGAGGGTCCGCGCGGCGGCGGGGCCCCAGTCCTTGTACGGGGATGGCCGGCGCAGAGCACGACGTACTCGGCGTCGCCGGCCTCCATGCACCGGTCGAACTGCTTGAGGCTCCGCTCGTCGACGGGACCGAACGTGTTGACCTTCACTTCGATCGTCCTCCTCGCGTTGTCGCTTATCGGCAAGGTGCAGGCCCTCGAGAGGAGTCGAACCTCTGCGCCCGGGTTCGAAGACCGGTGCTCTTCCGCTGAGCTACGGAGGCCGGGGGGGAGGGTGGGTCAGCCCTCCCGGTAGTAGCCGGCACGCCTGGCGCCGTCGAAAGCCGCCGGTGTTACGGCAGCAGTTCTTGAACGCGCCGCCCGGGGCCGCATGGACACGGGTCGTCGTTGCCGAGCCGCTCGAGCAGCTCGATCTCCCCGCCCTCGATCGTTCGTGGCCCGCGCTTGACTGCGGCTTCTGAGGGGAACCCGTGCCGGCGCTCGCTCATCGGTTCAAAACGACGGTCCGTCGTCGCTATGTGTGCCCTTGGCCATCGCGATCCTCCTGGTGGTTGGTGGGTGGATGTGGGCGGAGGGAGTCGAACTCCATGGACAGGCCGGCCCGCCGGCTTCTGAGGCCGGTGCGTATCCCAGTTCCGCCCCGCCCGCGAGCACAGCGATCACCTGCAGCGTCGCGGCTTCCCTGGTGCGCCTCGACCACCCATACGGCGGTCTGCGTGCATCACGTCCGGCCGCCGAAGCCGGGGAGGTGGCGCCTCTTGAGCCGCTATATGCGGCTCAACGCGCATCACGTACGTGACGCTCGGCCGCCGCGCCGTCCGTGCCGCGCCGCACCGCGCCGCGCCGCCCCGCCCCGCGCCTCAGCGCGCCGCGCCGCCCCGCGCCGCGCCGCGCCGCGGGCGATCGTGACCTGATGCCTGTTGACCACCCATACGGTGGTCAACAGGCATCACGTCCCGCTCGCGTGCCGGTTGCGCGGCCCGGGGCGCTTTACCGGGAACCGTCCGGTCCGGCGCCGACCGCGATGGTGTGGGGTGGTCTGCTGCGAGTCCTGGCGGTGCAGCCCGGAGACTGCCCTGCTCTACCGCTGAGCTACCGGGGCACGAACGACCTGCGAACCTCGACCGGACCAATCGCTTTCGAAGCGATAACCGGGTGGCGGGTGTCCTACGTGGAGGGGTGTCGGAGCCCGGCGCCCATCGATGGCAGCGGGAAAATCGCTTGGTCACTTGACACCTGATGACTGACGCGCGCGAATAAACAGGTTGCGCATCACCTTCGGGTTCATGGAAACAAAAGAGGGTGGCCCGTTGGGCCGCCCTCGCTTTACAAGCCATGTGCGCTGAACGCTTAGCGCACACATCTCGCGGCGAGGGGCGTGGGATTCGCCGGCTGGCGCTGCATCCAGGAGCTATGCAGGTACGGCGTGACCGCGGCGACGAGCGTCGCTTCGGTTGGGCAAGTAGATGTGGGGAGGAAATTCGAAAAGAGAAACGTCACCGAACACCCGAGCATGACACTAGGTGGGGTTCGCGCGCCGCCAGAGTCAGCCCACTCAAGCGACGTTCGGCTCCTCGCCTTCGCCGAACACGACCGTCGCCTCCTCGGGGAACACTGCCAGCAGCTTGAGGTGGCCACCGAGAGCGGCGACGTATCGCGCCAGTTCGGACAGGTAGGGGTCCTCTTCCTCTTCGGGGTGCGACGCGTCCGGCGCGCTCGCGACGAGCGCGTCCATGATCGTTTGGTCACTGACCCCATACCGAGCACGGGCGTGAGCGATGAGCTCCTCGGCGACCATCAGTCGCTCGTACATGGCCACGCCCTTCTCGTTCATCGGGTTCTCGCGTCGGATCTGTTGCCAGCTCTTGCTGCGCTGTGGCGGCAAGGTCCCTCCTTTCCGAGGTCTCGCAGGTGTCGGTCATAAACCTGGTCAGCACGCGAGATATTGCGCGCGTACCAGCCCTTCCAATCGTTGGTCTTGTCGCCTCCCACCAGTACCACGGCACGACGGCGGGGATCGAAGGCGAAGAGGGCCCGCAGATTCAAGCCTGGTGACCGTAGCTCCTTCATGTTGTGGTGCCTTGAGTGCTTGATCGAGTCGACGAAGGGGCGACCGAGGCTCGGGCCTCCCTGCTCGAGGTGCTTGACGGCCGCTCTGATCCTCTTTCCATCGCGCGGATTCAGGGTCTTCAACCACCGCTCGGCCTCGGGCGTGAACACGACCTCCCAATTCTCCCGACCCGATCCCGCCACCCTCGCCACCTTCGCCACCCTCGCCACCCTCGCCACCTCCCCACCCGCGTCAGCAACCCGGACGCCGGCCACGCCGGACCGTCCGTTCGCGGCGGGCCGACAACTCGACCGCCCGCCTCATATCGGCGAGCGTCCGGTCCTGCGCGGCCGTGAGCAGCGCGATGGCGCTGCGCACCGACTCCTCTCCGGCGGCATCGAGTACCGGCCGCAGCGAACCGATGAGCATCTCGATCACCACCGCGGCGCACGATTCCCCGGGATAGGCGTCCTCGGGCATGCCCTCGATGAGGTCGGTCACCAGGTCGGTGAGCATGAGTCCGGTGCGGAGCACCTCGGTGACGAAGTCGCGTCCGTAATCGCTGGTCTGCGCTTCTCGCATCACCCTTCGAGAGTGGCCCGGGGGGAGAAAGCCGCCCCCCTCCCCGTACTCAGAAACGAGTTCTCGTACCCTGATGCCACGACCGGCGCACCCTCGGTCCGTGCAGTCTTAAGAAGATCTCACGATCACCTCCTACCTTTGCCACGCAGAAAATGAGTAGTCCGCGGCATTTATGGTCCGGCGACTGGGAGCTCGACTCCGCAGCGGCCCGGGAAGAGCTGGCTAAGCAGCGCGCGCAGGCCGATGAGCCCGCCGAGACTGCGAGCGTCCCTACGCCCCCGACCCGGCCGAACAGGCCGAACAGGCCCCCGCCGCGTCCCTCCACACGCGCACACGCACACGATCCACACGCGCGTGTGCGTGCGTGGCTCGTCGGACAGCTCGGCATCCTGGCGCGGGGTCTGGCCCGGGATCTGGCACGCGCCCGCCGCGCGATAGCCGCGCAGACGGCCCGAGGCCGGCAGCTCAGGATCGGATTGGCGGTGGCGCTGGTCGGGCTCATCAGCGCCGGCGCCACCTACGGGGTGACGACCGTGCTCGTCGGGTCGGGTAGCACCACCGTGACCGCGAACGGCGCCCACACCTGGCTCGGCATCGACGTGGTGGGCTCGCAGCTCGGCATCATGGTCACCGACGTCGTCCCCAACGGCCCGGCCGCCAAGGCGGGACTGCAGTCCGGCGACCTGCTCACCTCGATCAACAGCCAGCCCGTCAACACCGTCGACGCCGTCAACGCGGCCCTGGCAGGGCTGCATTCCGGTGACCAGGTCACGATCGTGTTCACCCGCGCGCTTTCGAGCTACACGACGCTGGCGACGCTGGCGTCGCGACCATCGGGACACCCATGAGCTTTGCTTCGCCGCTCGTGCTGCTGGCGTTGCTGGCGATCCCGCTGCTGATCATCTGGTACTACGGAGAGCAGCGGCGTCGCGCCGTCGCCGCATCCGCCTTCGTGGCGCCTGCCCTCACCGCGTCGGTGGCGCCGCGCCGGCCGCGCTGGCGCCGTCACGTACCGATGCTCATCATGGCGCTTGCGCTCGCGGCGCTCATCGCCGCTGCCGCCCGCCCGCAGCGGAGCGTCGCGGTCCCCATCACCAACGGCGCGATCATGCTCGCCAACGACGTCAGCGGTTCGATGAATGCCACCGACGTCGCGCCCTCGCGCCTGGGGGCGGCCGAGCGCGCCGCCAAGGCGTTCCTCGCCAAGGTCCCGAGCACGGTCCAGGTCGGCTTGATCGAGTTCGCGCGGACGCCGACGCTGCTCCAGTCGCCCACCACTGACCATGCGCTCACGGCGAACGCCTTCACCCAGCTGAAGACGAGCGGCGGCACGGCGGTCGGCGTCACCATCGAAACGGCGATGAACGAGCTCAAGAACCTTCCCCCCATCCACGGCAAGCGTCCGCCCGGCGCGATCGTGCTCATCTCCGACGGCGCGTCGAACGTGGGCGTCGATCCCATCGCCGCCGCTCGTCAGGCGCGGGCCGCGCACATCCCGATCTACACCGTTGCCGTCGGTACTCCGAGCGGGGTCATCCAGTTCAAGCGGGGCAAGCGGACCGTGGTCGCCCCCGTGCCCGTCAGCCCGCAGCAACTCGGGCAGATCGCGCAGGCGTCGGGCGGCCGCGCTTTCACCGCCTCGAACTCCGCCGGACTGAGCGCCGTGTACTCACACCTCGCCGCTCAGCTCGGCCGCAAGCACGTCAACCACGAGATCACCGCGAGCTTCGCCGGCGGAGGCCTGGTGCTGCTGTTGCTCGCCAGCGCCATGTCCCTGCACTGGTTCGGCCGCCTGGTGTAGATGACAGACAACTACGGAGGACCGATGGAAGACAACAGACAGACCGATTACATGCGCGGGCAGGCGCGCGACGCCCTGCAAGAAGCGCTTTACGAGATCAAACGCGTGATCGTCGGACAGGACGCGATGCTCGAGCGGCTGCTCGTCAGCCTCCTCACCAGCGGCCACGTGCTTCTCGAAGGAGTGCCGGGACTGGCCAAGACGCTCACCGTGAAGACGCTGGCGGCGGTGCTCGGCGGCTCCTACGGCCGGATCCAGTTCACCCCCGATCTAGTCCCCGCCGACCTCGTGGGCACACGCGTGTACCGCCCCGACTCCGGCGGCTTCGACACCGAGCTCGGCCCGGTGTTCTGCAACTTCCTCCTCGCCGACGAGATCAACCGCGCCCCCGCCAAGGTCCAGTCAGCGCTGCTCGAGGTCATGCAGGAGCAGCAGGTGACGATCGGCGGGACCACCTACACCGTGCCCTCGCCCTTCATCGTCATGGCAACCCAGAACCCGATCGAGTCCGAGGGCACCTACCCGCTTCCCGAGGCCCAGGTCGACCGCTTCCTGATGAAGATCCTCGTCGACTACCCGAGCGTTGGCGAGGAGGCCGCCGTCGTCGGGCGCAGCCTCGGCGTGCCCGCCAGCGTGCGCGAGCGCCTGGGGCTCGATGATCTGCGCCGCTACGCCGCGGCGGCCGAGACCGTGCTCGTCGACCGTGAGGCCATCGGCTACGCCGTCGCCCTCGCGGACGCCACACGCCACCCGGCCGAGCACGGTCTCGAGGACATGGCCTCGCTGATCGAGTTCGGCTCCAGCCCCCGCGGGCCCATCGGGCTCGTGCAGGCGGCGCGCGTCCTCGCCCTGCTCCGCGGTCGCGGTCACGTGGTCGGCGACGATATCCGCGACCTCGCCGCCGACGTGCTCCGCCACCGCATCGTCCTCTCCTACGACGCCCTCAGCGAGGGAGTGACCGCCGACCAGCTCATCGAGCGGATCCTCGCGACGATCCCCGACACCGGCGCCGAGCACCTGATGTACGAAGCCCCAACCGCAGCGAGCGCCGGGTGAGCACGACGGTCCTCGAGCCGCCTGCCGCGCGGCAGGGTCCGGGCGCGATCCCGCAACCGCTGATCGAGGCTCTCGACGTGGCCATCAGCCGCCTGGTGGCGCGCATGCTGCCCGGCGACCGGCGCGCCGCCGGGGTGGGCGCGGGCACCGAGCTCGCGCAGCTGCGCCCGTACGAGGTCGGCGACGACGTGCGCCACATCGACCCCGCGGCGAGCGCCCGCACCGGCCAGACCCATGTCCGCCTGCACGTGCCCGAGCGGGCGCTGACGACGTGGATCGTCCTCGACGTCTCGCCCTCGATGGCCTTCGGCACGGCACGCCGGCTCAAGGCGGACGTGGCCGAGGGGGCGGCGCTCGTGTTCGGCCGGCTCGGGGTGCGGCGGGCGGGGAGCATTGGCTTGGTCGCGTTCGGGGCCGCGGCGCCGCGAGTGCTCCCACCCCGAGGCTCGAAGCCCGGGATGCTGGCGCTGCGGCGGATGCTCGAGGAGGGTGTCGCGCCCGACGGGGCGCACGATCCCGAGGGCATGGCCGGCGCCCTGCGACGGGTGGGGCGGCTGGCGCGCCAGCCCGGGCTCGTGCTCGTGATCTCGGATTTCCGCGACGAGGAAGGCTGGGAGCGCCCGCTCGGGTCGCTACGGGTACGCCACTCGGTGCTCGCGCTCGAGATCTCCGACCCCCGCGAAACCGAGCTCCCGGCCGTCGGGCATCTCACCCTCGTGGATCCCGAGAGCGGCGCCCAGGTCCAGGTCAACACTTCCAGGCGCCGCGTACGCGAGCGCTTCGCCGAGCTCGAGCGCGAGCGGCGCAAGCAGGTGGCACGCGAGCTCCGCCGCCTGCGGATCGATCACGTCCGGCTCTCGACCGAGGACGACTGGCTGCTGGCGCTGGGGCGCCATCTGCGATGACTTTCGCCTCACCCCTGTGGCTCTTCACCCTGGCCCTCGTTCCCCTGGGGATCGCGGCCGCGCGCACCGCCCACCGGCGCGCGGGGCGCTACGCGATCCGCTTCCCCGCGGTATCGACCGTGCAAATGGCCACCGGCTCGAGGAGCGCCTGGCTTCGCCATGTCCCGGCCGCGCTCGCGCTCGCCGCCGTCGCCGCCCTCGCCCTCGCCCTCACCCGCCCGCACGTGAGCTACGGCGCCGCGGTGGGTGACGGGGCGGTGATGCTCGTGACCGACCACTCGGGGTCGATGGCCTCGACCGACGTCTCGCCGACGAGGCTGGCCGCCGCCGAGCAGGCGGCGAACACCTTCATCGGCGAGCAGCCGGGCAGTGTGCGCATCGGAGCGATCGCCTTCTCGAGCTCACCCGACGCCGTCCAGGCCCCGGAGACCAATCACAACGCCGCCCGCGCGATCATCAACGGACAGGCGGCCGGCGGCGGGACGGCCACGGGCGATGCGCTCGCGCTCGCGCTCCAGCTCCTCCATGGCGGGCAGGCCAAGCACCCCCCAGCCGCGATCGTCCTCCTCTCAGACGGCGCCGCCAATGCGGGCGTGAACGTCCTCACCGTCGCCCACCAGGCGGCAAAGGAGCACATCCCCATCTTCACCGTCGCCCTCGGCACACCCAACGGGACGCTGCCCAACCCCGACCCCTTCTTTCCCGCCGTCGCGGTGCCCCCCGACCCGCAGCTCATGCAGCAGATCGCTCAGGCCTCCGGGGGCCGCGCCTTCAACGCCCAGAGCGCCGATGAGCTCAGCTCGATCTACAAGCGGCTCGGCGGCCAGCTCGGAGTGGTGACGCGCCAGCGCGAGGTCACAGCCGAGTTCGCCATCGGCGGGCTCGTGCTCCTCGCGCTGGCAGCGCTGGGGTCAACGCGCCTGGTGGGACGGCTGCCCTAACGCGCCAGCGAGCAGTTCGGAAGCGTCCGATCCTGAAGGGAACCAGTTCCGCCGGCCGCCGACCGGTGCTCACCATGTGAGCGAGCAGTTCACCCGCCGGCGCGGCCAGGGTCATGCCGAGCATGGAATATCCACCCGCGATATACACGTTGCCCGTCCCGGGAACGACGTCGATCACCGGCAGCCCATCCGGTGCCACCGGGCGCATCCCCGTCCACACGTTCTCGCGGACGTCGAAGTCGATGTCACCGAACAGCCGTGCCGCACCCCGACTGATCGCCTCTACCCGGCGCTCGTCGATCCGTGTGTTGATCCCGCTGAACTCCATCGTGCCGGCCAGGCGTAGGCAATCCCCGAACGGGCTAAAGCCGACGTGGGGATCGAGCAGGAGCATCGCCGAGCGTGGCGCTGCGCTCCTGGGCAACGGGACTTCGAAGCTGTAGCCCTTACCGGCGGCGATGGGCAGCCGGCAACCCAGCGGCTTGACCAGCCCCGGGGACCACGCCCCGGCCGCCACCACGGCTGCGTCGGCTGGGTGCCCGTGGCCTGACCGGGTACGGACGAGGACGCCGCTCGATGACGAAATGACCTCGGTCACCGGTGTCTCGAGCTCGATCGTGACCCCCATCTCCTTCAGCCGCGCAGCCAATCCGTCGACCAGCGTCATTGGGCGGACATGAACGTGCTCTTCGATCACCACGCCGGCGTTGACCGCGCCCGAAAGTATCGGCTCCCGCTCGCGCAGCTCAGCACCGTCGATAACTCCGCGAGGGATGGCGAAGCCGAAATCGCGCAGCGGCGCCAGCCCGCTCAGGAATGCCTCGGCGCTCGCTCGTCTCTCCGAGACCACGAGCATCCCCTGGCGATAGCTCTCGAACTCGACGCCATCGGCTTTGAGGGTCTCCACCAGGTCAAACGACCTCCTGCCGAGCTCGGCGAGCGCGATGACGCCCCGGCGATGATCTTCCTGATTGCACCGGCGGGCAAATCCGATCAGCCAGGGCAGCATCCGCGGCAGGTAGCTGGGTGCGATGTAGAGAGCCGACTCGCGACGGAAGAGTGACTTGAGTCCGTACCTCGCCAGCCCGGGCTCGGGAAGGGGTCCAGCCTGCGCCGGGGAGATCCATCCCGCGTTACCGGACGAGGCTCCGCTCCCGAGGACGCCGGCTTCGAGGACGACCACCTCGAGCCCGGCGCGGCGGAGAAAATAGGCAGCCGAGAGACCGGCGATGCCGCCGCCGATGACCACGACCCGCTGAGATCTCATGCGAGGAGCCTGCCACGATTGCCGATCCGCCTGCCATGAGCCCGCCCCGCAACCTCATCAACCTGAACGGCGTCCGCAAGGACTACGCGACGCGCACCGTCCTGCGCGAGGTCACGCTCGGGGTCGCGGCCGGCGAGCGCATCGGCGTCGTCGGGCGCAATGGCGAGGGCAAGTCGACGCTGCTGCGCCTTATCGCCGGCGTCGAGACCCCCGACGCAGGGGCGGTGACGCGCGTCGGCGACCTCGGGATCGCCATGCTCGCCCAGGGCGACGACCTCCGCGATCAAGCGACCATCCGCGACGAGCTCGTGGGCGACCGTGCCGAGCACGAATGGGCCGGTGACCGTGGCTTTCGTGACGTCCTCGACGGGCTCATGGGCGGCGTCGAGCTCACCCGCTTCTCGGATCGGCTGGATACCGTGATCGAGTCGCTGTCCGGAGGCGAGCGCCGCCGCGTCGCGCTCGCTCGGCTCTTGCTCGACGCGCCCGAGCTCCTCCTCCTCGACGAGCCCACCAACCACCTCGACGTCGAGGCGATCTCGTGGCTGGCCGGGCACCTGGCCGCCCGGCGGGGCGCGATGCTCGTGGTCACCCACGACCGGTGGTTCCTCGACGCCGTGTGCACGGCGACCTGGGAGGTCAGCGACGGGGCGATCCACCGCTACGAGGGCGGGTACGCGGCCTATGTGCTGGCGCGGGCCGAGCGCGAGCGCCAGGCGGCGGCGCGCGAGGACCGGCGCCGTCAGCTCCTGCGCAAGGAGCTCGCCTGGCTGCGGCGCGGGCCGCCGGCGCGGACCTCGAAGCCGAAGTTCCGGATCGATGCCGCCAACACGCTGATCGCCGACGAGCCGCCGGCCCGCGACCAGACCGAGCTGCTGCGCTTCGCCACCGCTCGCCTCGGGAACAAGGTCCTCGAGGCCGAGGACGTCTCGGTCGCCTACAACGGGGTTCCCGTGCTCCGCGGAGTGACGTGGCGGCTCGGGCCCGGCGATCGCGTCGGCCTCGTGGGCGTCAACGGATCGGGGAAGACGACGCTGCTCAAGGTTCTCGGCGGTGAGCTCGAGCCGAGCGCCGGGTCGGTCGACCGCGGGGCTACCGTGCGGCTCGCCCACCTCTCCCAGGACACCGTCGAGCTCCCCGGCGACCTGCGCGTGCTCGAGTCGCTCGAGGCGGTGCGCGGGCACGCCCGGCTCAGCGACGGGCAGGAGATCACGGCGGGAATGCTCGTCGAGCGCTTCGGCTTCCGCGGGGACCGGGCGCGCACCTTCGTGCGTGACCTCTCGGGCGGGGAGCGGCGCCGGCTCCAGCTCATGCGCCTGCTCGTGGGCGAGCCCAACGTGATCTTGCTCGACGAGCCGACCAACGACCTCGACATCGACACGCTGACCGCGCTCGAGGACCTGCTCGACAGCTGGCCGGGGACGCTGGTCGTAGTGAGCCACGACCGGTACTTCGTCGAGCGCGTGTGTGACGACGTGTTCGCGCTCACCGAAGACGGCGCGATCAGGCATGTGCCGGGGGGGATCGAGCAGTACCTGGCCGAGCTTGCGCGCACCGATGGGCTGGGCGCTGGCGCCTCCTCGCGGGCGGCGGTGACGGCGGGAGCGGTGCCATCGGGCGCGGTGCGGCGTGCGGCGAGCAAGGAGGTCCAGCGCGTGGAAAGAGCACTCGACGGCGCCGCCACGCGCGAGCGCGAATTGCACGAGCTCATGGCGGCGAGTGCCACCGACCACGCCCGGCTCAGCGAGCTGACGGCCGAACTCGATGCCCTGGTGGCCGAGCGCGAGGAGCTCGAGGCCGCGTGGCTCGAGGCGGCCTCGGTGCTCGAGGAGTGAGCGCGGTTTCGCTAGCGTTCCCGAGGTGGCACCGTGGGACGTGACATACGCGGGGCTCCGCGCCCGGCAGCCGGATTACGGTCACGGCGGCCCGCTGGTAGTCGGGGTGTATCGGGACGGCGAGAGCCGGAATCTCGAGCTCGACGACGACCGCGTCGTCGAGGGCGAGTTCGAGTGGGGGTATGAGGGCGCCGGCCCGCGGCGCCTCGCGGTGGCGATCCTCAACGACTTTCTCCGCCGCCCGGTCGAGCTCTCGGTGAGCAACGATTTCCTTCGCGATGTCGTGGCTCAGCTCCCGGGTGAGTTCGAGCTCACCGGGGCGGAGATCGCGGAGTGGCTGAGTGCGAGGAATGCGGCTCACCCGACGGCGTGATGCGCTCGCTCACTCGTCCGTCACGTAGGCTTACGCCATGGACGTGAGGCTGGCAGTGGCAAGTCGGCGCGAGGTGCGCGACTACGCCGATCGCCCGATCCCCGAGGACGAGGTGCAACGGATCCTCGAGGCGGGCCGGATCTCGGGGAGTTCGAAGAACCGCCAGCCGTGGCGCTTCTACGTCGTCGAGGATCCTGACGTGCGCGATCGCGTCGCCGGGTCGGTGTACGCGCCCGACAACGTCCGCGGAGCCCCGCTGGCGATCGCCATCGCCGTGAGCGGCAAGGGCCCGACGAGCTTCGATGCCGGCCGCGCCGCCCAGAACATCATGCTCGCGGCCTGGAACGACGGGATCGGCGCATGCCCGAACGGGGTCGCCGACGCCGAGGCGATGAGAACCGTGCTCGGGCTCGCCGAGGGTGAGAGCGTGGTCACGGTCTTGAGCCTCGGGTATCCGGCACATCCGCGCGAGGCCGACCGACGCTCGCCCGAGGAGTGGATCGCGAGGGCGGACCGCAAGCCGCTCGAGGAGATCGTCGAGCACCGGTAACCGCCGGCTCTCGCTCGCCGCCGTCGGCGCGCCGGACACGCTTCCTAGACGGAGGGCAGCTTCTCGAGGAGCCGGCGGGCGCCGTCGGTACCGCCCAGGGCCGGGAACGGCCCCAGCAGCTCGTCGCACATCGCGAGCAGCTGTTCTTTCTTGGGTTTCCCGTCGGCGAAGCGGTGAAACTCGAAAGTCGGCGCGGCGTGCGTGCGCGAGCCCTTCTTCACCGGCGCGCGCACGAGCTCATCGGCGATCGGGAAGAGCAGTCCGCCCATGGCCGCCACGAAGGTGCGCTCGAGGCCGTAGCGGGGGCTGCGCTTGCCGGCGATGACCGTGCTCGCTGAGGTCGAGTAGAGCGCGTCGATCATGCACAGGACGTAGCAGTAGGCGGCATTGAAGAGTTCGGCGAGGCCGCGCACGGGGCCGTCGAAATCGGCGGCCTTGGGATCGGTGGGAACGGGCCACAGAGCGTTGATGGGGTCGTTGCCCTCGGCGACGCGCTGGAACTTCGCGTAGTGCGAGTACTCCTCGAACCCGAACTGGGGGTCAGCGGGAGCGAGGGGCACCATCGGGTCGCCGGGACTGGCGCCCTCGCCCTGCTCGACGATCGTCTCGATCGCTTCGAGCGCGGTCTCGAGATCGAGCACGCATACGGGCTTGCCGCCGCCGTCCTGATTCCAGTAGCTCGTCGAGTACTGCAGGTCGCCGCGAGGCTTGCTCCACAGCTTCGGCCCCGAGAGGCGCTCGAGCCCGGTCGTTATCGCCGCGTAGAACTGGCCGAGCGTGTTGTAGTGGTCGGGCTGCGGCGGGGCGTCGGTCTGGGCCGGGAGCTCCAG
Organism: Solirubrobacteraceae bacterium; assembly: GCA_035552815.1. Classification (GTDB taxonomy): domain Bacteria; phylum Actinomycetota; class Thermoleophilia; order Solirubrobacterales; family Solirubrobacteraceae; genus Palsa-465. The sequence continues at coordinate 6,804 of DASZKU010000347.1, read as the reverse complement.
GGGCATGAACGTCCGCTTCATCAGCTGCTTGGTGCACGGCTCGAGGTGGAGCGTGAGCGTCGGCTCGCGATGCAGCATCGCGCTCGGGTACTTGGTGACGAAGTCCTCGTCGTAGAAGGCGAACTTGGGGGCGCCCGTCGCCACCATCAGGTTGCGGACAAGACACAGGTGGAGCATCTCCTCGATGACCACGCTGCGAATGATCCGAAACGCCGACATCCCCGGGTCCCACTGATAGTCCCCGGCGGTCTGGATCGAGTACGCGGCGTAGAGATAGAGCGGGATCGTCGACAGCTCCACCTGGGCGGCCTGGTAGAGGTGGACGTGCAGCTGCCGGACGGTGGTGATCGGCTTCTGGGCCTCGACGGGCTGCTTGAGCAGGGTACTCATGGTGTTACGGGCTCCTCGGCCACGGCATCGACCGGCGTCGCGGTCTGCGCGTGCGGCGCCAGAGAGCGGAAGAAGCCGCTGTCCGCCCAGTTACGGACGAGGCGCCATGAGTCGGCTCGGTCGATACCGGCCGCGGCCGCGGCCGCACCCACCCGCGCCCCGCCCACGAGGTCTGAGAGCAGTCGGTATGACCGGGTCTCGAGGGGCGTCAGCGTGACGACGTAGTGGCGACGGCTGACAGCGAGGAAGCTGGCGGCGGGCACGGGCTCGGGCGGCTCGTCGCCCCGGCGGACGGCGCTCAGATACTCGCCGGCGGGGAACGAAGAGCGCAGCAGGCGCAGGCAGCGCACGGGCTCGACGGTCGCCTCCAGCCACCTCAGACCGGGCCCGGACGGGAGATCGGCGCCGGCCGGGAGACGCTCACCCTCCGCCCCTGGCGCGTCGTAGACCTCGGCAAAGGTCCGCTCCAGCCGGGCGAGGTCGATGACCATGCTCGTCCACGCCTCGGGGACCCCGTCGGCGTCGGGACGAGTGGCCGCCAGGTGATCGGCGAACGCCGCTCCCAGGTCATGAAGCGTGTAACTCCGCGAGGGTCGTGCCTGCAGGTAATCGAGCGCGAAGTCGTCGAAGAGCTCGTTCCCCAGCATGTGACGCAGACCCGGGTAGGTGACGCGCATGACCTCGAGGAGACGCATGCGGTGGCTGCGGGAATAGAGCTCGAGTCGCTCACCGGCGCTGAGGCGCGAGGTCGAACGCACGATCGCCTCGAGCTCGCCGGGAGCGACGCGGCGGGCCGCTTCCGAGCTCAGCCCCGCCCTCGCGCCATCGGGATCGGTGATCACCGCCCGAAGCCACTCCTGGAGTGACCGCAGCCCGCCGGCGTCAGACACCGACGGCCTCCACGAAGCGCCGTGCCTTGAGGACCTCGGCGTGAACCTCGGGGAAGGGCGGGAGGTTCTCGTCCCACTCGACCATCGTCGAGACCGGTCCGATGAGCTCGACGGCGGTGGCGTACAGATCCCAGACGGGGTCGGCGACGGCGCGGTCATGCGTGTCGACGATGTGGGTGCCGACGTCGTGGTGGCCGGCGAGGTGCATCTGCACTACGCGTCCGGCCGGGAGCGCGCGGAGATAGACGACCGGGTCGAACTCGTGATTGACCGACGAGACATAGACGTTGTTGACGTCGAGGAGCAGGCCGCAGCCCGACGTCTCGGCCATGCGCGCGAGGAACTCCGCTTCGGACATGGTCGATTCCACGAAGGTGACGTAGGTGCTGGGATTCTCGAGCACCACGGGGCGGCCCAGGAAGTCCTGCGCGATGGCGATGCGCTCGACCACGTGGGCCAGCGTTTCCTCGGTGAAGGGGATGGGGACGAGCTCATGGGTGTTGACACCGCCGACCGCGGTCCAGCACACGTGATCTGACAACCACACCGCGTCTGTTTCGGCCGCGAGCGTCTTGAGCCGCGCCAGGTAATCGAAGTCGAGCGGGTCGGTGCTACCGATCGACAGTGATAGGCCGTGGAGCACCACCGGGTAGCGGGCGGCGATGAGCTCGAGGACGTGGCGCGCCCGTCCGTGGGAGTCCATGAAGTTCTCGGGAATCGCTTCGAACCAGTCGACGCCGGGCTCGTTCTCCTCGAGGTAGGCGAAGTGCCCGGAGCGCAGCCCGACGCCGAGCCCGAGGTTCGGATACCCGAGCCGCGGCGCGGGCGCCATAGCGTCGCTCACTGCTTCGCCTTCTTGCCCTGGCACGGACCCTGGCCGGTCGCCTCGTAGGGCGGTACGAGGTTGTCCGGATACCCCTCTCCCGGCGAGGGGCCGAAGAGGACGCCCGCGTCGTACATACGGGCTTCGAAGATCGCGCGGGCGCGGTGCCACACCGACTTGCCCTTGTAGGGGCCCGCCGAGAACACGCGGCTCTCGTTGATCGGCGAGGCGCAGCTGCCGTTCTGCCGGCAGGACTGGTCGCCGGGCTTCGATTGCTCGTAGTTGCTGCCGGCATAGCCGCAGCCGCCCTGCCCGCGGCACTCGCCGTCACCGTGGCAGACGTGGTTGACGGTCGCGCAGTCCCCCATGCCCGCCATCTTCGCCCTGCCCGTGATGTCGTGGCTCTTGCAGGCATTTAGCCCCATGCACACGTGAAGCTCCAGCGGCCCCGAGGCCGGCGACGGCTGCGCGTCCGTGGTGTCGATGCCCGCCTCGTGCGCGCGCTGGCGCAGCGCCTCGCCCGCTGCGGTACCGACCCTACCCACCTGTTTCGCCATCTCACCCTTCCCCTCGTCGATCCAGAGACCGCGGGCCGATCCTATACCTGGCAGCTGGGGGAGATCAAGAGGCCGAGCGCCGGATGCGTAGACTGCACCAGATCCTTGCCTCCCCCCCTCGCACCAAGGCCTCGTTGGGCTTCTCGGTGGCTTATCGTCCGCGACGTTCTAAGGTAGATGGAGAACGATGACGAGTAGCGAAGACATCGCCGAGATCGAACGCGCCGGTCGCCGCTGCGCCGTGTGCCATTCCGCGCGCGGGTGGCGCCGATTCGGCGTGATCCGCTCCGAGGCACGCGAGCCCGTCGTCCTGTGCGCCAGCTGCCAAGCGCGGTTCAAAGCGGACCCGCCGGTCGCCCGTGCCGCCACGCCCGCGCCCGAGCCTGCTCCGTCCGAGCCTCGTAAGCCACGGCGGCGGGCGAGGCCACGCCGAGATGAGAACCGGAGCGAACCCCGACCCGATCGCCTGCGGGCTGCCCTGCGGGAGATGCCGGCGTCGTTCTCGACGGGAATGGCGGCGCGGGCCGCGGGTCTCAACAACGCCAAGACGCTCGCGCGGCTCGAGGACCTCGAGCGACGCGGCGAACTCTGGCGAGACGGCAACCGCTGGACTACCGAGGAGCCCCCCAGCGACCTGAGCGCGGCGCTCGATCGCCTCCAAGCGCGCACGAGCAACTTGAGGATCGTCAGGGAACGCGCTCCGGTCGGCTGATCGGCGACTGCTCAGGTCGCGGAGAAGACGTCAGTGCGCGTCGGCCTTGGTCGCTGAGGCGCCACATTTCCTCGCCGGAAGCCTTGTCGGTGCCGGCGGGTTCGAGGAGGCCTTGCTCGATCGCGTGCGACCACGCGGAAACGACATGCGCGAGCTCGGTTTCCAGTTCCCAGGCGGTCAGCTCGATGCTGGCACCGCCGGACTGCTCGAACTGCGCGCTGACGGCGAGGACGTCGTTGACCGATGCCCCGGATGCGGTGCCGGTGCTTGGGCGCACGGCCCGCGGGCCGGGGCCGGGGCGGGGGAAGGCGTCCCTGGGAGCGGTCGCGCCGCTCAGCGCGCTCGCGCCGATGGTGGTCGCGCCACCGACGGCCTTCGCGGCGAGCAGCGCCTGGTCGGCGTCTTCGAGCAGCGTTTGCACCGTGGATCCCGGGTGCCACTGTGCCACGCCGATGGACGCGTCGATGGGGTCGTGGGGTAGGTTGATCATGGTGGCGGTGATCGTGGCCCGCAGTCGTCGTGAGAGCTCGATGGCAGCGGCCTCGTCGGTGTCTGGGAGTGAGAGCACGAACTCGTCGCCGCCGTAGCGTCCGACCGTGTCTTCGTCGCGGATTCCGGCGCGAAGGACGGCGGCGATGCTCGCGAGCACGCGACTTCCGTGGAGATGGCCGTAGCGCTCGTTGACGCGCTTGAAGTGGTCGAGGTCGATGAAGCTGCACGACAGCGGCCGGTGGTGGCGCTCGGCACGCGCGAGCTCGCGACGGAATTCCGCTAGGAACGCAGTCTGAGTGAGGCAGCCGGTGAGCCCGTCGCGGCGGCTACCGGAAAGCAGGCCGTCGAGGGCGTCTCGATCGTGCAGGCATAGCGACGCCAGCCGTGCGTAGGACTCGGCGAGCCAGAGCGCGGCGGGGACGTCAGGCAAGGGATCGCGTGAGAAGGCGGCGATCAGTACTCCGCGAGGGCCGATCAGCGGGGTGACCGGCGCCGCAATAGCGAGCGGCATTTCCGCCCCCGACTTGGCCTTTCCGATGCTGTCGTCGTCCGGGGCGATTGGCTCGACGGCCGCGCGCTCGAAGTGGAGCGCGCGGCCGACGAATCCGCCTGCCATAACCGGGGATGGCAGGCCGCCGTCGCTCGCGGCGCCGCCCCAGGCAGCGAGCATCTCGACGTTCTCGAGCCCGTCGTCGGGCACCATGAGCAGCGCCATCTCGGCCTCGAGCGCGCGCGCCAGATCGCGAACGATCAGCGCCAGACCGGCGCTCGCCTCGGACGCGCCATCGTCTGCGGTCGCGTCGAGCAGCCGGAGGTGAGGACCCTCGGTCCGGTCACGCTGCGGTCGGTCCATGGTTCCAGCTCCCTGGCTCTAAGTGAGCCTTCCCGTTCCCGACACGGACCGTGCGCGCGGCCACAAAGGTGACCGGATGACTGGCCCGACTTCAAGTCGCAACCCCACGTCACGATCATTGACCGTGCATCGAGGATCGCTGTGCGCGTGAGCTTACACCCCGAGGGCCCCGGTATCGAGTGGCACTTAAGATGAGGACCCTGGCGTGGCCCGCGCGTGCGCGCTATGCTCGATCGGCGATCTGCGGTGCGTCGTTCTCGACCGGCCAGTGCAGATTGCCTGGGCGAGCACGGCACGAGATCGCGGTCACACGTATGGCCGCCCGATTCCGGTTCGTGGGAATCAATCTGCTCCCGAACTAGAGCTCGGTCATGAATCGGTGGGTCGCTCGTCGCTCTGATGTGACGCCTACAGACGAAATTGTCAGCTCGCGCGCTGCAGCGACCGACGATCGCCCGTGGATCCGCGCCCGTGCCGTCCCGGTTCGGTCGAGCATCGTGCACCACCGGCGGGAGCAAGAGGTGACGTCGACATGGAGGGGAACGGCGCCGTCGCACACTGGAAACGAGCCTAGGAGGCAAGAGACTGATGCCGCGCGTGCTGATAACCAGCGATGACGGAGCGGTAGCGTGGAATGAGCGGGTCACAGCTACCGATTTCGAGACCGAGCACTTCCGCCGCCAACTCACCTCGCGGCTCTTATGGGCGGTTACCGATGCCGAAGCCGTGCCAGCGCCAGAGCCAGACCTCAGCCCAGACTGGGACGAGCGAGCCGGCCGGCTGATCAGCGCCGCCCCCGTCGAGCGCAGTTCGAGCCTAGCGGGCGCGGCCACACACCAGCAACGCTGAATGGCGACGCAACCCCCAGACAGGGAAGTTCGCCTCAGCGGAGGGCAACTGCTGGCGGCGATCTCAACCAGCATCGTCACCATCCTCCGCGATCACTATGGCCGTGGGCCGATGAAAGCGAAGACATACGCCCTCGATGACATCATCGTCGTCGTCATGCGCGGTAGCGGCTTCACACCACTCGAGCAAACGATCATGGACAGCGGGGAACCCCACCGCGTCGTAGCGATGCGCCACGACTTCCAGCACATGATGTCCGAACGCTTCAAGGACACGATCGAGGAGCTCACCGGCCGCAACGTCGTCGCCTTCCTCTCACAAGCTCACGTCGACCCTGACATCACCATGGAAATCTTCTTCATCGACGGCTCACTCCAAGGATTCGGCGCGCTCGAAATCCTCGATCTCGACCATCGGCCAACGACCTGAGGCGCCGCGATGGAACCTCCGCTGCCGAATCCAGGGCAGCGCGATCACCGCCGGGGCGTCAGCCGGTATCGCGCGCGAGGTCAGCGGGTGTGAGCTGCTCGTGAAGCAGGGTACGAAAACGCTCCGGACGGAGCTCTGCGTACTTGCGGCAGAGCGCGAACCCGACCGGGTAGCAGGATTCGTACGGCCGCCACGTACGCGCCTCGAGATTTGAGATCGCTTCATCGATTTGATGCGGTGCGTCGAGCAGCCAAGCTCGCGCGTAGTCCTGGGCCTGAGCGGATGGGCCTCCCGCGTCGAGCATGAGCGCGACGTTTGATCGCACCGCTAGCAGCATCTCCTCAGCCTCGCGGACGGCAGACGCCGTTTCCGGGTCGTAGGGGATGCCGATCGGCCGTAGGCACTCGGCGGCGATGCTTTCGCCGTCGTCGCCCAGCAGCGCGTGCAGCGCCCAGCTCGCCAGGCCCTCGGAGAGCAATGCCTGCGGCGTGGGATACACATACGCCGACAGCTCTTCGCGCCCAGCCTTCTCGATCAGGCTGACCTCCTTGCAGACACCCTCGGTGTGATGACCGGGATAGGCCTCGTGACACACGAGCTCCAATAGCCGAGAGGAGCTGATCGGAAGGTCGGCATTGATCCTGATCAGCGTCTGGCGCTGGCCGAGATAGTCCGCTTGGCCCGCCCACCGCTCGCCGCTGACCAGCTTCCACGCTACCCCCTCGCCGTCCGGCAGTTCAAAGATCTCGCGGCAGCGCCGCCGCATCTCCCCCGCGAGTACCACGAGTCCCTCGTGCAGCCGCTCCCCA
>DASZKU010000346.1:0-4305 GCA_035552815.1 Solirubrobacteraceae bacterium | reverse complement strand
GGCCCCAGGCCGCCTGGCTCGAGATCGCCTTCTCGGCGAGGATCTTCTCCTCGGGCTCTGAGAGCAGATGCGGGCGGTAGCGACGAACGCTGCGCAGGTGGTGGGCGGCGAAGGCGAGCTCGTCGTCGCCGAGGAGCTCATCGGCGCGGTCGTCGTCGACCGCCGCCCACTCGAGCTCGAAGAACAGGAGCTTGGTGTCGATCTCGGTCCCGCGCTCCTGCACGTGCTGAAGCAGCGCGCCGCGCTCGGGATCGGTGGTGTCGGTGGCGAACCGCAGCGCAGCGTACGAGGCGGCGCGCCCCGCGAGCTCGTGGATCTCCTCGAGCTGGCGCATGGCCGCGGCAAGCTCCTTCGAGTCGAGCGCGGTCACGCGGCCGGCGTAGGTGGCGGCGAACTCGTCGGCGATCTGCGTCGCCCGGTCGAGCTGGCGCCGGACCCCTTCCTCCCCCGCGCCCTCCACGAGGTCCGAGAGGTCCCATTCGGTGCTTTGCAGCTCGGGATCGGCGAGCAGTTCAGTGGTGGCGGACATGGAAGGAGGGTATTAGGTTCTCCTAGGCCGGACAGGCTCCCGGCGCCAGCGGGCCGGAGAGCTCGAAGACGGAGATCGGCTGACCGTGCGCAACCTGGCGGAACACCACCCGCGCCGCCGGATCGGACGCCGTCCACGCGCCCTCGGGCGAGCGCTCGAGGCCGCGGGGGTGCCACGGGTCGCGGGCCGGGGTGGTGACCACGTAGCGATAGTGGCCGGCATTGATCGCCGTGCGCCACGCGCGGCAGGTGCGGATCGGGGTGAAGGAGCCGTGGGGTCCGCGGTCAGCGACGTAGGTGACGCGGTTGGAATCGTCTTGGCCGAGGAGCGGATAGGAGAAGAAGCCACCGAAGGTTCCCGCCAGCCCGATGCGCGCGCCGTGGACGTCGCGGGCCCACGCCCACAGCCGCGACAGCGAGGACACCCCGGGCTGGAAGGCATAACGGCCGCGGAGGTAGTGGCGCTGTCCGGCGTAGCCGGCGCCGGCGACAGCGGCGAGGACGACGGCGGCGAGGACGACGGCGGCGAGGACGACGGGTGCACCGGCGGACGGCGGCGCGATGCGCGCCTTCGCGGCGCGGGCTGCGGCGAGGGTCGCGCCCAGGACCGCAGCCGCGACCGCCGCGACGAGGACGGCCCCGGGGACGTAGCTGCCGTTCCACAGCCGGCTCTCGGCGAGCGTGGCGAGGAGGAGGAGGGCGAGCACGCTCAGGGTGGCGATGCGTGCTCGCGGCGCGTCGAGCCAGGGGGCGAGCGGGGCGAGGGTGAGGGTGAGGGTGAGGCCGGGGGCGGCGTAGCGGAGGTTGAAGGCGAACCCGGAAGGGTCGCCGGGGGGGCCGGCCGCGGTCTCGGGCGTGATCAGGTAGGCGGCGAGCGAGACGAGCGCCACGAGCCCGAGCATCTGCGTCGTCGGGTGCCCGCGCCCGAGCACGCAGAGCAGCGGTCCGAGCACGGCCACCGCGAGCACCGCGGGCCACCAGGGGCCGAGTCCCGCCGCCAGGCCCGGCTCGAAGAAGCGGCTCCAGATGCCGCTCTCGGTCGCGTAGTGGACGACGGCGAAGCCGGTGTGCTGCTGGAGCGGCGAGGCCGGGGTGGTGAGGAAACCGAGGCTCACCCAGGGGAGGGGATTGCCGACGGCGATGAGGTTGCGTAGGTACCAGTAGCCGCCGGCGAGGACGAGGGCGGGGACCCATGCCGCGGCGACGCCCGTGCGCGCGCGGCGGCCGCGGGCGACGACGATCACGCCCACGGTGAGGGCGAGCACGGGGGCGAGGAGGCTGAGCTTGACCGAGACGGCGAGACCGGCGGCGATGGCGGCGACCGCGAGGGGCACGGGATTCGGTCGGCCGCCGTGCTCGGCGCTGTCGGCGTTCACGACCAGAGCCACGGCGGCGAGGAGGAAGAACACGCCGGCGATGTCGTTGGCGGCCGTCCCCGCTTGGGAGATGCGGATCATCGGCGTCGCCAGCGCCACCGCCGCCCCGGTCAGCGTCCACGGGCCGAGGCCGCGGGGCGCGCCGATGCACCAGGCGGCGAGCAGGGTGAGCGAGAGCCAGCCCAGGTTGATGAGCGGCGACAGGGTGTCGCGTCCGAGGAGGACGATCCCGAGTCCGTGCACCATCTCCGCGGTGGCGGGATAGAAGGCGGTGAGGTACTCGACGTCGGTGAAGCGAAGGCTCGTGACCCAGCCCGTCTGGGCGAACGAGGCGGCCCAGGGCAGGTGGTACCAGAGCGAATCGAAGCTGCGAATCCCGCTGTCGTAGGAGGCGAGCATGGGCTGGGCCCATTCGACGAGGACGAGCGCGGCGGCGATGAGGGCGACGACGGTGGCGGGGGCCGGAGGGCGGGGCAGCGCGAGGGCGGCGCCCGGCCCGCCCGCGCCGCGCCCCGGCCCGCCCGCGCCGCGCCCCGGCCCACGCGCGCCGCGCCCCGGCCCACGCGCGCCGCGCCCGGGCCCGCCCGCGCCGCGCCTCGACCACACGCTCAGCGCCCCCGCGACCAGGCACGCCGCCACGATCGGTCCGAGCTCGAAGAGCCCGATGGCGCCGAGCACCTCGAGGATCCCGATGAGGAGGGCGAAGCCGAGGACGAACTCGGCGAGGCGGGCGGGAGCCCCGCGCCAGCCCGGGAGCAGGCGAGCGCGCAGGGCCACGGCGCCGGCGGCGATCGAGGCGCAGACGAGGACCAGCGCCGCGAATCCCACCGCGTAGCGCCCGACGCTCACCAGCTCCTCGACCCCATGGTTCGCTGTAACACTAGGGCCGATGACATCGCGCGTGAGTCGTCTGTGCGCCGGGCCGCCGGCGCTCCTCGCCGTCGCGGTGCTCCTCGCCGGATGCGGGGGCGACGCGCCGCGGCGCCCGAACCTGAGCTCGGTTCCCCTCGTGCCCGGCGGCCGGGTGGTCGTGCGCGCCAACGCCTGCGACGTCGGCGCCAACGCCTACTGCGCGCTCGACGTCGTCTTCGTCAACCCCCACTTCAAGTCCGCCCAGGACCTGGTCACCAACGAGCGCCGGTGGCTGAAGCGTCGCGGCTGGATCCGGGTCTCGGCACAGACGGGTGACGAGCTCGCGGCCGACTCACCCACCGATCGCCTGCGCGTCACCTACTCGACGGCCGCGCTGGACCTCAAGGACATCGATCTGGGCTGGATCAAGCGCCCCCGCCCGATCGCGCTCGCCCTCTCGGACGCCATCTACGACGGCGCGCCCGCGATCTCGATCAACGTGGTCGCGGGACCGTCGTGAGCCCCGGCTACTTGATCGCCTTGCCCCCCGGGCTCATCACGTACCACAGCCCACCGCTCTGGTTGATGCCCTCGCCGGTATGGGCCCCGGGCGAGGTATCGCTCACGTAGGTGTAGAGCGGCCAGCCGGCGTAGGTGACCACGCGACCGCCCGAGGGGTTGGGGTCGCTCCCGAGCAGCGAGGCCTTGACGCCGCCGGCGGCGGCGGGCTTGGCGCCGCTCGGGAGCACGACCGGCGGCCAGATGGCTGCGCAGCTCCCGGTGCACGTGACCTTCTTGCCGCCGTCGGGGAGGAACTGGTAGAGGGTCCTGCCCGCGGAATCGACGAGCACGGTGCCGAGGCCCGGTTCGGCCTTGGTGGCGATCTCGACCGCGGGGACCGTCTTCGGGGCACTGGACGTGGCCTTGGTGGTGGTCGTCGAAGTGCCGCCACAGGCCGCGACCGTAACGAGGACGGCAAGCGCCACCACCGGGATCGAGAGTTTCCTCATCGCGATTCCTCCTAGGCCTCGTCCGCTCGATCCAAACCGCGCGGTGCGACCTCGAGACGCCCGTCAGCCCCCACCGCCACCGCGCTGCGCCCGGCCAGCAGCTCACGGAGGTCCTCCCCTACGAGCTCGCGCCGCCAGCCCGACAACGTCCGCACCGAGGGCTCGGGCTCGCCGCGACGCGCGGCAGCGACGATCTGGTCGAGCTCGGCGCGCGAGGTGATGAGCTCGTAGGCGAGGCCCGCCTCGAGGCCGCGGGCGCGGATCAGGGACTCGGCGAGGGCGATCAGGGGGGCGTCGCCCGATTCCGAGACTCCGCGCCGGTCCTCGCGCGGGATCGGCGGACGGTCGGCCCCGCGCTTGATCGCCTCGATGATCGCCTCGCCGCGGCGGCGGATGTTCGAAGGATGCACGCCGCGGATCTGCTCGAGGGCGGCCACCGAGGTGGGCCGGCGCTTGGCCGCCTCGACGAGGGCGGGATCGGCGAGGATCGACCCCACGGGCCGGTCCTCCTGCGAGGCCGTACGCTCGCGCCAGGCCGC
>DASZKU010000345.1:0-10021 GCA_035552815.1 Solirubrobacteraceae bacterium | reverse complement strand
ACCCTGGCGGCGCTCGGCGTCGACCGCATCCGGGTGACGGTCCAGTGGAACGCGATCGCGCCCGACCCCAGCTCGACGACCGAGCCCCTGTACACCGAATGGGACATCTACAGCATCGTCCTCGGTAACACGCCGGCGGCGCGGGCGGCGCTGCAGCGCAGCGTGGAGCTCCAGCCCTCCAACCCGGCGACATGGCTGCAACTGGGCAGGTACGATCTCACCATCGGCCAGCCGAGGGAGGCGATCGCCGCGCTCGAGGCTGCCCTGTACCTGTTTCCGCAAGACCCCACCACGCCGAGCCTGGCGAGTCTGATCGCGCAAGCGCGGTCTCACCTGCCCTAGCTCGCCGGCTCAGGCCCCTTCGCGTAATGCCACGGACATCCCTTCGAGCGCTCGCCGCCATGGCCGCCGCCGTCCTCTCGGTGACGGCCGCGGGCCTGCTCCCCGCCTCCGCGAGCGCGGCGCACGCGCCCGAGTCGATCTTCCAGGACGACGACCACCTCGTCTACGCGAGCACCGCGACGGTCACCCAGACCCTCGACACCCTGGCGGCGCTCGGCGTCGACCGCATCCGGGTGACGGTCCAGTGGAACGCGATCGCGCCCGACCCCAGCTCGACGACCGAGCCCGCCGGCTTCGACGCCACCGACCCGAACGCCTACACGCTCAGCCAGTACGGCGGGAGCGCCAATGTCTGGGACGCCTACGACCGGGTCGTCGAGATGGCCGCGGCACGCGGCATCGGCGTCGACTTCAACGTCTCCGCCCCCGGACCCCTCTGGGCGATGCAGTCCGCGCCCGTCACCGCCGCGTACGGGACTCGGCCCGCCAACCACTACGAGCCCTCGGCGACCGAGTTCGGGCAGTTCGTCCAGGCGGTCGGCACCCGCTACAGCGGCACCTACGTCCCGCCGTCGACGACGACGACGACGCCCGCCCCGCCCCCGATCACCCTCCCCATTCTCGGCCCCCCGACGACGACGACCACGACCACGACCACGTCCGCCGGCACCGGCCCGCCGCTGCCCCGGGTCGACTACTGGTCGATCTGGAACGAGCCCGACCAGCCGGGGTGGCTCGCTCCCCAGTGGAAGACGGTGGGCGGGCGCCGGGTGCCCGCATCACCCGGGCTCTACCGCTCGCTCGTCGACGCCGCCGTGGGCGCCCTCGACGTCACCGGGCACACCCTGAGCAGCGACACCATCCTCGTCGGCGAGACCGCCCCCGAGGGCGCCGTCACCGTCGTCGGCAAGGGGCGCCATGTCCGCTACCTCAATGCCACCGGGTTCTACGAGGCGATGCCGGCGATGGTCTTCGTGCGCGCGCTCTACTGCGTGAACGCCAGCTACCGGCGGCTCACGGGAACGGCGGCGTCGGCCATCGGCTGCCCGACGAGCGGGAGCGCCCACGCCTTCGTGACCCAGCACCCCGGCCTGTTCTATGCCACGGGCTTCGCCCACCACCCCTACTTCTTCCTCTACTCGCCGAGCTACAGCTCTCCGGTGCCGACCTTCGTCCCCCTCGCCAACCTCGGCCGCCTCGAGCGCGGGCTCAACCGCACCTTCGCCAGCTACGGCGTGCACCGGAGCATTCCCATCTACTTCACCGAGTACGGGTACCAGACCAAGCCGCCCGATCCCTACCAGGTGGTGAGCCCGGCCAAGCAGGCGATCTACCTCAACGAGGCCGACTACATGGCGTGGAAGGACCCGCGGGTGAAGTCGGTCTCGCAGTTCCTGCTCTACGACGCCGGCCCCAACCCCCTGTTCGCGCCCTCGGCCTTCGACTACTGGGACACCTTCCAGACCGGCCTCATCTACGGGCCGGGAACGTCGCGAGACGGGCAGATCAAGCCCGCCTACTACGCCTACCGGCTCCCGATCTGGATCCCCACCGCACGGATCAGGCGCGGCGCCAAGACGCTCGTCTGGGGCATGCTCAGGCTCGCGCCCAAGAACACCGCCGAGCGGGCCGCCATCCAATGGAAGCCCGCACGCCGGGGCCAATACAAGACGATCGCCACCGTGAGCGTCCCCGCCAGCGCCGTGTACGGGTACTTCACCACTCGGGTGAAGCCTCCGGGCACGGGGACGCTGCGGATCGCCTGGCGCTCGGCCGCCGGGCACACGTACACGAGCCGGGCCGCCGCGGTCACGGTGGGGCTGAGCCGGTCATCGAGCTCGGCTCTGAATGGCTCAACGCCGCTGCACTGATCACCGGCGCGGCAGCTCTGGTTCGTAGACTGCGCTGGCCTTGGCCGACCGTTTCTCAGAGCTCAAAGTCGCCGTCCTCGGCCACGTCGAGTTCGTCGAGTTCCTCGAGGTCGCGCACGTGCCGGTGGCAGGGGAGATCGTCCATGCCCGCCGGTCGTTCACCGAACCGGCCGGAGGCGGCGGGGTGGCGGCGGTCCAGCTCGCGCGCCTCACCGGCCACGCCACCCTGTTCACCGCCCTCGGGGACGACGCGGTGGGGCGGCTCGCGCAGGCCGGCCTCGAGGACTACGGCGTCCGCGTCGAGGCCGCCTGGCACCGCAAGCCTCAGCGACGCGCCGAGACCTTCATCGACGACGACGGCGAGCGCACGATCACGGTGATCGGCGAGCGCTTGGCGCCGGCGGGCACCGACGACCTGCCGTGGGACTACTTCGCCTCCTGCGACGCCGTCTACGCGACCGCCGGCGACGCCGCGGCGCTGCGGGCGGCGCGCCGGGCACGGGTGCTCGTGGCCACGCCGCGGGTGGGCCCGGCCCTCGCCGAGTCCGGGGTCGAGCTCGACGCCCTCGTCCACAGCGGTCGCGATCCGGGCGAGCGCTACGCCCCCGGCGACCTCGATCCCCCGCCTCGCCTCGTCGTCTCCACCGGGAGCGTCGGCGGGGGCACCTTCACCGCCGCCGAGGGCCGCACCGGCACCTGGGAGGCCGCGCCCCTCCCCGGCTCCGTGGTCGATACCTACGGCGCCGGAGACTCCTTCGCCGCCGCCCTCACCCTCGGCCTCGGCGCCGGGCTCGACGTCGAGGAGGCGCTGGCGCTGGCCGCGCGCTGCGGCGCGGTGTGCGTCACCGGGGCGGGGCCGTACGGCGCGCGGGTCGGCGCCGCGAGCGTGGACACTGGCGCGGGCGCGCCTCCCCGCTGACCACGCTCGCCGGGATCGGCTGCCACGGCTGCTACCGTTCGGGCCGTCGCTGCATGTCCGACGACGACCCATCCCGAAGTAACGGCGCACCGGGCGGCGCCGTGACCTCCTGAGTGAGCGCGCTGCTTCTCATCGCCACCGCGGTGCTCGTGCTCCTGAACGCGTTCTTCGTGATGGCCGAGTACGCCCTGGTGCGCTCGCGGGGCTCGCGCCTGGAGGCACTCGCGGAGGCGGGGGTCAAGGGAGCGCACCTGGCCCACCAGCAGGTCGAGGAGATCGGCGACTACATCGCCGCCTGCCAGGTGGGGATCACCATGGCCTCGATCGGCATCGGCGCGCTCGGCGAGCCCACCATCGCCCACCTGCTCGAGCATCCCCTGGGTGGGCCGGTCGGGCACACGGCGGCGGTGATCATCGCCGTGGTCGTCAGCTACTTGCTCATCATCACCGCCCAGAGCGTGGTCGGGGAGGTCGTCCCCAAGCTCTACGTGCTCCAGCACGCCGAAGGGGTGGCGCGGCGCCTCGCGCGCCCGCTGCGCTTCTTCCGGATGATGTTCCATCCCTTCATCATCGTCCTCAACGTATCCTCGCGCGCGATCCTGAAATCGCTGGGGACCGACCCCGATGCCGAGGACGCCGATAACGGCACCCCCGAGGACATCAAGCGGATCATCGCCGACTCGCTCACCGGCGGGCAGATCGACGCCGGCGAGGCGGAGATGCTCACCGGGGTGTTCCACCTTCACGAGCAGGAGGCGCGCCAGGTGATGACGCCGATCCCCGCCGTCGTCACCGTCGACTTCGACGACACCGTCGAGAACGCCCTGCGCCTGTGCGTCTCCACCGGCCATACGCGCCTCGTCGTCACCGAGGCCGGCAACCAGGATCGCGTGCGCGGGATCGTCCACGCCAACGCGCTCGTCAAGCTCCTGATGACCGAGGGTCCCGAGGCGCACTTCGAGCCGGTCGTCCGCGAGGCGCCGATCATCCCCGAGACCAAGCCCCTCGACGACCTCCTCGCCGACCTCCAGCGCGAGCGCACCGAGCTCGCCATCGTCATCGACGAGTACGGGCGCACCGCGGGCATCGTCACCGTCGAGGACATCATCGAGGAAGTGGTGGGAGAGATCTCCGACGAGACCGACCCCGCGGGCGGCGCGGTGCGGCGGCTCGCCAACGGAGACTGGTTCGTGCGCGGCCACGTCGCCGTCACCGACCTCGAGGACTACGGGCTCGAACTGCCGGTTGACACCGACGCCTATAACTCGGTCGGTGGCTTCGTGTTCGCCGAGCTCGGCCGGCTCCCCAAGCGCGGGGACACGATCACCGCCAACGGCTACTCGATCCGCGTCGAGTCGGTGCGCGAGAACCGGATCGAGGCGGTGCGCATCAGGCAGCGGGGCGGCAGTCGCGCCGGGGCCGAGCGGGCCGGCGGATCCGGGGCCTGAGCGCCGCCGCCGGCGCACGTGATCGCACCATTCGTTACATTGTGCGCTGCATCGGCCGTGCGGCTCAGCGCCGCGCTCCGGGTCTCGCCCGGCGGCTGCGAGAGGAGAGATGAGGCCGGCCCTCGGGGGGGCCGGCTTCAATTTCGAGAGCGCTTAAAAAAAGACCGGCCCGCGGGGACGGGCCGGTCTCTGTGCTTCTGGGGAGGAGGTGCTGCTATGAGGTACGTCGCAAGCGACAGTGTGCTCGCGGCAGATGAACGATCCTTAAAGGATTACTCGTAGCTATAGAAGCCTTGCCCGGATTTGCGTCCGAGCGAGCCTTCTTGCACCAGCGCCCGGAGCGTGGCGGGCACGCGCGCGCCGATCGCCTCGCCGATGGCCTCCGAGACGTCGAGCCCGACGAAGTCGAGCAGCGCGATCGGCCCCATCGGCTGACCGGCCCCCAGGGTCATGCAGTTATCGACGCTCTCGGGGGGGAGCCCGGTCTCCGCCATGAGCTCGACGGCGCTGAAGAGATAGGGGAAGAGCAGGCGGTTGACCACGAAGCCGGGGATGTCGGGGACTTCCACGGCGGTCTTCTCGAGCGTCTCGCACAGTGACTGGGCCCGCGCCCGCGTGTCGGGGTTCGCCGTCCCGGGGAACACGAGCTCGATGAGCTTCATGCGCGGAACCGGGTTGAAGACGTGGAGGCCGACGAAGCGCTCGGGTCGTCCGGCGGCGTCGGCGAGCTCGGCGATCGAGAGCGAGGACGTCGTCGTGGCGAGGATCGCGTCGGGGTCGGCGTGACGGCCGAGGTCGCGGAGGAGCGCGCTCTTGTGGGCATGGTCCTCGACGACGGCCTCGACGAGGAAGGTTCCCGCGGCGAGGGCGGCGAGGTCGGTGACGACCTGGACGCGCTCGGGATCGATCACCCCGTCGTCGATCCTCGACAGGGTCTTGGCCACGCGGGCGCGGGCGCGGCGCGCCGAGCCGTCCGAGCGCGCCCAGAGCATGACCTCGCCGGCGCGTGCCGCCGTCGCCGCGAGGCCGCAGGCGATCGCGCCCGCACCAGCGATCCCGAGCCGCTCCACCAAGGTCTCGCTCAGGCCGCCCGCTCGGAGCCGCTGGAGGCGCCGGTGACCAGCGCGACGGTGCCGTCAAGGGCCGTCGCCGGCCGGGAATCGCTCGTGCCCATCGCGGGCAATTATGCCCAGCGGAACCCCGTCGCGTCGGCGGCCACCGGGAGGGGGCTCGTGGGGAGGCCGTCGGCGGGGTCGTTCACGTTGTATCCCGCGGGAGCGAGGTCGTTGGGGGTGTCGGGGTGAAAGAGGGAGGCGAGGTACTGGGCCTGGCCGCGTCCCGGCCCGAGCTCGAACTGACCGCCGCCGTAGGCGCCGATCCCCCGCTCGGCGCAGTAGTCGTAGCTCGCGCACAGGTCGGGGAGGGAGCCGATCCGTGAAGGCTTGATGTTGACCATGCGGGGGGCGAAGGGGAGCGCCTCGATGTCGGCGATCGAATGGATGGGGGCGTCCCAGGTGATGCGGTCGTGATGGTCGGCGAGGATGGCGGCGGACTCCGCGTCGACGACGTCGGGATCCTCGATCCACGCATTGGGAAAGGCGTCGACGACCCGCCGGTAGAGGACGGGGTCGGTGGCCTGGTCGACCACCGTGCCGCGGTACAGGGACTTGAAGTCGACGGAATCGACGGCGTCGGTGGCCACCAGGGCGGCGATGAGCTCGGGATCCCAGTCGGTGGTGGGGTCGAGCTTGAAGCGCAGGGTGGGATAGCGCTCGAGGCGTCGCGTGAGCGGGTCGAGCGAGGCCGGCTCGCCCAGGCGCAGGGAAACGACGAAGGTGACCGGGCGAGGCTCGCGCCCGAGGACTTCGTGGAGCGGCCGCCCGGCCTGGCGCAGCGCGAGGTCGAGGGCGGCGCTGTGGAACGTCCACCGGCGGTACAGGCGCGAGACGTCGCGCTGGGGCTCGACGGGGAAGAGGTCGAGCGAGTCGATGAGGGCGCAGAACTCGCCGAGGGTGTAGCGACCCGCCAGGTCGTGGACGGGGCCGGCCTCCTGCATGGCGATCTGGTCGACTCCGTCGTAGACGACGTCCTCGCCCACGCCCTCGTGCCCGGCGCCGCGGAGGTGGACGACCGTGGTCAGGCGCTCGAAGCCGCTCGAGACCTCGGCCCCCAGGCCCTCGAGGACATAGCCCTCGATCTCGACGGGGATCCCTGAGAGCAGGTCGAAGGTGGTCATGGAACCGGATGATATGGACGTCATCCGGCCGACTCCCGCGCGCCGGCTTCGAGCCGGGTCACGAGCTCCTCGAGCCTGAGCTCCTCGAGCCCGCGACCCACGGCTTCGAGCTCCGCCGCGCAGTACTCGACGAGCTCGCGGCCCTCCTTGACGAGGTCGAGGGTCTCGCGCAGGCCCGCCTCGCCCGAGTCGAGGCGGCGGATGATCTCCTCGATGCGCGCGGCGGCGCTCTCGTACGTGCGCTCGCTCACGGGCGTGGATCCTCCCCGTCTTCGACGCGGGCGCCCACGCGCCCGTCGTGGAAGCGCAGGCCGACGTCTCCCGCCGCGCGCGCCCGGGCTGCCGTGGTCACCGGCTCCCCGGCGCCGTCCTCGATGAGCGCGTACCCCCGCGCGAGCGTGCGCTCGGGGTCGTGGGCGGCGAGGGCGAGGGCGAGGCGCTCGAGATTCTCGGCCCGGCGGACCACCGCCTCGGCGTCGGCCGCGGCGAAGCGCCGGGCGCGCCCGTGGAGCTCGGCCCGCCGGCGCGCGAGGTCGGCGCCGGCGACGCCCTGCTTGCGCTCGAGGACGACGGTGTGGCTCCTCGCGAGCCGGCGCCCCTCGGCCACCTGCCGCCGCGCGCTCGCCCGCAGCTCGCGCAGGCGCTGGTGGAGCTCGACGCGGCGGCGGGCGACGTGCTCGGCGGGCGCCCGGGAGAGCTGGACGAGGGTGCGCGCGCGGCTGAGCACGGCGACGCGCCCGTGGCGCTCGAGCTGGCGGGCGCTCGCGGCCAGGTCGCTGCGCGCGGCCCGGCAGTCGATGGGCACGGCCGCCTCGGCGGCGTGCGTCGGCGTCGAGCACGACACGGCGGCCACGTCGTCGATCAGGGTCCGGTCGGTGTGATGTCCCACCGAGGCGATCACCGGAGTGCGCAGGAGCGCCACCGTCCGGCACAGCGTCTCGTCGCAGAAGGCGAGCAGGTCGGCCAGCGATCCCCCGCCGCGCGCGACGATCACCACCTCGACCTCGGGGGTGGCCGCGAGCTCGCGCAGGGCGGCGGCGATGCGGGGCGCGGCGTGACGATCCTGGACGGGAACGAAGGCCCACACGAGCCGCCCCGCCCACCCGCGCCGCCGCAGACCCGCGAGCACGTCGTCGCGCGCCTTGCCCTGCTCGCCCGTGACCACGCCGATGGTGCGGGGCACGAGCGGTCGCGGCAGGCGCTTCTGGGGCTCGAAGAGTCCCTCGGCGTCGAACTGCCGGCGCAGGCGCTGGAGCGCGGCGAGGAGGTCGCCCTCGCCTGCGATGCGCAGCTCGGTGACGTCAAAGGAGAACGACGGCGAGGAGGAGGAGGAGCCGGGGTAGTAGTCGCAGCCGCCGCCCGCGACCACGCGCATCCCGTCGGCCAGGGTCAGCCCGAGGGCGTCGAAGTCGGTGCGCCACATCGAGCACGGCACCGCCCCGCGGGCGTCGCGGAGCTCGAAGTACACGCGCACGCGGCTGTTCTTGAACCCCCACACCTCCCCGACGAGCTGGACGCGGGCGAACTCCTGCAGGCGCCGCTTGAGCTGCGCCGCGTACTGGCCGACGGGGAAGGGGCCGGGGAGGGTGCTTTGCGCCTCGGGGGTGGCAGCTTGTAAATCGGCCATGGCTTCGAGGCTACTCGACGCCCCCGGCGGTTCTCGTGCTTCCGCCGCCGGCCCGACGTCCCGGGCCGGTTCTCGTGCTCTCGCCGGTGGCCCGACGCCGGGCGGCGAGCTCGACGATCGCGGTCTTGGTCTCTTCGAGAAGCTTGGTCAGCTGCTCGTGGCGGGCGGGCCTGAGCGCCTGCTTGACATCGGACTCGAACGCTTCGATCGCGTCGTGGGCCTGCCGGCGGGCGCGTGCCCCCGCCGCAGTGAGGTGCAGGCTCACGCCACGTCCGGTTCTCGGCACCCGTCGCTCGATCAGGCCGAGCTTCTCGAGCCGGGCGGCGATCTGGCTGAGCGCCTGCTGGGTTTGCGGCGCGCGGCGAGTGATCCCGGCGATGGTGATCCCGGGCCGGGCAGAGACGTTCTCGAGCAGTCCGAGCCCGGCGAGGGTCAGCGGCGTGCCTTCGAGGGCGGCCTCGCCGAGGGCCGAGGTGCGCGTGGAGACGTTCCAGAGCAGGTGGACGAGCCAGTGCTCCCAGCGGTCCTCGACCTGGGCTTCGCCTCGCGCGCTCACGACGATGCGATGGTAGCGGCGGGCGAGGGCAGACACAAGGCCTTGTATGCACAAGACCTTGTGGTAACCTCGTGGCTCGCCCACATCAATAGGAGCGTCCCATGGCCGATGAACCACTCCCCCCTGACGACGCGACTCGCGCGCTGTCCCACGTCGACGCCGACGACGAGAGCCTCACTCACCTCGGCGTGGTGGGTGACACCTACACCATCCTCGTCGACGGCACCCAGACCGCGGGGCGCTACGCGCTCATCGACATGCTCGTGCCCGCGGGCGGCGGACCGCCGCCGCACCGCCACGACTTCGAGGAGATGTTCCACATCCTCGAGGGCGAGCTCCGCGTCACGCTGCGCGGCGAGAGCGCCGTTGCCACCGCGGGCCAGACGGTGAACATCCCCGCCCTCGCGCCCCACTCCTTTGTCAATCCCACCGATGGACCAGTCCGCATGCTCTGCCTCGTGTCGCCCGCCGGACTCGAGCGCTACTTCGCCGAGTTCGGCGACCCCGTGCCCACCCGCACCTCGCCGGCGCCCGAGCTCAGCGAGGAGGAGATCGCGGAGTGCATGCGCAAGGCGGGCGCCAAGGCGGCGGAGTACCGGATCGACATGATTGATGCCTACGCCCTGACCGCCT
The DNA here is from genome assembly GCA_035552815.1 of Solirubrobacteraceae bacterium. Lineage (GTDB taxonomy): Bacteria > Actinomycetota > Thermoleophilia > Solirubrobacterales > Solirubrobacteraceae > Palsa-465. The sequence continues at coordinate 389 of DASZKU010000345.1, read as the reverse complement.
TCCACACCTCTTCGCAGGGCCAGCGTTGCGCCCACTCGAGGGTGAACCACGGGTACGTGGTCGTCGAGCCGTCGGGGGGGCGGATCTCGATGAGCTCCTCGATCGCGAAGCCGGACTTGCGCAGGAGGGCGATCATCTCGCCATGGGGGAGGTGGAACTCGACCGAATCGTCGTCTGACCATTCGAAGCGGTGCATGCCGAAATAGGGACGCAGGAAACGCTCGCCGGCGGCGCCGTCCTCCTCGTCGGGGAGGGTGAGCATGGCCAGGACGCCGTTGACGAGAAAGATGAGCCGGCCTCCGGGGCGCAGCAGCCGCGCCGCCTCGGGAAGCCAGCGGTAGGGGTCGCACCAGATGCTCGCGCCGTACTCGGAGATGGCGAGGTCGAAG
>DASZKU010000344.1:0-19213 GCA_035552815.1 Solirubrobacteraceae bacterium | reverse complement strand
GTGGGGGCCCGGCGCAGCGACATCCTCACCCAGTTCCTCATCGAGGCAGTGCTCGTCTCACTCCTCGGAGGGTTTGCCGGGGTCCTCTTCGGGGTGATCGGCAGCCAGTTCACCATCGCCGGCGTGCAGCCCGTGATCGCGCCGTACTCGGTGGCGCTGGCCTTCGGCGCCGCCCTGGTAACCGGCCTGTTCTTCGGCACCTACCCGGCCAGCCGCGCCGCGGCCATGCGACCGATCGAAGCCCTGCGCTTCGAATGACCGACCACTTCGACCGAGAGGAATCACCATGAGCGCCGTCCCCTACGACAGCCACGACCGGGACTGGGAATCGTCCGAGTCCGAGTCCGAGTCCGAGCCCGACCCGACGACGACGACCCCGGGTCGCCCCCGCCGGCGTTTCTTCAACCGCAAGACCGCCGCGCTTGCCGCCGTGGTCACGTGCGCCGGCGGCTTCTTCGGCGGCGTCAGCGTCGAGAAGGGCCAGCTCAGCAGCAGCGCGTCCGCCGCTACCCCAACCGCGGCGGCCGGAGCGGGCGCGGGCGCCGCCGGGTTCGCCGGGCGCTTCGGCGGCGGAGGGGGCGGCGCTCCCGGGGGCGCCGGCGGCGCCGCCGGCGCTGGCGGCAGCGCCTCGATCGGGACGATCTCGAGCGTCAACGGCAACACCGTCTACCTCACCGACACCAGCGGCAACACCGTGAAGGTCACGCTCTCGGGCACGACCAAGCTCACCAAGAGCCTGGCCGTCTCCAAGGGCTCGCTCCATCCCGGTGACACCGTCGTCATCCAGGGTGTGAAGAACTCGAGCGGCACCGTCGTCGCCACTTCGGTCAGCGACTCGGGCGCCAGGACCACCGGTGCGACGAGCACCGGCGCCGGCTCGGCGAGCGCCACCTCCGCCAGCGGCGGCTGATCAACCCCACCACGAAAGGAACAAGGACCCAACATGAGATCCCCCAGTAAGGCCCGTCGGCGAACGCTGCGGCTCGTGATCGTCATTGCCGCGCTGGCCGCGACGATCGCGATTGCCGCGTGCGGCAGCGGCTCCTCGACGACCGCGACCACCACCTCGACCTCGTCAGGCTCCGCGGCCGCCGGTGGTTCGAGCACCAGTCGCACGGCCCTGGTGTCGTGCCTGAAGAAGCACGGCGTCACCCTTCCGGCGCGTCCCCCGGGCGCAACCGGCACCAACCGCACCGGGACGCCGCCCGCCGGCGGCTTCGGCGGCGGGGGCGGCGGCGGGGCAGGCGGCGGGGCAGGCGGCGGGGCAGGCGGCGCCAACAGCTCGGCCAGGCAGGCCGCCTTCAAGGCCTGCGGCGTGACCGGCCGTCTCGGACCGCCGAGCACCGCCACCACGACGACGGGGTAGATCACGCGGCGATCGCCGGCTCACGCCCCGGCGATCGCCGAGATCATCGAGCGCACGACCGACTGTTAGGTTCGCGTGTGACGCCCGCCCCCACTCCTTGGAGTCCGAATCGTGTGTTAGGTTCGCGCTTTCTCCACGCACGAGAGGAGTTGTTGTGAGGGCAAGGATGACGCGCCTCGGGGCCGCGGTCGTCGGGGCAGTGGTGGTTGCCGCGGTGCTCGTGGCCTGCGGGAGCAGCAGTAATACCACGAGCACGAGCACAACCAGCGGCGGCTCGACGAGCTCCACCACGACCTCGGGGTCGAAGTTCAAGGTCGGGTTGGTCACCGATATCGGCGGGCTCAACGACCACGGCTTCAACCATTTGGCCTATATGGGGCTGCTCACCGCCGAGAAGGAGCTGGGGATTCAGGGTCGGGTCCTGCCCTCGAGCTCGGGCGCCGACTACCTGCCGAACCTGACAACGCTCGCCCAGCAGGGCTACAACCTCGTCATTCCGGTGGGCTTCCTGATGGCGGCGGCCACCGACTCGGTGGCCAAGCAGTTCCCCAACGTCAAGTTCGCGATGATCGACTCCGACGCCCTCGCCGAGAAGGGTGACCCCAAGAACATCGAGGGGTTGCTGTTCAAGGAGCAGGAGGCGGGCTACCTGGCCGGCTACCTCGCCGGACTGTACGCCAAGGAGCACGGATACCAGACGATCTCGAGCGTTGGCGGGCAGAAGATCCCGCCCGTCGATCACTACATCGCCGGCTACCAGGCCGGCGCGAAGAAGGCCGACCCGGGGATCAAGACCCTGAACGGCTACTCGCAGGACTTCGTCGACCAGACGAAGTGCAAGCAGATCGCGCTCAACCAGATCCAGCAGGGCTCGAAGGTCGTCTTCCAGGTCGCCGGCGCCTGCGGGCTCGGAGCCCTGTCGGCGGCCCAGCAGGGCGGCGTGCAGGGCATCGGCGTCGACGCCGATCAGTCCTATCTCGGGTCCTACATCCTCACCTCGGCGGAGAAGAAGGTCGATGTGGCGGTGGTCAACGCGATCAAGAACGCGATGGCCGGCAAGTTCGCCCCGGGGGCCGACGTGACCAACGACATCGCCAACGGCGGCATCGGCTATGGCAAGATCGGTCCCGCCGGGCTGAAGTTCGCGCCGCAGATCGCCAAGATCTACACGGAGATCAAGTCCGGCAAGATCGCCAACATCCCCAATACCGTTCCATAATCACGGACTGAATGGAGCCTGACGCGCCCCCGGTACTAGAGCTCAGGGGCATCACGAAGAAGTTCGGCTCGGTCGTCGCCAACGACCGAGTCGACTTCGACGTGCGGAGTGGCGAGGTCCACGCGCTCCTCGGCGAGAACGGCGCCGGCAAGTCGACGCTGATGTCGGTCCTCTACGGCCTCTACAAGCCGACCGAGGGCGAGATCTTCGTCGACGGCAAGCCGGCCGAGATCGACTCGCCCGCGACCGCCATCGCGCTGGGGATCGGGATGGTCCACCAGCACTTCATGCTCGTCCCGGTGATGACCGTGGCCGAGAACATCGTCCTCGGCCAAGAGCCGAGCCGGGGAGGCGGCCTCCTCGATCTCGGGGCGGCTCGCGCCCGCGTGCGCGAACTCTCGGACCGCTACGGCCTCGCCGTCGACCCCGACGCCGTCATCGAAGACGTCAGCGTCGGGGCCCAGCAGCGGGTCGAGATCCTGCGCGCGCTCTACCGGGGGGCGCGCATCCTCGTCCTCGACGAGCCGACCGCCGTCCTCACCGCGCAGGAGGTGCGGGAGCTCGTGAGCGTCCTTCACCGCCTCAAGGAGGACGGGACGGGGATCGTCTTCATCACCCACAAGCTCGCCGAGGTTCTCGAGGTCGCCGACCGCATCACGGTGCTGCGCCGCGGCAAGCGGGTCGACACCGTGCCCCGCCAGGGCGCCAGTGAGCGGAGCCTTGCCCGCCTCGTGGTCGGGCGTGACGTCGTCCTCTCGCTCGAGAAGACCGCCGGCCGCCCGGGCGAGCCCCTGCTCGCCGTCGAGGAGCTCCACGTCCGCGACGACCGCGAGCTCGAGGCGGTCGCCGGCCTCTCGCTGACCGTGCGGGCGGGGGAGATCGTCGCCCTCGCCGGCGTCGACGGCAACGGCCAGCACGAGCTCGTCGAGGCCATCACCGGCCTGCGCGCCCCCGAGTCGGGCCGGATCTCGGTGGCCGGCCGCGACATCGCCGGCCGGGGCGTGCGCGCCGCCACCGACGCCGGCGTGGCGCACATCGCCGAGGACCGCCATCGCCGCGGCCTCGTGCTCCCCTTCACCCTGACCGAGAACCTCGCGCTGCGCGAGTACCGCAAGCCGCTCCTGAGCGCGCTCGGGTGGCTGCGCCTGCGCCTGATGCGCCAGCGCGCGGGGCGCCTGCTGCGCGAGTACGACGTCAGAGGCGGCGACACCGACACCTTCGCCTCCTCGCTCTCGGGAGGCAATCAGCAGAAGGTGTGCGTGGCCCGTGAGATCGCCTCCGATCCCAAGGTCCTCATCGCCCATCAGCCCACCCGCGGTCTCGACGTCGGCGCCATCGAGTTCGTCCACCGCCGCCTCGTCGCCGAGCGCGACGCGGGCCGGGCCATCCTCCTCGTCTCGCTCGAATACGAGGAGGTGCGGGCGGTGGCCGACCGCATCCTCGTCATCTACGAAGGGAAGATCGCCGGCGAGTTCCCGCCCGAGGCGACCGAGGAGGAGCTCGGGATCGCGATGACGGGGGCGGGAAAGACGTCCATGTCTTTCCTTGCGAGTTCGCCTGACGGCGAACTCGAGGGGTGAGCGGTGAGCCCCGAGGACGAGGAGCTCGAAGTCGAGCTTGCCGGCGACGAGCACGTCGAGGCCGCCCTGCGCTCACCGGCGCGGCTGAACGCCTACGTCCGCGGTCTCGGGGGCGCCGTCGTCCCCATCCTCACCACGGTCATCGCCTTCGTCGTCGCCGGGCTCGTGGTCCTCATCACCGGCCACGACCCCTTGAGCACCTACAAGGCGGTGTTCAACGGCACGGGGCTCAACTGGCTGTTCCCGTGGATCAGCGGCAGCGCCCGGACGACGGCGGCGCTCGAGCTCCAGCAGACGCTGATCGAGACGACGGCCCTGATCCTCGTCGGCCTCGCCGTCGCGTTCGCCTTCCGGGCCGGCCTCTTCAACATCGGCGGCCAGGGCCAGTACACGGTGGGGGCGATCGTCGCCGTGTGGATCGGCTCCTCGCTCTCGGGCATGACGCCGGTGCTCCACATCACCCTGGCCATCGTCGCCGCCGCGCTCGCGGGGGCGGCGTGGGCGGGCATCGCCGGCGTCCTCAAGGCGACGCTCGGGGTCCACGAGGTGATCTCGACGATCATGCTCAACTGGATCGCCGTCTGGCTCGGCGTTTACCTCTTCCAGCTCGGAGGGCCGCTCCAGGATCCGGCCCAGAGCTCGGTGCCCGTGTCCAAGACCATCGCCGCCTCGGCCAAGCTCCCCGTGTTCTGGGGCAACCCGAACCTCCAAGGCCTCGACATCGGGATCTTCATCGCCCTGGCGCTCGTGGTCGTATTCGGGGTCATCATCAATCGCACGCGGCTCGGCTACGAGGTGCGCGCGGTCGGCTTCAATCCCGACGCGGCGAGCTACGCGGGGATGAACGTCGGGCGCAGCTACGTCAAGGTCATGCTCTTCTGCGGGGCGTTCGCCGGCGTCGCCGCCGCGCTCGACATCCTCGGCTGGAAGTTCCAGCTCTTCACCAACGACATCCAGGCCTCGCAGATCGGCTTCCTGGGGATCGCCGTCGCCCTCCTCGGGCGCAACACCGCAATCGGCACGGTGGCCGCCGCCCTCCTCTTCGGTTCGCTGCTCACGGGAACCTCCGAGCGCAATCTCGACCCGACGGTGTTCGACCCCAACCTCGCCCAGTACCTCACGTACATGATCCAGGGCCTGATCGTCCTCCTCGTCTCCACCGACCTCATCGCCCTCCGGGTGCTCCGCTCGGGCCGGGGGATCGCCGTCGGCCTCCGGCGCCGGCGACCGGACCGCGCCGAAGCGGCGGCGAGCGCCGACGGTGCCTCGACGGGCGGTACGCCATGAGCGCCGGGGCGATCGCGGCGGTGCCCGCGGGCACCGTGTCACCGAGGCGGGTGGCCATCACCGGCATCGTCCTCGCGGTCCTGGCGTGGGTCATCACCCTTCCTCCCGCGCTCGTGCGCACGCCGGTGCCCTCGGTCATCCTCGGGATCGCGGCCGTCGCCGCCGGGGGTTTCGCCGTCGCCGCCGGCGAGCGCCGGCCCGGGGTCGGCGCCATCGCCCTCGGGGTGGTGGGGATCGCCGGCGCCATCCTCTCGACGCGGGCCGGGGTCGGGAACCTCAAGGTCGTCTTCACCTGGTCGGCCCTCGTCGCCGCCGCCCTGCGCTACGCGACCCCGCTCCTCTTCGCCGCGCTCGGGGGGATCATCTCCGAGCGCAGCGGGGTGATCAACATCGGCCTCGAGGGCATGATGCTCATGGGCTGCTTCTTCGGCATCTGGGGCGCCGACGTCCTCGGCTCGTGGGTCCTCGGGCTCCTCGTCGCCGCCGTCGCCGGCGGCCTCCTCGCCCTCGTGCACGCGGTGTTCTCGATCCACCTGCGCGCCAACCAGGTGGTGAGCGGGACCGGGATCAACTTCCTCGCCCTCGGCATCACCGGCTATTTCTTCACCGCGCACTACGGTCCCAATGGCACGCCCTCGAAGATCTCTCAGGTGCCGAACGTGAAGCTCCCCCTGATCCAGCACGACGGCTTCTTCGGCGCCGCCATCGGTGACGCCAACCTGATGACGTGGCTGGGGATCGCCCTCGTCCCCCTCCTCGCCATCTTCCTGTTCCGCACGCGCTGGGGCCTGCGCCTGCGCGCGGTGGGCGAGAAGCCACGCGCGGCGGACACCGTCGGCCTGCCGGTGCTGCGAATCCGCTACTTGGCCGTGGTCGTGTCGGGGATGCTCGCGGCGCTCGGCGGGGCGTACCTGTCAGTGGCCTTCGTAGGCTCGTTCAGCCAGGACATGACCGAGGGCCGGGGCTTCATCGCCCTGGCGGCGGTCATCTTCGGGCGCTGGCGGCCCCTGGGCGCCCTGGTGGCGACGCTCGTCTTCGGCTTCTCGAGCGCGCTCGCGGACCGCCTCCCGCAGTTCTCCCAGACCGCGGGTACGCTGTTCCAGGCGCTGCCTTACGTGCTCACCCTGGTCGCCGTCGCCGGCGTGATCGGCCGCTCGCGCCCGCCCGCAGCGAGCGGAATCCCCTACGTAAAGGAATAGCTGTGGCCGTCGCCAGCCTCGCTCTCACCACCCTCAGCGACTCGGGCACCCGCCTGAGCGATGAGATCGAGCTCTATCAGCGCACCTACACCACCCTGCTGCGCTCGAGCGGCGAGACCCATCTGCGCGTGCTCGAGCCCTCGCACAAGGCGATCGGCTCGAGCCTCCACCCCCTTGCCGCCAGCGACGAGCTCGACCTCGGCGCCTTCATCTACGCCATCCGCCGCCTCGCCGACGGGATCATCGACGCCGACCGGGTGGCCATGGGCCAGGACGTCGAGGCCCTGGTGGCGGCCGGGATGCCGGTCGAGTCCTGGAGCGAGGCCGAGGCCCCGGCCCGGCGCCGGCGCTGGTTCGACGACGGCGCGGGCACCCTGGCCGTGCTCCTCCCCAGCGCGTCCGACGTCGACGACCTCGTGCCCACCCTGGTGGCCTTCCAGATCGAGCGCAACAAGATCCACGTGCGCCAGCGGGCGGCGGGCTGGCGCGAGGCGGTAGGCGACCGGGAGCCCTCGCCCGAAGACTGCGCGCGCCTGCTCGGGGGGAGCGCGGAGGACTGGCGACGCCTGTGCGAGGCCTGGGGGGAGGGCTGCGCCGAGCGCCTGCGGCTGATCGCCGACCGGCGCATGTCGCTGCGCATACGCATGCTCGGGGGCACCAACGCCGGCTACGCGCGGGTGACCCGGCGCTGGTGGGCCCCGGTGAGCGCCGAGCTCGCGGGCGAGGGGCTGACCGAGCGGCCCCTGTACTTCGTGAGCTCCAACACCCACAGCCTCGTCAACATCGCCACTCCGATCGCCCGCGACCGCGAGCAGGAGCTCATCGCCTTCGTCGAGACCATGCCCGAGGACGACATCCTCCGCCACGAGCTCGCGGCCTTCCGCGAGGGCCGCACCGAGGGCTCGTGGGAGAACTTCCTGTACTACGTCGCGCGCCTCTACTTCACCGCCAAGGGTGAGGAGGGCGCCGCCGAGCGCCGCGCCGCCGAGAAGGCCAGCGGCGTCACCCACATGCCGAGCAGCACCGCTCTGCGCGTCCCTGCGCAGATCCTCCCGCTGGGGGCGCTGCGCGCCGATGGCCTCGATCCCCGCATCGGCGACGTCGACGCCGAGGCGCTGGCGGCGAGCGACGCCGTCCTCGTCAACATCGACTATCCGCTCGGCGTCGCCGCCTACAACATCCTTCGCGAGGTCGCCGTCGACCGCGCCGCCCTGCGCGGGGTCTACATCCTCGGCAAGGCCGCGACCCTGAACGCCGACGTCGGCGACGTGATGATCTCGAGCGTCGTCCACGACGAGCACTCGCGCTCGACGTACTGGCTCGACAACGCCTTCAGCGTCGACGACCTCGCCGCCGACCTGCGCTTCGGGACCGGCCTCGACAACCAGCGCGCGGTTACCGTCAAGAGCACCTTCCTGCAGAACCGCTCCTACCTCGACTTCTATTACCGCGAGGCGTTCACGGTGGTGGAGATGGAGGCGGGGCCGTTCTGCAACGCCGTCTACGAGATCGCCGACGCCGACCGCCACCCGGTGGGGGAGGCGGTCAACTTCTCGAAGCTTCCCCTCGACCTGGGGATCATCCATTACGCCTCCGACACCCCGTACACGCAGGCGCGCACCCTGGGGGCGCGCGGGCTCAGCTACTACGGGATGGACTCCACCTACGCGTCCTCGCTCGCCATCCTGCGCCGCATCCTCACCCTCGAGGGAGCGCTCCGCGGCACGGCTTCCGCGGCTACGCTGGCGCGGCGATGAAGCTCGAGCGCGTCCTCATCTTCTGCGGCTCGAGCCCGGGCCGCCGGCCCGAGTACGCGCAGGCGGCCGCGGGCCTCGGGCGCCTGCTCGCCGAGCGCCGTATCGGCCTCGTCTACGGCGGCGCCAGCGTCGGCCTCATGGGTGCCGTGGCCGACGGCGCCCTCGAGCTCGGCGGCGAGGTCATCGGAGTGATTCCCCGGCGCCTCGTCGAGTCGGAGATCGCCCACGCCGGTCTCTCGGACCTGCGCATAGTCGAGACCATGCACGAGCGCAAGGCGCTGATGGCCGAGCTCGCCGACGCGATCATCGCCCTGCCGGGCGGGACGGGAACGCTCGACGAGCTCTTCGAGATGTTCACCTGGAGTCAGCTCGGCCTGCACCGCAAGCCCATCGGCATGCTCAACGTCGCCGGCTACTGGGACGGCCTGCTCGCCTTCCTCGACCACATGGTCCAGGAGCGCTTCATCTACGCCGAGCACCGCGACGCGCTGCTCGTCGAGCGCGAGGCCACCGCCCTGCTCGAGCGCCTGGGCTCCTTCCAGCACCACGCCCACGACAAGTGGCTCGATCGGGACGGCCCTTCAGCTCAGAGCGTGCCGAACACCCGGTCGCCGGCGTCGCCGAGGCCGGGCCGGATGTAGGCGTTCTCGTCGAGCTGGCGGTCGACGGCGGCGGTCCAGATGCGGACGTCGCCGTGCTCGGCCCCCACCGCCGCGATCCCCTCGGGGGCGGCGACCAGGCACACGAGCTCGAGGTGCCGGGCCCCCGAGTCCTTGAGGTGCTGGAGGGCGCGGACGGCGCTGCCGCCGGTGGCGAGCATGGGGTCGAGCACGTACACGCGGGCATCGGGCAGCCCCGGCGGCAGCCGCTCGAAGTAGTCGACGGGCTCGTGGTCCTCCTGGTCGCGCTGGATGCCGAGGTGCCCGACGCGGGCGTCGGGGAGCAGGCGCAGGAAGCCCTCGACCATCCCCAGGCCGGCGCGCAGGACCGGCACCACGGCGACGTCGTCGCGCACGCGTACGCCGCGGGTGGGCTCGAGGGGGGTCTCGATCTCGACCTCCTTGACGGGGAGCTCGCGCGCGACCTCGACGGCCATGATCGCCGAGCACTCGTAGAGGGCCTGGCGGAACGCCCCGTGGGGGGTGGCGCGGTCGCGGAGCACGGAGAGGCGGTCGGCGAGCACGGCATGCTCGATCACGGTGAGCTGCGGGGCCACGCGGCGATGCTATACGGACGGCGGGTGCTCCCGGTAGGCTCGCCGCGCCATGGCGCGCGTGAACGTCGAGCTCAAGGCCCGGGTGGCCGGCGTGGAGGCGGCCGCCGAGCGCTGCCGGGCGTTAGGGGCCGAGGACCGGGGCGTGCTCATCCAGCGCGACACCTACTTCGCCGCCCGCCACGGCCGGCTCAAGCTCCGTGAGGAGGGCGAGGGGGCGTCGGCTGCGGGCGAGCTCATCGCCTACCGGCGCGCCGATGCTCTGGAGCCGGGCGAGAGCGCCTACGTGCGGGCGCCGGCGTCCGAGCCCGATGTGCTCCGCGAGGCGCTCGAGGCGGCGCTCGGGACGGTGGTGGTGGTGGCCAAGCGGCGACGGCTGTTCGTGTGGGAGAACGTGCGCATCCATCTCGACGAGGTCGAGGGGCTCGGGACCTTCCTCGAGCTCGAGGCGCTCCTCGCCCCGGACGGCAGCGACCTCGCCGCCGCGCGCGAGAAGGTCGCGCGCCTGCGCGCCGAGCTGGCGATCGCCGACGACGCGCTCGTCGCCGCCGGTTACTCGGATCTCCTGCTCGACGGGCCGCAGGCGCTGTTGCGAGCCGCAGACCGGGCGATGCTGGGCGCGTATGCGCCCTACTCGGGATTCAAGGTCGGCGCCGCCGTGCGTGCGCCGAGCGGCGCCATCTACGCGGGGGGCAACGTCGAGAACGTTGCCTATCCCCAGAGCCAGTGCGCCGAGGCCTCGGCCCTGGGCGCCCTCGTCAGCGCCGGCGAGTCGGCGATCACCGCGGTGGCGGTCGTCGCCGAGCGCATCGAGCACTGCCCGCCCTGCGGCGGGTGCCGCCAGCGCCTGTCCGAGTTCGGGGCCGCCGAAGTGCTCGTGTACCTCGGCCGCCCCGGGGCGACGCCGCGCACGGTGACGCTGGGCGAGCTCCTGCCCGGGGCGTTCGGGCGGGGTGAGCTGAGGGGATGAGTGGGGAGGCGGCCACCGTCCTCGTGGCCCGCGCCCCGGCGCCGCCCCGCGTGGGCGTGATCCTGGGATCGGGCCTCGGCGCCGTCGCCGACGCCGTCGCCGACCCGGTGGTGGTCGGTTACCGGGAGCTCCCCGGGTTTCCCCAGCCGACGGTGGCGGGGCACGCCGGCCGCGCCGTCCTCGGGCGCATCTCGGGCGTCCCCGTGGCGGTGCTTCAGGGCCGAGCCCATCTCTACGAAGGCGGCGACGTCGAGGCCCTGCGCGCTCCCGTGCGCGCGCTCAAGGCCGCGGGCGCCGAGATCCTCATCCTCACCAACGCGGCCGGGTCGCTGCGCACCGACGTCGGCCCCGGCCGGCTGATGGAGATCACCGACCACATCAACCTCACCGGCTTCAACGTGCTCGCCGGGCCCAACGACGACGCCGTCGGTCCCCGCTTTCCTCCCATGCGCGACGCCTACGACCCGGCGCTCCTCGACGAGCTCCGGGCGGCGGCGAGCGAGCTGGGGATCGGGCTCGCCGAGGGCGTGTACCTGGCCGTGAGCGGCCCGAGCTTCGAGACGGCGGCGGAGATCCGCGCCTTTGGCGTGCTCGGCGCCGACGCCGTCGGCATGTCGACGGTGCACGAGACCGCGCTCGCGCGCCACTGCGGGATGCGGGTGGCGGCCGTGTCGGTGATCACCAATTACGCTGAGGGCATGAGCGATACGCCGCTCAGTCACGAGCAGACGTTGCGTGACGCCGAGGGGGCAGCCGGCGACCTCACCCGCCTGGTGCTGGGCTTGGTGGAGCGGCTCGGGGCCGATGCTCACCGCTGAGCTCATCCGCCGCAAGCGCGACGGTGGCGAGCTTTCGGCGGGGGAGATCGAGGAGCTCGTGACCGGGGTGAGCGACGGCACGGTCACCGACGCCCAGGTCGGGGCGCTGGCCATGGCCATCGTGTGGCGGGGAATGACCGGGGCCGAACGCGTGGCCCTGACCGGGGCGATGACGCGCTCGGGCGAGGTGCTCGACTGGAGTGACGCCGGACTCGGTCCCGCCCGCCCCGTGCTCGACAAGCACTCGACCGGCGGCGTGGGCGACAAGGTGAGCCTCCTCCTCGCGCCCATCCTCGCCGCCTGCGGCGCGGCCGTCCCGATGATCTCGGGCCGCGGGCTCGGTCACACCGGCGGGACGCTCGACAAGCTCGAGGCGATTCCCGGCTACGACGTCGCCCCTTCCTCGGATGTGCTGCGCTCGGTGGTCGCTCGCGCGGGCTGCGCCATCGTCGGTCAGACCGCGAGCCTGGCCCCGGCCGACCGCCGCCTCTATGCCGTGCGCGACGCCACCGCCACGGTCGAGTCGATCCCCCTCATCGTCGCCTCGATCCTCTCCAAGAAGCTCGCCGCCGGCCTCGACGCGCTCGTCATGGACGTCAAGGTCGGGTCCGGGGCCTTTCTCCCCGACCTCGAGCGCGCGCGGGAGCTCGCGCAGGCCATCGTCGAGGTCGCCGGCGGTAACGGCATGCCCTCGGTGGCGCTCCTCACCGACATGAACCAGGTGCTCGGGCGCACGGCGGGGAACGCCGTCGAGGTCACCGAAGCGATCGACCATCTCACGGGCGCCGCCTCCGATCCGCGCCTGCGCGAGGTGACGCTGGCACTGACCGCCGAGCTCCTCGTGCTCGGAGGCCTGGCGCCCGACGTCGATGCCGGGGGCGAAGCGGCCGCGCGAGCGCTCGACAGCGGACGCGCGGCCGAGCGCTTCGCCGCCATGGTCGGGGAGCTCGGGGGCCCGGCTGACTTGCTCGAGCGCTCTCGGCGTCATCTCCGGGTGGCGCCGATCGCGGGCGAGGTGTTTCCCGCTTGCGCCGGTGTCGTGGCCGAGATCGACGTGCGCGCCGTGGGCGTGGCCATCATCGGTCTCGGCGGCGGGCGCGTGCGCGAGACCGACGGCGTCGACCACAGCGTCGGTCTCACCGAGGTGGCGGCCCTCGGCGAGCGGGTGGGACCCGGTGAGCGGCCCCTGGCCGTGGTCCACGCAGCCGACACTGCGAGCTTCGAGCGTGCCGCCGCCGCGCTGCGCGATGCCTTCCTCGTCGGTGACGGAGCGGTCGCGGGGGCGCCGGTGGTGATCGAGGCGCTGGGCCGATGAGCACGGTGCCCCAAGCCGAGCTCCATGTTCACCTCGAGGGGACCGCTCCGCCTGAGCTCGTGCGCCGGCTCGCCGAGCGCAACGGGCTGGCGCTCCCCGAGCGGCTCCTCAGTCCCGACGGGCGCTTTCACTACACCGACTTCCTCGACTTCCTGCGCACCTACGACCGCGCCGCCGGCGTCATCCGCACCGGGGAGGACTACCGCGACATCACCTACGAGTACCTGCGCGACTGCGCCGCCGGGGGAGCGATCTACGTCGAGCTCACCGCCTCCCGCGACCACGCGCTCGCGGTGGGGCTCACCGATGAGGAGCACCTCGACGGCATCGCCCAGGGCATCGACGACGCTCGCCGCGAGCACGGCATCGAGGGACGCATCCTCGTCTCCGCGGTGCGGAACTTCGGGGTCGAGCGGGCCCTCGATGTCGCCCGCTACGCCGCCGAGCGCCCCCACCCCTACGTCGTCGGGTTCTCGATGGCCGGGGACGAGGCCGGATTCCCCGCCGAAGCTTTCGCCGAGGCGTACCGGGTCGCCGCCGCCGGCGGCCTGGGGTGCACCATCCACGCCGGCGAGTGGGCGGGGCCGCCGAGCGTGCGCGCCGCCCTCGCCCTCCCCATCACCCGGATCGATCACGGCGTCCGCTCGATCGAGGATCCCCTCCTCGTCCGCGAGCTCGCCGAGCGGGGGATCGTCCTCAACACCTGCCCGACGAGCAACGTCGTCCTCGGGGTCTACGAGAGCTACGAGGACCACCCGCTTGCGAGCTTGCGCGCCGCGGGCGTCAAGGTCACCCTCGGCTCCGACGACCCGCCCTACTTCGGCGCCACCATCGCCGGCGAGTACCAGGTGTGTGCCGAGCGCATGGGCCAGAGCGAGCAAGACCTGCGCGAGATCACCCTGACCGCCATCGAGGCGGCGTTCTGCGACGAGGAGCTCAAGTCCGCCCTGCGAGCGCGGGTCTAGGGTTGGGTGCCATGAGGATTCTCGTCACCGGTAGCTCGGGCCATCTCGGCGAGGCCCTCATGCGCGTGCTCGGCGAGCGTGAGGTCGATCTCGTCGGCCTCGACGTGCTCCCGTCGCCGTTCACCACCGTGCTCGGCTCGGTCGCCGACCGAGGATGCGTGCGGCGCTGCCTCGCCGGCGCCGACGCGGTCGTGCACACGGCGACGCTCCACAAGCCCCACGTGAGCTCGCACCGACGCAGCGAATTCGTCGATGTAAACGTGACCGGCACCCTGAACCTGCTCGAGGAGGCGGTGGCCGCGGGGGTGGGACGGTTCGTGTTCACGAGCACCACGAGCGCCTTCGGGCGGGCGCTGACCCCCGCCGACGGCGAGCCGGCGGCGTGGATCACCGAGGAGGTCCGGCCGGTACCGCGCAACATCTACGGGACGACGAAGACGGCGGCCGAGGATCTCTGCGAGCTCGTGGCGCGCGACCACGGTCTGCCCTGCCTGATCCTCCGCACCTCGCGCTTCTTCCCCGAGGGCGACGACGTCGAGGACCGCCGCGCCGGCTACCACGACCTCAATCTCAAGGTCAACGAGCTCCTCTACCGCCGCGTCGACCTCGAGGACGTGGTGAGCGCACACCTGCTGGCGCTCGAGCGCGCGCCCGCGCTCGGCTTCGGCCGCTACATCATCAGCGCCACCACCCCGTTCGCGCGCGAGGACAATCTCTCGGTGCGTCTGTCGGCGCGCCGCGATCTCCCATCCGCCGTCCGGCGTCTCTTCCCCGACTACGAGGAGATCTACGACCGGCGCGGGTGGAAGATGCTCCCGGGCATCGATCGCATCTACGTCAACGAGCGCGCGCGGCACGAGCTCGGGTGGTCGCCCGTGTACGACTTCCGCCACGCCCTCGACCTCCTCGCCGCCGGTGAGGACCCGCGCAGCACGCTCGCCCGCGCCGTCGGGGCCAAGGGCTATCACGCGAGCACCACCGGCGTGTACACCGCGCGGCTGGCAGGACGGGCGGCGTTCACCGGCGGCAAGGCGGCAATGTCCTCGGGCCGGCGCACGGGGAAGCGGCGCAAGGAGAGTTAGTGCTTACTCAGGGCTCGAGCTCGGCGGGGAGCGCCTTGGGACCGTCGGGATACCCCCAGGCGAGCTCTTCCCGAGTGAGCTCGAGCGTGTTCGCGGGCTCGGGCGGCGCTCCCACCACCAGCCACAGCTGCTCGCCGGCGGTGTCGTTGAAGAGCTGGCGGACCTCCCCCGGTTCGACGAGCAGGCTGGTGAGCGGGTCGACGGTGTGGAGGTCGTCGCCGATCCGGATCCGCCCGGTGCCCTCGAGGAGCACGTAGAGCTCGGTCGTCGTCCGGTGCCGATGCCGGGTCGACGCCTGCCCCGGTGCCAGTCGCCACAGGCGCGCCCCCAGCGTGCGCGCCTCGAGCTGCTTGGCGAGGTCGGTGTTGAGCACGCCCATCTGGTTCGAGGGACGCCAGAACGCCTGCTCGGCGGTGAGCAGTCGGTAGCTCATCGCGCCTCGCCCGCCTGCCGGCGCCGGCGGTAGGCCTTGGTGCGGGCCCGATTGCCGCACGCCTCTGTCGAGCACCACCGGCGCCCGCCGGGACGCGAAGTGTCGAGGAACAGGAGCGCACAGTCGGGAGCGCCGCATTCGCGAATGCGCCCGGCCCACGGGCCGGTGAGCAGGTCGGCCGCGTCCCGGGCGATGGTGGCGAGCACCGCCTCGACCGGGCGAGCAGCCACCCACACGAGCTCGCCGCCGGCGGTGAGCTGCGGCGCCAGCGGCGCGCGTGCCGCCCACCGGTTCACCTTCTCGCGGTCGCCGGGGTGGGGCTCGACGCCGGGGCGGGCGAGCCGGTTGATCGCCTCGCGCAGGGCCCGGGCGGCGGCGAGCTGCCGGCCCGATACCGACGGGGGCTCGGTGAGCACACCCGCCTCGGCCGTCCACCGCGCGAAGTCCTCCGGCGCCGGCAAGCGCTCGAACGCTCGCCGCCACCGCTCACCCACGGTGGCCACGAAGTCAAGGCACAGCCGGCCGCTCTTCCAGTGGAAGCGAAGCTCTTCGGGCGGGAGGTCGTCGACAATCGAGGGGCCCATTCCGACACAGGTATAACCCATGTCGCGCCACGTTGCAAGCGGTCGCCTGCGCGGCGTACGCGTCCGCTCAGGTGTCCGAGAACTCGACCTCGGCCGTGGGTTCCACGCTCCCCTGGCGCCCGGGCGCGTCCGCCCAGCTCCAGTACGCGTTCGTGTAGGCGATCGACTGCTCCGGGGTGACGGGGAAGTCCCACTCGCGCATGTCCTCGGTGGTGTGCGCGTCGGAGACGAGGGTCACGTCGTAGCCGCGGACGAGCGCGCCGTGCAGCGTCGAGCGGATGCACGCCTCGGTCTGCGCGCCGGCGACCACGAGCCGGCCGACGGCCCGCTCGGCGAGGCGCTCCTCGAGGTCGGTGTCCTCGAACGAGTCCCCGTAGGTCTTGTGGATCAGCGGCTCGTCGTCCCCGCGCTCGAGCTCGGGCACATACTGCCACGCCTCCGAGCCCCGGGGTAGCTGCTCGTCGGAGTGCTGGACCCACAGCACCGGCGCCCCCGCGGCGCGGGCCTTGTCGACCAGCGCCCGGATATTGGCCACCACGCGGTCGCGCTGGTATGCGTTCCCGACCACCCCGTTCTGCACGTCGACGACGATCAGCGCGCGGCGAGGCCGGTTCTCGAGCGCGGTCATGACCGCGATGGTAACGGTGTTCCGCCGCGCTGCTGTTCACCGAGCCGCGATGCGATCCTGTGGGCGTGAGGCGGGCGTGAGGCGGGCGTGACGAGCGCTGGCGGGTTCGCCAGGAGGCGGTGATCAGGACCGCAGAGACTCGGTCGCTGCGGCCCTATGACCACTACGTCGATTCCTGAACCTCGGTCCGCCAAGGATGTCGGGCCGGGGTCAGCGGTTCATCGTCAGGGCGAGTCCGTTGTGGCGGGCGCGGCCACGGGTTCCGAGGTCGGGGCAGTACATGAGTATCTGCCGGCCGGTCCAGGCTGGTGCCTGGTCGGGGCCGCACCCGGCTGGGGCTCTCGGTAGTCGCGTCCACCGGCTCGTGGTCGGGTCATAGGCGCTCGCATCGCCGGGGTGGACGGGGCCATACTGGCCCGAGGGGTCGAAGGAGAACAGAGCGGCGCCGGTCCACACGGACACGAGGTGGTCACCACCGAGAGGGTCGGGCGGGAGCCTCGTCCAGGCGTTCCGTTCGGGGTGGTAGAGGTCGGTGGCTTCTGGAACGAACGGCCCCGGGCAGGTGCCGCAGTTGTAGGTAATTCCGCGAACTGCGACCGCGTGGCCTGCCCACAGTGCCTGTTCGACGTCGGGCAGCCCGGGCGTTCCGGGTACGGGCCGCCACCGCTGCGTATCTTCGTTGTAATCGAACAGGTCGACGCCGCCGGCGCTCGTGAAATTGCCGGCCCCGAGTGGGCGCGAGCTCGCCCATTCAGACCACGCCAGGAGCTGCCCGTCGGCTCCTACCGCGGCGCGCCACGTGAGCGGGTGGCCGTCGGGCGCGATCGGCGGGTCGAGGTGCTGCCAGCGCCTATCGGCCGGGTCGTACAGGGCGCCGTCGCGATAACTCCCGACGGTGCTGGTGAGGACGGCGGGCTGGCCCCCGAGCAGGAGCAGCCGGCTGCCCGTCCACACTGCGATCGCGTAGGTCCTTGCCGACAGCGGAGCCTGGGGGAGGAGCGTCCAGCGGTCAGTGGTGGGGTTATAGGCGGCCCCATCGTCGCTGACGTGAAACCGATTACGTGAGACGAAGTCATAGCCTCCCCAGACGATCATCTCCGAGCCGGTCCATACGGCGGCTTGTCCTTCCCGAGCGGAGATCGGGGCGTGTGGGAGAACGCGCCAGCGCTTGGTGGCCGGGTCATAGGCGGCTCCGTCTCCTCGGAGCTCCTGGTTGCCTGCCGACGTCCCGCCCCAGACCAAGAGCTCGCGACCTGTCCAGAGCACAGAGGCGCCATCGCGCGAGGGGATCGGAGCCGGCGGGAGCAGCGACCAGCGCCCCTTGGCGAGCTCCGCGACCGTGGCCGACCTCACGGCCGCGCCCGCACGCGCCGCCGCGCCCGCACGCGCCGCCCCGCCCGCACGCGCCGCCCCGCCCGCACGCGCCGCTCCCGCCGGATGGCGCGGGTCTGGCCTAACCATGGCGCAGCCCACGACCAACAGCGAGCCGGCAAGCGCGCAGCCGACACGAACATTCATTCCACTCAGCACTACGCCGAGCTCGCCGGTCAGTCACACCAGGTCCGAACGCACTAGCGGCTGGGTGTGACGCGGACGTGATGCCTTTTGACCACCTATACGGTGGTCAAAAGGCATCACCCCCGGGCGGTTACTGCCAGCCGGCCAGCGGAGAGGTCGGGACAGACGTGCGAACCCGTGGCCTTGATGCCGGCGCGTCTTGGCGACCCGCTGCTCTAGCCCGAGGGCGTTCGGGCTCGGCATTTCGACGTGCGCTCCATAGGCTGCTGCGAGCGCGCTGAGATCGCTCACGTCTGAGGTCAAGATCAAGGTCGCCATCGCTGGCAAGCAGGACGACGGCGGCGTCGAGCACGTCGTCGGTGTGCGTTCGCGCGAGCGGGATTCCCGCTCGCCGCCCGAGCGCGTCATCGAGCGGGGCGATCACTAGCCCCCGGGAGCAGACGTGCCAGCCTGGCTTGTCGGGCGCCGCCACGCCAGGCCTGTCCGACGATACCGCCGTGGGTGACCGGCATCGAGGACGAGCGTCATCGTATGCGAATGACCGCTGCGCGTGCACGGGCGTTGCGGATTGCCGCCGCGATCTCGCGATCGGTGATCTCGCCGTGCTCCGCCTCGAAGTCGTGGAGGAACGCGTCCATGGCGGCGAGCTTGCGATCCCGTTCCACCTGCGCTTGCAGCGCGCCGTTGACCCACGCGCTGAGGCTCTCGGCGTGACCGGCGGAGACGACCTCCTGGCCTGCGGCGACGAGTTCCGCATCGACGGACGCAGGAAGGCGTTGCTTTCTGCTCATACGCTCATGCTGACAGCACTACCACGATCGTAGGCACGCGATGGCTGCTGAGCGTGGATGGCCGCCCGACCTGGACGTCCCCCCGACAGCATGAGCGCACTCGTGGCGGGGCCGTCCGCGGGGGCCGCCGACTCAGACTTCGCCTAGCGAATGCGCAAGCGGCGGGCGCAGTGGAGGCTCGCGCCGCCACCCTGGCCGGCACCGGCGCTCGTGCGCGCGAAACCACCAGGGGGGCCGGCGCGATGACGGTCTCCGCAGCAGTGGCTACCCGCTCAGCGGGACCGTAGGTGCCGAGCGAGTTCGAGCGATACGCCGGCTATTCCGGGACCGATACGAGATCGAGCGTCGGTTCTAGGGCGAGGCGGATCCACCACCGCTACTCGACCGGAGCGGCTTCCCCACTTGGCCCAACGCGGCAGCCGCCGAGGGCTTCATCGTGGACCTGACCGCGCCGTCCGATCGGCGGCTCGCCCACGGTGGTGGCGGCA
>DASZKU010000343.1:0-3346 GCA_035552815.1 Solirubrobacteraceae bacterium | reverse complement strand
CCGGATGCCGGCGTGCACGTGGCACTCTCCGTCCCATACGTGCATGGGCCGGCCGAGCGTCTTCTCCACGTAGGCGCCGAGGAACATGTCGGGGCCGAAGAGGATGGTCGCATCATCGCCGTGCTCGCGGTAGATGTGCTCGACCACGGCGACGGCGTTGGCCGACGTGCAGCAGTAGTGGGTGAGCGCCTTGACCTCGGCGGTGGTGTTCACGTACATGACGACGATGGCGCCGGGGTGCCGCGCCTTCCACTCGCGCAGCTGCTCGGCGGTGATCGAGTCCGCGAGCGAGCAGCCGGCGTCGGGGTCGGGGATGAGGACGCGCTTGTCGGGGCACAGGACCGAGGCGGTCTCGGCCATGAAGTGCACGCCACAGAAGACGATCGTCCCCGCGTCGGCGCGGGCCGCCTGCTGGGAGAGGCCGAGCGAGTCGCCCACGTAGTCGGCGACGTCCTGGATCTCGGGAAGCTGGTAATTGTGGGCGAGGATGACCGCCCCGCGGTCGCGCGCGAGGGCGCGGACCTCGTCCTGGAGCGCGGGGATGTTCTCGAGCATCAGGGGCGCCACGGTGGCGCCGGGGGTGTTCACCATCGGGAGGTTCATGTCAGCGGCTCGAGGATCAGGGAGAAGTCAAGCGCCGGGGCGCTGTGGGTCAGGGCACCCACCGAAATGAAGTCTACGCCGGTCGATGCGGCGGCCCTGAGCGTCTCCAGGGTGATCCCGCCGCTCGCTTCGAGCTGAGCGCGGCCGGCGGCCAGGCCCACTGCTTCGCCGAGCTCGGCGGCACTCATGTTGTCGAGGAGGATCCACGGCGCCCCGGCCGCGAGCGCCTGCTCGACCTCGTCGAGGTTGCGCGCCTCGACCTCGAGGGCCAGGTCCGGGGCGGCTGCGCGCGCGCGGCTCACCGCCTCGCCGATGCCGCCCGCGGCGGCGATGTGGTTCTCCTTGATGAGGATCGCGTCGTAGAGCCCGGCGCGGTGGTTGGTGGCGCCGCCGGCGGCGACGGCCGCCTTCTCGAGCGCCCGCAGGCCCGGGGTGGTCTTCCGGGTGTCGAGGATGCGGGCGCCCGTGCCCTGCACCTCGCGGACGTAGCGCGCGGCCATGGTCGCCACTCCGGAGAGGCGCTGGAGGAAGTTGAGGGCGGTGCGCTCGGCGGTGAGCAGGCCGCGGGCGCTGCCCTGAACCCGGAGCACGGGTCCGCCCGAGCGCCACTCGCCCTCGGGGGCCAGGCGCTCGAAGGCCACCCGGGGATCGAGGGCGCCGAACACCGCCTCGCACACATCGAGGCCGTACACCACCCCCGGCTCCTTCTGGGTGATCACCGCACGGGCAGCGGCTTCCCCGGAGACGGTGGCGGCGGTGGTGACGTCGCCCGTGCCCACGTCCTCGGCCAGGGCGCGGGCGACGACGTCCTCGAACGCGCTCACTGCACCATGACCCGGATCGTCGCGAACGTCGGGTCCGCGGCGCCGTGCAGCCTCGCCCCCGCCGCGGTGAGCTCGCGCAGGTAGGCGATGACCTCGGGGGTGACGCGCTCGCCGGGGAGGAGCGAAGGCACTCCGGGCGGGTAGCCGGCGATCGCCTCCGAGGAGATGCGGCCGATCGCCTCCTCGACGGGAACGGCCTCGCTGGGGCCGAGGAAGGCCTCGCGGGGCGGAACCGCGGTGCCGTGCCGGGTCGCCGCCGGGGGCAGGAGCACGGCCTGGGCCGCCCCGGGGCGCGAGATCCGCGGGACCGTCTCGGCGAAGTCGTGGGCGAAGCGCTCGAGGGTCTCGGGCTCGGAGCCCAGCCCAAGGACGAGGACCATGGTGGCGTGGGTCGCGAGCTCGACGTAGATGTCGTAGCGGGCGCGCAGGGCGGCGGCGACCTCGTAGCCCGTGCACCCGGTGCCGCGGACGTCGATGACGATGCGCAGCGGATCCCAGCCCGCCACGCCTGGACGCCCCACGAGCTCCTCCCCCACCACCGCGCACCCGTCCACCGAGTCGATCGCCGCCCGCGCCTGGGCGCTGGCGGCGATGCTGCGGTCGAGCAGCGCCTCGCCGTGGACGGCGAGCTGGCGCCGGGCGGCGTCGAGCGAGGCGAAGAGGAGCGAGCTCGGGCTCGTCGAGCGCACGAGCCTGACGGCGCGGGCGACCGCGCCCGCGTCCACGAGGCCGCCGGCCGCCACGTGGAGCATGGCCGACTGGGTGAGGCTGCCGACGATCTTGTGCGTCGAGGCGATCATCGCGTCGGCGCCGAGGTTCAAGGGGTTCTCGGGCAGGGAGGGGTGAAAGCCGAAGTGCGCGCCCCACGCCCCGTCGACGACGAGCGCCGCCCCGGCGTCGTGGGCGACGCGGGCGCACCCCTCGACATCGGCGGCCATCCCGTAGTAGGTGGGCGAGACGATGAAGGCGGCCTCGGCGCCGGGTGTCTCGGCGAGGGCACGCTCGAGAGCCTCGGGCGTGACCCCGTGGGCCATCCCGAGCTCGTTGTCGTACTCGGGGGCGACGAAGCCGACGGTGCCGCCGCTGAGCACGAGGCCGTCGATCAGGCTCGCATGGCTGTTGCGCTGGAGGACGACGGACGTTCCCGGCGGGGCGAGAGCGAGGCACAGGGCATGGTTGCCCTGGGTGGCGCCGTTGGTGAGAAACCACGTGCGCCCCGCGCCGTAGGCCTCGGCGGCCAGGCGCTCGGCCCGCTCATAGGGCGTGGGCGAGGGGCCGACATCGATCCCCCGGATGTCCTGGGGCACATCGAGGAGCAGGGCCCGGGACCCGAGGGCGACGCGGAGACCGGGATCGGCTCCTACTCCGCCTTTGTGCCCGGGGATGTGGAAGCGCGTCGAGCCGCGGAAGCCGTAGGCGGTGACGGCATCGAGATAGGGCGCGACCGGCTGCTCGGGCTCGTCATCCTCGGCAAGCGCGTCCGGCGGCTCGGTCACCGGGCTGCCTTCAGCAGGTACGCGCGCACGAACCCGTCGAGGTCGCCGGCGAGCACCCGGTTGGCGCCCCCCATCTCGTAGTCGGTGCGGTGGTCCTTGACCATCGTGTACGGATGGAGCACGTAGGAGCGGATCTGGGAGCCGAAGTTGACGTCCTGCGCCTCCCCCTTCTCGCGCGCGATCTCCTCGCGGCGCCTGCGCTCCTCGAGTTCGATCAGGCGCGAGCGGAGCATCGCCATGGCCGTCGCCTTGTTCGAGGACTGGGAGCGTTCGTTCTGGCACTGCACGACGATCCCGGTCGGCTTGTGGGTGATGCGCACCGCCGAGTCGGTCTTGTTCACGTGCTGGCCGCCGGCGCCGCTGGCCCGGTAGGTGTCGATCTGCAGATCGTCGTCGTCGATCTCGACTTCCTCGATGTCAGCC
>DASZKU010000342.1:0-7632 GCA_035552815.1 Solirubrobacteraceae bacterium | reverse complement strand
GGTAGCCCGACGGTCATCTTCCCGGCCGGCAAGAACGACCACGGGCAGCCGATCAACCTCCAGCTGCTGGGTCGCGCCTGGAGCGATCCGGAGCTGGTCGGCTACGCCTACGCGTTCGAGCTGAAGGCGCAGGCCGACGGTAACGGCCGCCAGATTCCGACGACGGCGCCGCCGCTGCCGTATAAGCGCCACGCGAAGGTCCCGTACCCGGCGGAGCCGGCAACGCCGATCGTCGGCGCCGACCCGGCGGTCGTCAATCCGCCGACGACCAAGCCTCCGGTCGGCCGAAGAAGCCGGTGACGCAGAAGACGAAGCCGATCCCGAAGGGCACGTCGACCGCGGGCGCGGTCGCGATGAGGAACAAGGCGACAGGAATCATGACCGGCGCGAGATGCCCGGCGCCGATTCGGCGCGCGCTCGCCGCGAGGACCTGTCCGAGGGCGACCAGGAGCATCGCGCCTGCTTGTTCAGTGGATCAGTCTGCGTGGATCGAGCAGGATGGTGCCCTGCTGTCCGAGCGGCGCGGACACGTTGGTCGTCCCGGTCAAAGCGAGCGTGCCCTGACTGGACAGCTCGATCCTGCCGCCGTTGCCTCCGTGCCGACCGCCCATCGCGGAGGCGCTACCGGCGAACGATGTCTCGTTCGCGGACAGTACGGTGATGTTGCCGCCGTCGCCCTCGACGGTCGCGTTGGCGGCCACCGCGGCTCCGCGCGCGACGGTCACGTTCTGGCTCTCGTTGCCCGCGGCCACGCTCGGGCCTCCCTTCGCCCGCGCAAGCGTGGTGCCGAGCGCGATCGCCCCTCCGCCTACGCCACCCGAGGCGTTCAGTTGGGCGGTCGCGTTAATCACGACGCCGCCCGCCGCGTCGACCGCGATTCCGCCGCCATCCGCGCCGACGCCACCCACCGCTCCCACGCGCCCACCAACCACAGCCGAGCCGCCGGCGCCGTCGATCGTAACGGTGCCGGTGTCCGTACCGATGGTATGTGCGCTGACGATGCCCGACACGGACTCCAGGTCCTGAACGACACCATCAGCCGCGTTGGCTGCGATCTCGACCGTTCCGCCCTGCGCCTGGACCGTGCCGGTCTGCCTTACGAGCGCGTTGAGCGGGTGCCCTGACGGCCCAACGGGCGCCTGGGTGACTGCTCCGAGTGCGCTCACGTCCACCAACCCGTCGCCGTAGAGATCCAACGTCGCCGTCTTCGCACCGACCAGCTCAACATGTCCGAGCTTCGCCTCTATTACGCCGCTGTTCTGGACCGCCGGCGCCAGCGCCGCCAACAGCCCGGCCTGTTTGACCGTGACCTGGCCCGCGTTGAGAATCACCGCGTTCGGGTCGGCGGCCTGATCGAACGCCATCCGACCAGCCATGAAGTTTCTGTTCTGGATCCCCGCCGCGGACAGCACGAGGCCCGACGAATTGGCCTGCGCACCCTTATCGAACGTGATGCCCGTCTGGTTGACGATGATCACCTGGCCGTTCGAGTCGATGCGACCGGCTACTTGGGACGGATTCGGCGAGCTCACCCGCATCAACGCCACCGCCGACGCGCTCGGCTGCACCACATCGACGGTCTGCTGGGAGCCGACGTTGAAGCTCCGCCAGTTGATCGCCACGCGCTGGCTTGACTGATCGATCGTCGTGGTGCTCGCGGATTGGCTGATCGACCCAGAACCCGCGACCACCGCACCCCCGGTCGGGTGGGCGTTCGGGGCCGGCTGGCCCAGCGCCGCCGAAGGAACCGTCAGCAACCCGATCGCGAACCAACCGCCGACAATCAACAGACGCCGCCAAGCAACCATCACGCCTCCACATTTCCTCACCCGGACCGGCGGGATGATATGCGATGCGCGGCACCCAGACCAGCCCCGAACGCGGTCGTCGGGAGCGTGGGCGACGGGCTCGGCGGCGCCATCTTCAATCTCGACGGCACCCTCTCGCTGGCGGGGTCGACGATCACCCACGACCTCGCCCTCGGCCGGGGCGCAGCTCAGCCGCTGAGGAGCGAGGCGAGATCGTCGACGACGGCGTGAGCGTCGCCGAGCTCGGCGTCGGGGTGGGTCGTGCGCAGGGCGATCACCGTGGCCCCCGCGGCCCGGCCCGCGAGGATCCCCGCGGGCGCGTCCTCGAGGACGACGCAGCGGGCGGGATCGACCCCGAGCAGGCGCGCCCCGATGAGATAGCACGCGGGGTCGGGCTTGCCCCGCTCGAGTCCGTCGGAGGTGACGAGCACGGGTGGGATAGGGAGCCCGGCGGCGCCCAGGCGCGCCCGCGCCAGCGCGGTCGAGCACGAGGTCACGATCGCCAGGGGTAGGCCGCTGCCGAGGAGCTCGGCGGCCCCGGGCAGCGCGAACACGCCATCGGTGTCGCCGACCTCGGCGTCCTCGACCACGGTGGCCTCGATCTCGTGATCGGCCGCGGGGGCGAGCAGGCCGACGGTCTCGCGCGACGGGCGGCCCTGGGCGAAGCGGTGGACGGCCTCGGGGTCGAGCCGGTGACGGCCGGCGAAGGCACTCCACGCGCGGCGCACCGGGGCGGTCGAGTCGACGAGCGTGCCGTCGAGGTCGACGAGGAGGGCCTCGGCGCCCGCCATCAGCTCCGCCGCCGTCATGTCGTCAGCGAGGGCTGGGCTCGGGGGGCGGGCCGTGGCCGGGGCGGGGCGGCGCTCGGGGCCAGGAACATGACGAACAGGCCGGCGAGGGCCAGGAGGCCGCAGGCCAGGCGCAGCGAGGTGAGCTGGGCCACCCCGCCGATCACCGGCGGGCCGGCCAGGAAGCCGATGTAGCCGAGCGAGCTGACCGCCGCGAGCGCCGGTCCGGTGGACACGCCGGGCTGATCGGCGCCGGCGCGAAACAGGGTGGGGACGACGCCCGCGAGCCCGAGACCGAGGGCGGCGAAGCCGGCGATGGCGGCGGGGACGCTGCCGACACCGAGGCCGGCGGCGAACCCCACGGCCGCGAGGGTTCCGCATCGCCGCAGGAAACCGACCGATCCCCAGCGCGCCCACAGTCGATCGGCGATCAGGCGCCCGGCGCCCATGGCGACGTTGAACACGGCGAAGGCGAGCGCGCCGAGCGCCGCCGATCCGGCGAGGTCGTCGCGCACGAGCTTGGCGCTCCAATCCGACGCGCCGCCCTCGGCCACCAGGCACACGCAGCAGATCGCCCCGAGGAGCGCGAGCCGCGCCGGCACGCGTCTCAGGCCGAGCGCCGGGGCGTGCGCGTCCACGTCCTCGTCGTGGACGAGCAGCGAACGGCTGGCGATGAGCCCGGGGATGCCGAAGAGGAGGGCGGCGAACGCCAGGTGCGGGAGCGGCGCGACGCTCAGCGCCGCCGCGAGAGCGCCGAGGCCCGCGCCGGCGAAGCCGCCGAAGGAGAAGGCCGCGTGCATCGAGGAGAGGATCGGGCGCCTCAGGCGGCGCTCGACGGACATGCCCTGGGCGTTCATGACGAGGTCGAGGGTCGAGTTGGCGGCGCCCACCACGAACAGCGCCGCGGCCAGCGCGGGCACGCTCCGGGCCAGCGCCGGGAGGAGGATCGCCGCCATCAGCCCCGCCACCGCGAAGCGGCAGAAGGACCGGCTCGAGCGCCCCGGGAGCAGACGCCCGACCACGGGCATGGCGACGACGGCGCCGACGGCGGGCGCGAGGAGGGCGAGCCCGAGTACGCCCGTCGTCGCCCCGACGCGGTCAGAGAGCGCGGGGATGCGCGACGCCCACGAGGCGAACAGGGCGCCGTTGACGAAGAAGACGATGGTGATCGCCGTGCGTGGTCTCACGCCCGCAGCACCTCGATGCCGACGGCGCGGTACGGCGCGAGCGCCTCGTCGTCGACGTCAGCGTCGGTGACGAGATGGGTCACCGCGCTCAGCGGCGCGACGACGACGGGCATCGCGGTCCCGAGCTTGTCGTGATCGGCGAGCGCCACGACCTCGGCGGCCCCATCGATCATCGCCGCCTTGACGTGGCGCTCCTCGAGATCCTCGGTCGTCACCCCGATCTCGGGATGGAGCCCGCACACGCCGAGGAAGACGACGTCGGCGCGGATGACGCGCAGCGCCTCTACGGCGGTGGCGCCCACGGTCACCAGGGCACGATGACGGAGCGTCCCCCCCACCACCGTGACCTCGAGCCCGGGGTGGTCGGCGAGCGCGAGCGCGATCGGAGGGCTGGTGGTGATGACGCTCGCGTGGAGGTCGTCGGGCAGGGCGCGGGCGAGCTCGAGCGTCGTCGTGCCCCCGTCGAGGATGACGACCTGCCCCTCGCGCACCCTCTCGGCGGCGCGCCGGGCGATCGACGCCTTCGCCTCGGGCGCTCGCCGCGCCCGGGTGGCGAAGGGCGATGCGTCCCCGTGACGCGGGAGCGCGCCGCCGTGGACGCGGCGCAGGAGCCCGGCGTCGTCGAGCTCGCGCAGGTCCCGGCGGATGGTGTCCGAGGAGACCGCGAGCTCGGCGGTCAGGTCCGCCGCCAGTACGCGCCCCTGGGTCCGGAGCCGGTCGAGGATGAGAGCGCGGCGCTCGTCGGTCAGCACCTGCCCGATATTACACGATGGTGCCGGTTTCTGCGTGTTCGTGCAGATTCGTGCGCCCCGTGCCCCCCGGTGCCTCCCGCTGAGCTCAGGTCGTGTGGCTGGCCCGGCGCAGGCGAGCGGCCATCTCGCGCATGACGAGCTGGGCGAAACGAGGGGTCTCGTTCACGAGCACCCAGAACCGGCGCTCGGGGATCTCCACCACCTCGACCTCGACCTTGGCCACCGCCGTGAGCGAGCGCGGCTCGTAGTCGATCAGCGCCATCTTCCCCGAACAGCCCGGGCGCCTCGATACGCCTCCTGGCTGAGCTGGGTGGGAGCGCGCATGATAGCCCCGGGGTGGATCAGCTCACGGGCAGCAACGACTCCTGCCCCGCCGGCCCCGCCTCGCGCGAGCGTTCGGCGTGGACGATGAGCACGGGCACGGGACTGTGGTGAAGGACGTAGTGGCTGACGCTCCCCAGGAGCGCGGCGCGGACGGTTCCGCGGCCGCGGGAGCCCATGACCACGAGGTCGTGCCCGCCCGCTTCGACCTGGTGTACGAGCTCGGTGCGAATCGGCTTGTCGGTGAGGACGGTCCTCACAGGGACCGCGGCGGGCACGCGCTCACGCGCCCTGCCCAGCGTGGCCGCGGCGAAGGCGTGGACGTCCTCGACGAGCTCGCCGGTGATGTCGCCCGCGAGCCCGTACGCCGTCGCGGGCAGTTCCGCGCTGGCGCTCATCAGCGTCAGCCTGGCGTGCTCGCTCTCGGCCAGGTCGATGGCCTGGGCCAGGGCGGCTTCGGCGTCGGGAGAGCCATCGACGGCGACGAGGATGTTATGGAACATGACGCGCTCTTTTCGGTCGGGAAGAATGCCGATCCGAAGTATATATCGTCCAGAAATATAGTTTGTCTATATGTGATATTGCGACGGTCACGCGGCGGGCGTCGGCGCCGCCGCGTGACCTCGGACTCCCGGCGGGCGCCGGGGGCGCGACCCCGGACTCCCGGGGCGTGACTTCGGACTCCCGGCTACTTGATCGCCTTCCCGGAGGGGGCGACCACGTACCACGGGGCGCCGAACTGGCCCAGGGCCTGACCCGTCGTCTGGCCGGGCGCGGTGTCTCCGGCGTAGTAGTAGAGCGGGTGGCCGGCGTACGTCACCTCGGTGGTGCCGTCCGCGCGTTTCGTCGTTCCCAGCAGCGAGGCGGTGACGCCGGTCCCCGCGACCGGCTTCGCGGTCGTGGTCAGCGGAGGCCACGCGCCCGCGCACGCGCCGCTGCACGTGCTCGAGGTCCCGGTGTCGGCCGCGAACAGGTACAGGGTGCGGCCCTTGCTGTCGACGAGGAATTGCCCGAGCTTCGCTGTCGTGACGTCGACGGCGGCTCCGCCGGCGGCCGCCTTGGTGGGGGCGGGGGCGGCACCGTAGGCTCCGGCGGCACTCGAGCTCGACGTCGCAGCGGAGCTGCCGCCACAGCCGGCGACCCCCACGGCCACGGCGGCCAGACTGACGAGCGACAGCAGTGCGGGCCGGCGCCTCTTCAATATGGATGTCATTTTCTTGCTCCTCTTCCCGGGTGCGGTGTCGCGCTTGCCGGGCTTCTGGTTTGGTGCGCCAATTGCGCTTCACCCCATAGGACGCCATTCCAGCCCCCAGGCTTCCCGTCCCTCAGGTCGCGACGGCCCGCAGGGCCTCGCCGAGCTCGGACTCCCGCCCGCAGACGCGGCCGTCGAGCTTGGCCGCCAGCGCCGCTCGCAGCCCCTCCCCCACCGCCGGTCCTTCGGGGACACCCGCGGCGATGAGATCGCCGCCGTCGATCTCCAGGCGCACGCGACGCAGGCGCTCGAGCCACTCGCGCGCCTGCTCCTGCGCTCCGAGCGCCCCGGCGAGGGCGACGAGCTCGACGCTGCCACGGCCCACGGCGGCGGCGATCTCCGAGGCGGGGCCGGCGGCGGCGAGCGCCTGCGCCGTCGGCCGGGCCCGGGTCACGGCGGCGAGGATGCCGTCGCGAGTCTCGGCGTCGAAGGCGAGCTCATCGAGGAGCCGCGCGAGCGCGGCGGGCGGGACGCGGAGGGCAGCAAGCGCGAGCACGAGCACGTCGCGCCGGCCATCGGGCGGCAGGAGCGCGAGCGCCCGGCGCGCCTGCTCGCCGTCCTCGATCCCGAACCGCGGCTCGATGGCGGTGTCGATTCCGAGCTCGGCCAGGGCGGCGAGCGCTGCCACCGGGTCGTCCTCGCGCGCGAGGAGGCGAAGCTCGGCGCCGATGCGCGCGCCCGAGACGGTGGCGAGGGCATCGCCGGCCACGGCAGCGCGAGCGAGCGCGAGCGTCGCGGGCTCGACGGCGAACCCGAGGCGGCTCGCGTAGCGCGCGAGCCGGAGCAAGCGGGTGGGATCGTCGCTGAAGCTCCGGTCATGAAAGACGCGCAAACGACGGGAGGCGAGGTCCTCGAGCGCGCCGGGGGCCGCCGTGAGCTCGCCCGCGCCCGGGCCCCCGAGCGCGACGGCGATGGCGTTCACGGTGAAATCGCGGCGCTCGAGGTCCTCGCGCAGGGACGCGGGCTCGACCTCGGGCAACGCGCCCGGCGCCGGGTAGGTCTCGCGCCGCGCCATCGCGAGGTCGTAGCCCCGTCCGTCGAGGATCACAGATGCGGTTCCGAAGCGCTCGTGGGCCCGGTAGCGCCCCCCGAGCCGGGCGGCGAGGGCCGCCACGTCGCCCTCGGCCACGAGGTCGAGGTCGCCGGCGCCGAGGCGCTCGGCGCCGTCGCCGCCGCCCTCGCCGTCGGCCAGCAGCAGGTCGCGGATGGCCCCGCCGACGAGGTAAACCCCGGGCTCCTCCCCCACCGCGGCGAGCAGCGGCGGCGCCGCCGGCAGGGCCCTGATGCGCTGCATGAGCTCCTGAGAAGTCGGGATGCGCATGCGAGCATCTTGGCTGGCGAGCACGACGGGCGCCTCCTTGGCAAGCGGCGCGTGCGTCTGTTAGATCATTAACATGGCGCGCCATGAGTCCCGGTTCGCGGCGCCGGGGGCGGCGCCGGCCGCTCCTTGTCATGGCGCTTCTGGCGCTGGTCATCGCCGCCGTCCTGGTGGTGGTCCTCCACAAGCCACACAACGTCTCGCAC
>DASZKU010000341.1:0-3602 GCA_035552815.1 Solirubrobacteraceae bacterium | reverse complement strand
TATGTGGCCGGCAAGCTGTGCGCGGGACTCGCGGGCGAGCGCACCGACGCCGCCCTCGTGGCCGAGGCGGTGGCGCGGGCATACCCGAGCGCGTACGACGTCCTCGCGGCGAGCGCCAACGCCCGGGCCCTGATCGAGGCCAAGCTCGGAGGCGACATCGAGTTCTGCGCGCGGGAGTCGGTCCTCGACATCGTGCCTCGCGTCGAGCGCACCCGACCCGGGCTCGCGATCGTCGTCGCCGAAGCGGGGAGCGCGGGGGTTGACGGAGCGGGTAACGTGCGCTCCGTGGTCCAGTCCGGTAACCCCAGCTCGGGCCGCCCTACCGCGCCCCAACCGACCAGCTGAGAACCGCCTGATGCCCCGTCCGATCATGTTGGGAGTCGTGGGCGACTCGGGCGCCGGTAAGACGACGCTGACGCGCGGGCTCGTGCGCATCCTCGGGGAGGCGCAGGTCACGCGGGTGGCGGCCGACGATTACCACCGCTACGACCGCCGCCAGCGCCCCGAGCACAACGTCACGCCCCTTGACCCCGCCGGCAACTACCTCGACGTCCTCGAGCAGCACCTCGCCCACCTGCGCGCCGGCCACCCGATCCTCAAGCCCATCTACCGCCACAGCGACGGCACCTTCCTCCCCTCGCAGTACGTGCGCCCGGCCCAGTTCACGATCGTCGAGGGGATGCTCGGCTTCCACACCGCGGCCATGCGCGAGGCCTACGACGTTCGCGTCTACCTCGCTCCCCCGGAGGAGCTGCGGCGCCAGTGGAAGGTGCAGCGCGACGTCAGCAGGCGCGGCTACACCACCGATGCCGTGCTCGCCGAGCTCGACCGCCGCGAGGGCGACGCCGAGGTCTACATCAGGCCCCAGCAGCGCTACGCGGATATCGTCGTCTCGTTCACGCCGGGGGAGAACGGCAACCAGGACCGACTCGACGCCAACGTCAAGATGAGACCCGGTCTGCCCCACCCCGACCTCTCGCCCTTCGTGGACGAGGAGGACGGCGCGGGTATCACCCTCACCGAGCAACGCATGGAGACCCACCTGCGCGTGCCCGGAACCATCACTCCCGACCGCGCCGCCGCGATCGAGGAGGCAGTGTGGGACCGGATGCACTTCGCCAGCCACCTGCGCACCGAGCGCCTCGGCGTATTCGCCGTCGGCCATCAGCTCCACCGCTCAGAAGCGCTGGCGATCGTCCAGGTCCTGATCCTGTATCAGCTCGTCACCGCCCGTGCTGCGGTGGCGCTCGGAAGTCCTGGCGTCCGCGCCGACCTGCGCGCGTAGCGCTGCTAGCGCCCCTCGGCTACCACGCGCTCGGCCGTCGCCGTGCGCACGAAGGTCACGAACGACGCGACCGGATCACGCACCGGCCCCACCGCCGAGTGGAGGACGAACCAAGGCCGCGGCGGAGGTGGGTTCGCGAGCACGAGCTCGCCCAGGAGGCCCGCCTCGATCTCGGCTTGGACGGCGGCCCGGGACAGGAGCGAGACGCCGAGGCCGACGCGGGCCGCCTGCTTGATGGCGCCATTGGAGCCGAGCGTCAACGTCTCGGGCGTCATGTCGCGGTCGGCGAGGAACTGCTCACCGAGGGCGCGGGTGCCCGAGCCCGGCTCGCGGAGGAGCCAGGCGCGGTCGGCCAGCACGCTGGCCTCGAGCGGGCCCTCGGACACGAGCGGGTCGTCGGGTGAGGTGATGCAGACGATCTCGTTGTCCATGATCGGCATCGCGATCAGGCGGTCGTCGGCCGGGGGCCGGCCCGTGATGGCGACGTCGGCGGCGTGCGAGAGCACGCGCTCGAGCACGCGCTGGCGGTTGCCGACGTCCAGAGCGAGCTCGAGCCCGGGGTGCCCCTGGCCGAAGGCGCGCATCAGGGGCGGCACGAAGGACTCGGCCGCGGTCGTGACGGCGGCGATCTTGAGCTTGCGGGCCGCCACCGCCGCCGCCTCGCGGGCGGCGCGGCGTCCCTGGTCGAGGAGACCCATGACGTCCTCGGCGTAGGGGGCGAAGGCGGTGCCGGCGTCGGTGGGCCGGATCCCGCGACCGGCGCGCTCGAAGAGCTCGGAGCCGAGCTCGCGCGAGAGGGCCGCGATCGCGGCTGAGACAGAGGGCTGGGTGACGATGAGCTCGTCGGCCGCAGCGGTGACCGAGCCGCCGCGAACGACTGCGAGGAACGCCGTGAGCTGCGTAACTGTTATAGCCATGTCTCTGTCATTGGACAATATGGCATAGAGCCAACGAGAATATGTCATAGAGCTCAGCCACTGCCGAGCTCGGCCTACCAGCGGCGCTCGTAGCCGCTCGAGAGCTCCGGCGTGCGTTTGCGCCATTTGGGCTCGACGTCGTAATTGCGGCGGATGCTGCGCTCGCGCAGGTATCTGAGCACGGGGCCGTAGGTGAAGCGCGCCGCGTTGCTGTAGAGCGTCACGATTCCCGTCGTCTCGGAGAAGGGCATGTACTTGTCCGGGAATCCCGGCATCGTGCACGCCATGCAGATGCCGCCGACGTTGGGGCAGCCGCCGATGCCGTTGACCCAGCCGCGGATCGGGACGTTGCATTTGACGACCGGCCCCTTGCACCCGAGCTTGACCAGGCAGCCGCTCTGGCCCGGCTCCTCGGCGAAGCGGCCGTGCTCGGCGTAGCCCGCGCGGTCGCAGCTCTCGTGGACCGTGCGCCCGAAGATGCGGATCGGCCGCCCCTGCTCGTCGAGCTCGAGCGGGGGGCCCATGCCGATCAGGTGCAGGACGAGGCCGAGCAGCGTCTCGGTGACGTTGTCCGGTTGCACCGGGCAGCCCGGGAGGTTGACGATCGGGAGCTCGTTGCGCGAGACCCAGTCCCACCCGAGGTAGTCGCGCAGGCCCATGGCTCCGGTCGGGTTGTTGCGCATGGCGGGGATGCCGCCGTAGGCGGCGCAGGTGCCGAGGGCGAGCACGGCAGCGGCTCGCGGCGCGAGCCGGTCGATCCAGGTGCAGGTCGTCACCGGTTGTCCGGTCGTGGGGTCGACGCCGAAGCCGGCCCAGTGGCCCTCGCCGTTGATCTCCTCGTTCGGGACCGCGCCTTCGAGTACGAGGATGTAGGGGTCGAGCTTGCCGGCGGCGGCGTCGGAGAAGGCGCGCATGAAGTCATCGCCGGTCTCGTAGGCGAAGAAGGGGTTGTAGATGATCAGGGGCGGGATCCCGGGGAAGGCACCCCTCAGTAGGTCCTCGAGGCTCGGGTTGGTGGCCGCCGTCATCGACACCGTGTCACCGTCGCAGCCCAGGCCGCCCGTCAGCCAGATCACCGTTACCGGGCGGGCGTCGCGACGGGACTTCATGCGCCCGAGGCCAGCTTGCGAGGAGGCGAGCTGCCGTTGGACGCCGGGCGCTCCGGGAGCTTCGCCGTGCGCTCGACCAGGGCCTCGAGGTGATCGGCCACGGTGCCGTGGAGGTGCCAGTCGCCGGCGGTTCCGGTGACCACGCCGGCGTGCGCGAGGCGCCCGAGGGCATGCGAGATGGAGGGGCGCTCGGCGCCGATGAGCTGGCCGAGCATGCGATGGGTGAGGGGGAGCGAGACGCGGATCCCGCCCGGCTCGACGCGACCCCAGCGCGCCGCCAGATGCCATAGG
>DASZKU010000340.1:0-9748 GCA_035552815.1 Solirubrobacteraceae bacterium | reverse complement strand
TGATCCCGATGATGAAGGCCCACGCGAGACCGGCCTCCCATGCCTTGAGGAAGCTGTGGGTCTTCAGGTACGTCGGGAGCATGATCACCAGGGTGACGATGAACATGTGCGGCACGCTCGGCCCGTAGGGCATGGCCGTGACGTCGTCGCGGCCCTCCTTGGCCTGCAACCGCTTGGCGAGCCAGAAGTAGAAGACGTTGCCCACGAGGAGCTCGATCCCCAGGGCCGGGAGGATCGTCCCGGTCACGCTGCCGATGGGGATGTGCACCACCCCCGAGG
The DNA here is from genome assembly GCA_035552815.1 of Solirubrobacteraceae bacterium. Lineage (GTDB taxonomy): Bacteria > Actinomycetota > Thermoleophilia > Solirubrobacterales > Solirubrobacteraceae > Palsa-465. The sequence goes on along the minus strand of DASZKU010000340.1, from coordinate 9,469 downwards.
CAAGGATGGTGATGGTGAGGACGTTGACGAGGAGGTTGATGAAGAGGCCGGAGAAGGCGTTGACCTCTCCCGGCCGCCAATATTTCTGGAACGCCACCAAGGGCGCGCTGACGGACATGCTCATGCTCCTTCCGTGACCGCAGCGAGCATCGGCGGCCGAGTGGTTGACATTGACGCGAGGAGGTCGGTCGAGCTCCCCACCCATCCGAAGATCCCGCCCTGGGCGGCGACCATCTCCAGCGCCACGCGATGGAACTCGGGGAAGTAGGACCCGCAGCAGTCCTCGAGCACCAGGCACTCGAAGCCGCGGTCGTTGGCCTCGCGCACCGTCGTGTGGACGCACACCTCGGTCGTCACCCCGGTGACGATCAGGCTCTTGACGGCGCGATTTCTCAGCATGAGCTCGAGGTCGGTCGCGTAGAAGCTGCCCTTGCCAGGCTTGTCGAGGACGGCCTCGCCCGGGAGGGGCGCGAGCTCGTCGACGATGTCGTGGCCGTATTCGCCGCGGACGAGGATGCGGCCCTTCGGTCCCGGGCTGCCGATCCCGACGTCGAGGTGCCCGCGGGCGAGCTTGCTCGGCGGACAGTCGGCGAGGTCGGGGCGGTGCCCCTCGCGCGTGTGCACGATCATCAGGTCCTGCTCGCGCGCCGCGGCGAGGACCGCGGCCAGCGGCTCGACGACCCGGGCGAGGAGTGAGACGTCGTTCCCGAGCAGCTCGCCGAACCCGTCGGGCTCGAGGAAGTCGCGCTGCATATCGATGAGGATGAGCGCCGTGGTGGCCGGCTCGAACTCGTACGGATACGGGCGCGCCGGTACGTCAACCTTCCCGGGCGCAGGCCCGGGGGCATCGTCAAACATCAGCTACCTCCTCCGAGGTGGGGGCGTTGTATACAACGCGGTAGACAGTCCTGGTTGGGAGGTAGCTTGCTCTCCGGCTCGGGACCGCGATATGGCCCTGTGGCCAAAATTGACCGGTTCGTGTAGAGCCTCGCGTCCTGCCATGCTTGTCGGGTGGCGACGAGGACCTCCCAGGCCGACCGCGTGTACGAGGAGCTCCGCGATCGCCTCACCCGCGGGCGCATCCCCATCGGCACCCGGATCGTCGAGCAGCAGCTCGCCGCCGAGTTCTCCACCAGCCGCACCCCGGTGCGCGAGGCCCTGCGCCGGCTCGAGGGCGACGGGCACCTGACCCGCGATCCCAGCGGCGGCCTGCGCCCCCGCGTCCCCAGCGTGCGCGCCATGCGCGAGCTCTACGACGTGCGCCTCGTCCTCGAGGATCTCGTCGTGCGCCGCGCCGCCGGCTCCGGGGACCGCGGCAGCCTAGAGGCGCTCGAGCAGGACTGGCAGGCGCTCGCCGTCGAGCACCGCGCGGGCGGACTCGCCTCCGAGGGGGCGGCCTTCGTCCATCGCGACGAGGCCTTCCATCAGCACCTGGCCTCGGCCTCGGGCAACGACGTCGCCGCCGGCATCCTCCGCGACATCGGCGACCGCATCCGCATCCTCCGCATCCACGACTTCACCAGCGAGGACCGCATCGGCGCCACCATCGCCGAGCACCTGGAGATCCTCGCCGCCATCCTCGTCGGCGACGCCGACGCGGCCGCCGGCTACATGCGCGCGCACATCCAGCGCAGCGCCCACGTCGTGCGCGAGCGCATCGGCGAGGCGCTCGCGCGCATGTTCGAGGATCGCCCGGACCTGGCGCCCACGGCCGGCTCTACTTGAGAACCCCGCGGGCGGCGCTCGTCCACGCATTGGTGACGTCGCGGATGAACTTCGCCTGCGTGGTGGCGAGGTGGGAGATCCAGTCGACCTCGCTCTTCCCCGGTCCGCTCTCGATCGACGTGGCAATCGCCTTGAGCGCCTTCTCGTAGCTCGACAGGGTGGTCTCCCCCGCCTCCTTGCCGGCCTCGATGATCCGCTCGTTGAGCTTACGCAGGCGCTGAGCGGCCGCCTCGAGGCGGGCGTCGGCGGCCTTGGTCGCCTTGGCGCGGGCGGCGGCGGCCTCGGCGCGGGCCGAGCTCGCGGCCGACGCGGCCGAGCTCCTGGCGCTCTTGGTCGTCGAGCTCTTCGCGGTTGAGCTCTTGGCCGACGAGCTCTTGGCCGACGCTCGCGCCGGCTTGGCGGCTGCGGCACGCGCCGGCTTCGTGGCGGCGGCGGACTTGGCGGCGGCGGGCTTGGCGGCGGCGGGCTTGGCGGCGGCGCGAGCCGGCTTGGCGGCGGCCGGCTTGGCCTTCGAATTCGAGCTCGAACTCGCCTTCGATCCGGTGCTTCTCGATCCACTACTCCTGGCCTGCGGCATTGCTTCCTCCTTGAGGGACGGACGCGATCCGGTGCACCCTACCTCTTGACGTCATCAGATCGACATTATTCGGGCCCTGGGCTTGCATGGGCACCCCCGCTTTCGCTAGGTTCTGCCGATCGTCGACTTCGATGAAGAGCCGCCCACCCTCCGCTGCAGGGGCGATGAGGATCGGACGACGCAGGGACGCCGACGCCAAGCCTTGTCCCGCGCTATTCGCGTGCAGTCGGACGTCGTCGTCGACCTCTCCGACCTCGTCTTCGCCGACACCTCGCTGATGCTCGATCTCGCGATGATCGCGCGGCGACTGCGTAGGCATGGCCGCGCCCTGCTCCTGTGCGGCGCCCAGCCCCAGATCAAGACCCTGATCGAGCTCGTCGGGCTGCACCGCCTTCCCGGGGTGCGGATCGAGGGCCCCGCCGCCGCGTTGGCCTAACAGCACCGCGGCACCGGACTACAGTAGAGGGTGGAATGTTCTTCCTCCTCTTCATCGTCTGGGTGGTCGCCGAGATCTTCGTGATCGTCAAGGTCGCCGAGGCGATCGGGGTGCTCCTCACCATCGTGCTCCTCATCGCGGCCTGGCCGGTGGGGACGTGGGCGATGCGCTCGGAGGGACGGGTCGTCCTGCGCCACTTCAGCGCCGCGGTCGCCGAAGGGCGCCCGCCGGGCCGCGAGGTGGTCGACGGCGTCCTCGTCGCCCTCGGCGGCGTGCTCCTCATGGTCCCCGGGTTCATCTCCGACGCCTTCGGGCTCTTCCTCCTCTTCCCGCCCACGCGCGCCCTCGTGCGCGTGGGCCTGGTCCGCAATTTCCAGCACCGCCTCGTGGCCCGGGCGGGCCGGGCCGCGTGCTGGCCCGCCGGCGGCCGCCCCGGCCCCGGCCGGCCGGGCGGCGTCAATCCCGCCGATGTCGAAGGCACCGCCACCGAGGTAGACCCTCCTCATCTGCGCCCGTGAGCTACCAGCCGGCCGAGACGTGGAGCTTCGCCTTCGCCCAGCCGGACGGTGAGCTCTTCGCGACGGCAACGGTGTGGGACGGAGGCTCCTGCTCGACCTTCGGCACGCCCCTGCGCGCCGAGGGCGCTGGCCCCGCCGAGGAATGGCGACTCACCGGTGACGGCGTCGCGCTGACCTTCGCTCCCGTGGGCGAGCCCGCCGAGCTCGAGCTCGCCGACGCGGGGATCACCACCCTGTACCAGCTTGCGCGCGTCCAGGGGACGCTGTCGCTCGACGGCGGCGAGCGCGAGGTCGACTGCCCCGGGCAGCGGACCCGGCGCCTCGGCATCCTCGACCCCAAGCGCTTCGCCGCCCTGCGCGCCGTCTCGGGCTGGTTCGGCGACGCCGACGGGGTGGCGGTGCTGGCGGCGCGCCCGCGCAAGGCCCGGGGTCACGACTCAGAGCTCCTCGATGCCGTGCTCCTCGACGACGGCGTCCCCGTGCACGTCAGCGAGCCACGCCTCTCGAGCACCTACACCGCCGCCGGCGTGCCCGCCCGCGTCGGCCTCGAGCTCTGGCTCGGGGAGGAGGACGACGCCGACCAGTACGCACGCCGCGCCGCCGCCGAGGCGATCGGGCGAGCCGCCGCCTGCCCCGATCCCCAGCTCCGCGCCGAGCTTCTGCGCTGGCGCATGCAGGGGCGCGTGGGCGTCGGCGTGTACGAGCTCCTCGAGACGCGGTGAGCGGCGTCGAGGCGATCATCAGCGACTTCGGCGGCGTCCTCACCTCGCCGCTGCTCGACGGGTTCATCGCCTACGAGGAGCTCTCGGGCATCTCCGCCGAGCAGATGGGAAACGCGATGGGGAAGATCTGGAAGCGCGACGGGGCCCACCCGCTCTTCGAGCTCGAGACCGGGCGGATGACCGAGGCCGCCTTCCTCGTCGGGATCGCCGAGGAGCTCAGCGCTGAGCTCGGCCGTCCTGTCCGCCTCGACGGGTTCGCCGAGAGCTACCTGGCGGCCCTGCTTCCCAACGAGTCCCTGCTCGAATACATGCGCGCGCTCAAGGAGCGCGGCTACCGGATGGCGATCCTCACCAACAACGTACGCGAGTGGCAACCCCTCTGGCGCTCGCGCTTCGCCGTCGACGAGATCTTCGGCGTCATCGTCGACTCGGGGTTCGTGGGCCTGCGCAAGCCCGAGCCCGAGATCTACGAGCTCACCCTCGAGCGCCTCGGGGTCCCGCCCGAGGCCGCCCTGTTCATCGACGACGTCGAGCTCAACTGCGACGCCGCCCGCGCGCTGGGCATGCGCGCGGTGTGGTTCCGCTCGACCGACCAGGCGATCGAGGAGATCGAGTCAGCGCTCGAGGCAGGCTAGTTGTCGATGCCCAGCCGGTCCCAGCAGTAGAGCTCGAGGCACTCGCCCGCGAGCTGCACGCAGCGCTCGTGCGAGAGCCACGGAAGCACGGTGTCGAACGCCTGCTCCTCCCCCACGCCGGCCTCGAACGCCTCCTCGCCGCGAAACCCCGCGGCGATCTTCAGCGCCTCGCGCCGGTTCTCCCCAAGCGAAGGGAAGACATTGACGAGGAACTCCTTGTTGGGGATCGGGTGTCCCACCTCGAGCGACGCGTGCCACGCCGCCAGCATCGAGAGATCGTGCTCGTCGAGGTCGGCCACCGCCTTGGCGTAGTGGGAGGCGAGATCGGGCTCGGGGATCTCGTCGACCCAGGCGCGCACGACCTCGCCGAGGATCTGGCGGCGAGCCTCGCGCCCCACCGACTCGGCGATGACGCGGATCGCGTTCTGCGGTTCGATGAAGCACAGGGACATGCCGCACAAGGTAGGCGGTCCTCCGGACGTATTCGTGGCGGTCGCGCTCGGCTCACGCCGGTGCCCGCGCGCGTGGGGATACCCCTACAGCCCCAGCGCGGCGCGCACCGACTCGAGCGCGTCGGGATCGGGCTCGGCGGTGGGCTCGAGGCCCATCGTGCACCGGGTGCCGGTGCCCCAGTTGTAGAACCCGAGGTCGAGCGCCTCGAGCGGGAGCTCGGCGGCCGCGGCGAACTCGGCGGCGCGGCGCTCGAGGAGCATGGTGTCGCCGATCCCCAGCGCGCGCTTGGCGGCGATCGTCGGCTCGTTGTCACCCCCGAGCTGGAGCGATCCCGCGCGCACGTCGTACACGCCCAGCCGCCCCAGACTCACGAGGAGGTCGAAGCGAGCGTCGCGGTGCATTCCCGGCAGCGCCAGGCGCTCGAACGCCCGCGCGAAGCGGCGCTCGGGCGACCACGAGGGATCGCCCTGGACGGCCGCCGCCTGGGATCCCGTGCGGCCCGCCCACGCCCGGTAGGCATCGACGGTCCGCGTCCCCCGCGAGGGATCGTGCGCGGTGCGCGGCCCGAGCGCCACGCCGTCGAGCACTGGGTTCTCCCCCGAGGCCCAGGGCGTGCGCGCGGCGCGGATCCCCGCGAAGGGATCCTCGCCGTTCACCGGGCAGAGATAGGCGGTGAGGAAGGCCAGCCATGTGCCCTCCTCGATGTCGGCGGCGGCGACCTCGGCATAACAGCCGGGCGGGTCGGTCTCCAGGCGCGTGAGGCGAGCCGCCGCGAAGGCGAGCTCCTCGGCCAGCCGCTCGGCGTCCTCGCTCGACTTCAGCCCGGGTACGAGCGGGGAGCGGAACCCGTCGTCGGCGCCGCGGGCGAGGCGGCGGACCTGCATGGCCGGCGACCGCGTCTGGCCCCCGCTGCGCCGCGGCGATGAGGACGGGCGCTTGGCGGTGCCGGGGGAGACCACCTGCCGCAGCTCGGTCGCCTGCTCACGGGCACAGATCGGGCAATTCTGGATGAAGCGGTTGTGTCGGCAGAAAGTGGGCATGCGCGACCCGCATCCTTGCAAATCACCGGCGTGCTGCTCTTCGAAGCGAATCGAGGAGGAGCACGACGACCGCCACCGGGAGCACCCACCAGGCGGCGACGGTGCTGTCGGCCACGAGCGCGGTCACGGCGATGGCCGCCGCGACCCCGAGGGCCACGCGCCAGTCGTCGCCGACCACGAAGTCCCATACCGCAAGGGCGGCGCGGCGGATCGCCGTCATGCCTTGACCCCCTCGATCACTCCGCCCGTGGCGCGCCTGAGGATCGCCACCGTGGTGAGCGAGAACAGCGCCAGGGCGGGGATGAGCACGAGCAGCGCCGCATCGCCGCCCGGCCACGACGCGCCCGCTCCTTCCGCGCCCCAGAACATCCCGAAGCACGTGAGCATGATCCCGACGGCGAATTTCAGGTTGTTCTCGGGCACGCGCGCGAGCGGGGCCCGCGCCGCCACCCCGGCGGCGACGACGAGCGCCACGGCCACCGCCGCGGCGGCGGCGGCGATCCCCACGTGGTGCTGATTGGCGCCGAAGGTGAGGACGATGAAGGCGACTTCGAGACCCTCGAGGAGCACGCCCTTGAAGGCGACGGTGAACGAGTAGCCGTCGAAGGCGCCCTGTTTCAGCGCCGCCGCCCGCGCCGCCTCGGCCTCCTCGGTGAAGATCGCCTCCTCGTCGTGCACCGCCTTGAGCCCCGAGGCGCGGAGGATCGCCTTGCGCAGCCACTGTAGGCCGAAGACGAGGAGCAGGCCGCCCACGGCGACGCGCAGGACACTGATGGGGAGCGCCGTGAGCGCCGTCCCGAGCCCCGCCACCAGGGCGGCGAGGACGACGGTGGCAGCGCCCACCCCGGCGAAGGCCGAGGACCAGCTCCGGGTCGCGCCCACCGCGAGCACGATGGTGAGCGCCTCGACGGCCTCGACCGAGCAGGCGAGGAAGACGGCGACGGCGAGGCCGAGCTCCTGGCCGCTCATGCGATCGCGCTCCCGTTCATCGTCTCCTGATGATGGCATGCAGGCGGTCCGCTTCCCGGCCGGGGGTGACGCTGAAGCGGTCCCACGTCATCCGCACGGTGGCGAGCCCGGCGGCCAGGCGATCGGCGTCGCGGTCGCGGTCGGACTCGAAGGAAGCCCGCGTTCGGTGCGTGTCGTACCCGTCGAGCTCGATCACGAGCTTGTGCTCGGGGAAGTAGAGGTCGGCCTCGTGGCCGGCGACCTCGGTGTTGACCAGCGGCTCGGGCAATGAGAAGCGCTTGACGAAGCGCGGGAACATCCGCTCCCAGTCAGAGCGCGTGGGCGCGCGCCTGGGGTTGGTGACCTGCCCGCGCAGCCGCTTGGCCGCGCGGGTGGGCGGGTGGCGATCGAGGAGCTCGGCGACGTCGTCGAAGAATAGGAACCGCGCCAGGCGCAGCTCGTTGAAGGCGCGCGCGAAGGCCTCCTCGCGCAGGCGCGGGGCGTTGTCGAGCAGGGTGCGCGCCGGGGTGGTCACGGGGATCCCGAAGTGCTCGGTGACGTCTTGCGCGATGAGGGTCCGCGAGCGGTGGACGCGCAGCCCCGCGCGCCCGCGACGGTGGGCGGCCGTGACCTCGAAGGGCGCCCGCCAGTGCCTGTGGATCCCCCACAGGGTGGCCGCCGAGCCGTGGCTCAGCACCGCGCCCGGGCCGCCCGCGAGGACCGCGGCCATGGCGCGGGCATGGGCCGAGATGGGACGGTGACCGACGGCGTACACGCCCCGGTAGACGCGATGGAGGCGGCCGATCTTCGTCCGGTATGCGATGTCGTGGCGCGTGAGCCCGACCGCGAGCAGCTGCTGCGCGGTGACGAGCCCGTGCCGCGTACCGGCGATGGCCGCGATCCGGTGATCGACCGCCTCGAGCGCGAGCTGTGTCACGTTTGTAGTAACTGTTCATACATACGTAGCACGACCCCCCGAGTCTCACCCACCCGCCCCCGCCCCGCCCCCGAAGCGCGCACAAAATTTGCACGCGCGTCACACCGCCGTCACTTTTCGAACAGCAACCGCGCCCCGGACTGCTTGCCGCCCAGAAGGAACGTCCCCGTGGCGCGGCTCAGCGAGAAGACGAGCGACTGGCCGTCCTCGGTGTCCACCTCGAGCCGCCGCGCGTCGACCTCCACCCCGGTGACGACGCCGCCCACCCGGGCGGCGAGGAAGACCACGGTCACCGAGTCACCGACGTGGGGCATGGCCCGGGGCCGGGCCATCAGGGACTCATGGCCTCCGGCTCGGCGACGACGGCGCCCAGCCCCTCCGAGCGCCGGTGCTCCCGCCCCCGCCGGATCACCTCGCGGAAGCTGCGGAAGCGGAAGATGAAGACGAGCGCGGCGAAGCCCAGCGCGGAGGAGAGCACGGCGGTGGCGATCTGCTGACCGACCGAGAAGGCGGCGACGGTGGCGCCGCTCGCCCGGTGGGCGAAGATGGTGGCGAGCAGGGCCTGCTGGACGCCCGCGCCGCCGGGGGTGAAGGGGAACACCGAGGCGATGACCTGGACGGCGAGGACGAGGAGGGCGTTGGTCACCGAGCCGCCGATGTGGAAGGCGTCCAGCAGCGCCCAGTAGGCGGCGAAGCGGGCGACCCACGAGAGCGCCTGCCAGCTCGCCATCTCGCGCAGATAGCGCCGGCGCCCGGAGCGGAGGATCGCCAGGCCCTGGCGGATGCGCTGCCAGAACGCCTTGACCCGCGCGGAGAGCAAGGCGAACAAAACCAGAAATCCCACCGCCACCGCCGTCAGCGCGAACAGCGTGAAGCGCGGGTTGGCCGCGAAGAAGCTGATGTCGAAGGAGGGGAGCTGGGCGAAGCTCGGGGGCTTGGGGAAGACGCCCTGGGTGAAGGCGAAGCACATCACGAGCAGCCCGATCCCCCAGTCGAAGAGCACCCCCGTCGACAGCGCCGAGGCGAGCGCCGGATAGCTCGCCCCCGGGATCGACATCCGGGTGAGGAAGAGCTGGACGACGTTCCCGCCCCCCAGCGGGAAGACGTTGTTGACCGCGTAGCCCGCCATGTAGCCGCCCCACACGTCCCGCCAGCGCACCCGCTCCGACGGATAGGCGGCGCGTACGGCGTTGAACAGCGCCCGCGAGCGCAGCAGCAGATACAGCCCGTAGCACGCCAGGCCGACCAACAGCGGGACCAGGCTCAGGGAGGCCAGGCGCGAGAAGAACTGCCCCGCCGAGTCGAGGATCTGCGAAACCGTCGAGCCCACCGAGGCGTGATGATGGAGCGCGGCCACGGGCACGCCCACACGTTGGCATACGGGTCACCCGGAGGAAAAAAACGGGACCGGGGGGCCAAAAAGGGACCGGAGGGCCCGGATCCATCCGAGCCCTCCGGCAGAGCCAGGGAAGTGGGGG
>DASZKU010000339.1:0-12599 GCA_035552815.1 Solirubrobacteraceae bacterium | reverse complement strand
GGATTCACCCTGGGCAATTGGACATACCAAATGCCGGACGGGGCGTGGGGCGTGGGGGACGGGCGCGGGGCCCGCGCCAGGCCTGCGCCGGCGCCCGTGGGGGCCGGGCGCCCGTGGGGGCCGGGCGCCCGTGGGGGCCGGGCGCCCGTGGGGGCCGGGCGCCCCCGAGCGCCGGGCGCCCCCGAGCGCCGGGCGCCCCCGAGCGCCGGGCGCCGGGCGGCGCACGGGCCTCCCCCGGCGCGTCAGCCTTCGACGAAGGAGCGCTGCCACCAGTCGAGCAGCGCGAACACGCGCCCGCGCAGCTCACCCGCGCTCGCCGCGATGGATTCGGCGAACTCCTCGGCATCGCCCAAGTGGCGCTTGGCCACCTCGGGCTCGGACTGCGCCCACCAGCCCCAGATCGTCGAGGTCACCTCGGGGTGGAACTGGACGGCGAGGCTCCGCCCGAGGCGGAAGGCCTGGAGGGCGTCGGGGGAGCGTGCGAGCTCGACCGCGGCCGGCGGGACGGTGAGGATGGCGTCCGAGTGCCAGGAGAGCCAGGATCCTGAGAGCTCGGGCTGCTCACTGTGCGGCTTCACCCATCCCACCTCGGGCCGCGCCGCCCGCGTGACCTCGCCGCCCCCGGCGATGGCCAGCGCCTGCGCCCCGAAGCACACCCCGAGGACCGGCGTCTCGGCGGCCAGGGCACCGCGGAGGAACTGGTGATGGCGGCCGATCCAGTCGGGCTCGGTCGCATACGCCGAGTGGCTCGAGCCCAGGCTGATGATCGCCCCCGGGCCGGCGGGGTCGGGCTGGGGGTCCTCGGGCCGGAGCACCGTCCACGCGACGCGGCGGGCGTCGAGCCACTCGCCGATGAGGCCGGCGGGATCGTCCTGCTGATGCTCGACGACGACGACCTCCGGGGCCGCGCTCACTCGAGGAAGCCCCTGACGTAGCTCGCGGTGGCCTCGACGTGCTCGCGCATGGCCTTCTGGGCCGCGCGGGCGTCACCGCGTTTGATGGCGCGGACGATCTGGCCGTGCTGCTGGTCTGAGTGGCGGAGCGCCTGCTCCATCTGGGGCGTGGAGGCGAGGAGGTCGCTGAGGCGGAGCTGCGCCTGGGTGACGGCGCCCGCCACCGAGGGCGAGCGCGCGATATCGGCGATCAGGAGGTGCAGGCGCCGGTCGGCGAAGCGGTAGCTCAGGGGGACGGCGTCGGGCATCTCCGCCAGGGGCGCGGGGTCGTCGCGCTCGACGCTCACGCGCTCGGTGACCGGGAAGCTCACGCGCGGGGCGGCGGCGAGCACGGCGAGGGCGGCGTCGAGGCGGTCGGCGTCGGCGGGGGTCGCCCGGCTCGCGGCCAGGGCGGCCGCTCCGGGCTCGACGACAAGCCGGAAGTCGAGCGCATCGAGCAGGTCGTCCCCCATCTCCCGGGCCAAGGCCCGTACCCGTTCGTCGGAGGGATCGGTGCGCCACTCGAGCACGTAGGTCCCGCCGCTGCGGCCCCGGAGGGTCTGCAGGTACCCGGTCCGCGCCAGCGAGCGGAGCGCCTCGCGGACGGTGGGCCGGCTCACCTCGAGCTGCTTGGCGAGCTCGCGCTCTGAGGGGAGGCGCTCGCCGGGGAGGAGGAGCCCGAGCTTGACGAGGCGGAGGATGCTCTCCACCGTCTCCTCGAAGACGTTGACCGAGCGCACGGGGCGCAGGGGCGACTCGAGCTCGCCCGCGCCGGGCTCCGGGGTGGTGAGCTGGTCGGTCACCGCCCGGGCGCCGCGTCCGGTGAGGTCACCCGCTGCGGCGCGGTGCGGGCATCGTCGAACTCGACGGGCAGCTGGCGCCGGCGGTGAACGGTCGTCTCGAACACGTCGGGTCGCGAGTAGTGCCCGCTGACGTCGAACATCATGCGCTCCTCGCGCACGCGGGAGAGATCGGCGTCGGCGTAGAGGATGGTCTCCGCTCCCGAGTTGGGGGGCTCGATCCACGCCCCGTCGGGGCCGGAGATCGCCGACCCTCCGTCGAAGGGGAGCTCGGGATATTCGGCGGCGATGTGCTCGAGCATCGGGAAGTCGGCGGGGACGTCCGCCAGCGACAGCAGCCCCCCGGCGGCCACAGAGTACACGCGGCCCTCGATGGCGATGAAGCGGGTGATGTCGGCGGTCAGACCCGACCGGCCCGGCCATGTGGAGACGTGGAGATCGATGCCGTCGCAGTAGAGCGCGTGGCGTGCCTGGGGCATCCAGTTCTCCCAGCAGCTGAGCCCGCCCACGCGCCAGCCCTTGAACTCGTGGGCGCGCAGGCCGTGCCCGTCGCCCCGCGCCCACACCAGGCGCTCGTCGTGGGTGGGCGCGAGCTTGCGGTGGGCACCGACGATCCCGCGCTCGGGGTGGATGGCCACGAGCGTGCAGAACGTGCTCCCCCGCGCCGCGCGGCCGCCGCGCTCGGTGGCCCCGAGGAAGAGGAAGACGCCGAGGTCGCCGGCCGCCTCACGGATCATCGCCAGCTCGGGCCCGTCGACCTCGACGGCGGCCTCGAGATAACGCGCGTAGGCCTGCTTCTGGAGCGGGTCGTCGAAGGCGGCCCCGTTGGTGCGGCACACCCAGAAGGGATATCCGCACAGGAAGGTCTCGGGCAGGGCGACGAGCTCGGCGCCCCCACGGGCGGCCTGCTCGACGAGGGCGATGACCCGCGCGGTGGTCCCGGCGGCGTCGAGCCACACCGGGCGCGACTGGATCGCGGCGATTCGCAGCACTCCTCGGCCTCCTAGTACATCTCGAAGTACTCGGTCTGCTCCCAGTCGGTCACGTGCGAGAGGAACCTGTCGATCTCGAAGCGCTTCAGGGAGAGCATGTAATCGACGAAGGAAGCTCCGAAGGCCTCGGGGAAGAAGCTGTCGGCCGCGAGCAGGTCGACCGCCTCCATCAGGCTGCGCGGGAGCGGTGGGCGCTCGGCCTTGTAGGGCTCTTCGACGGGTGGCGGGGGCTCGAGGCCGCGCTGCACGCCGTCGAGGCCGGCCGCCACCTGGGAGGCCAGGTACAGGTAGGGGTTGGCGGCGGGATCGCCGACGCGGTTCTCGACGTGGGCCGAAGGCGAGCCCGGCTCGCCGATGACCCGGAGGAGGGCGCCGCGGTTCTCGTGCGCCCAGGCGACGCGGTCGGGGGCGAAGGAGTCGGGGCGGTAGCGCTTGTAGCCGGTGATCGTCGGGGTGGTGAAGACCGAGCCCGCGGCGGCGTGCTCGAGGAGCCCGGCGATCCAGCTCATCCCCGTGGGCGAGAGCCGGGCCCCGGGCTCGGTCCCCGTGAAGGCATTCGCGCCGGCGTCCTCGAGCGGGGCGAGCGACTGGTGCACGTGCCATCCCGTGGAGAAGAACTCGGGGAAGGCGGGGCGGGCCATGAAGGTGGCGTGGTAGCCCAGGCGGCGGCAGATCTGCTTGACCGCGGTGCGGAAGAGGAGCGCGTCGTCGGCGGGCGCCAGGCCCCGCTGGGGGGCGAAGGTGAACTCGATCTGGCCCGGGCCCCACTCGTCCTCGATGGTGAGCAGGGGGAGGCCGAGCTCGTGGAGGTGGTCCTCGATCGCGGTCAGGAGCTCGTGGATCTCGTCGCCGCGGTTCTCGGTCAGGTACTGGAAGCCGTGGGAGAGGCCGCTGACCTTGGGCGGGGTGGGGGGCCAGCCGCAGTCCTGGGTGGCGAGCATGGGATCGTCGAGGCGCAACACGTAGAACTCGATCTCGAGCCCGGCCACGAAGTCGTAGCCCAGGGCGCGCAGCGCCTCGAGCTGGCGGCGGTAGACGCCGCGGGTGGAAAAGGGCAGCTCGCGGCCGCTCGAGAAGTAGGCGTCGGAGAGGACCCAGCCGGTGTCGGGGACCCAGGGGAGCACCTTGAAGGTGGTGGGATCGGGGACCAGCACCCCGTCGGGAAGACCGGTGAGCTCGGGGACGCCGGCGAAGTTCCCGGCCGCGAAGGGGGGCACGATCGGGTGATTGGTGGTGTCGAAGATCGCGGTGACGAACTGGAAGTCCTTGCCCTCGACGAGGCTGCGGCGGAACTCGGGGATGGTCAGGGTCTTGCCGCGGACGATCCCGTGCTGGTCCCCCCAGCCGATGCGCACCCGGCGCAGGTGCCGGCGCTCGATGGTCTCGAGGACCTGGGCGGCGGCCTCCTCCTGGGCGGCATTCCACAGGCCGTGCTCGGCGATGAACCCCGAGCGCGGGAGCGGTGATGAGCCGTCCTTCGCCACGACCTGCTCTGTTGCGGACATCGCCTTCCTCTCTGTGTCGCGATCTCCGCTGAGCCTACATTTGGACAAACGACTTGTCCATTGGCCCGATGGACAGAGTCGTTTGTCCGCGGTGGCGCCAGGTGAAGGGCATTCATCGTTCAGGGGCTCGGCGTAGCTCCAGGAGCTCGAGTCCGAGTGCCTCGATCTGGGCGAGGACGGCGTGGAGCGCCGGCTGGTCGGGCAGGACTCCAACGAGCACCGTCTCCGCGCCGGAACACTCGGCGCACAGGTCGGGGAAGGCGACGAGCATGGTCTCGCTCAGGTGTCCGCGAACGAGGATCTGGTAGCGGGCGGTGTCGCTCATCCGCGGGGTCCTCGTCCGGGCGGGTGGCTGACGGGCACGGCGTCCGGTGCCGTCGTCCCGAGCTGAGCGATAAGCCTGGTATTCACGCTTGTCAGCTTGGTGCCAGGCGGGGTGAGGCGTCGTCACCCTATTGGTGTGATCTGGCCTCGGCATGCGCAGCACGGGCGGTGACCGCAAGGACCAGGGCTTGCCCGTCCGCGGGGCCGGTCCGATAAACCGGATTGTGGGCTGTGGGATGCTTGGGGCCGCGACCGACGGGTGACGTAGTGGAGGAATGTGGAGTCCACATTCGCAGCGAGGCGAGATAAGGCGTCGGGGATACCAGGACTCCTACACCGGCGGGCACTGTTCGACCTGCTGACTGAGGGCGCCGCCGGCGGAGTGACGCTCGTCTGCGCGCCTCCTGGCAGCGGTAAGACGGCGGTCCTGCGGTCGTGGACCGAGTACGCGGGGATGACCGATCGCGTCGCCTGGGTCTCGGTGGAGCGTGGCGAGCGCGATGCGCAGCGCTTCTGGCTGTCGGTCGTAGAGGCTCTGTGCGGCCCTGCCGGCGGCGCCGGGTTCGGGGAGAAGTTCAGCCCGACGCCGGACTTCCGTGGTGAGGTGGTGGTCGAGCGCCTGGTGTCGGACCTCGGCTCGCTGGAGCGACCGGTCGTGCTGGTCATCGACGATCTCCATGAGCTCCACTCCCGCGAGGCTCTTGGGCAGCTCGAGTTTCTCCTCGGTCATCTCCCCGCGGAACTGCGCGTGGTGCTGGCGACGCGGCGAGATCCCCAGCTTGGCCTTCATCGTCTGCGTGTGGCAGGCGAGCTCACCGAGCTGCGTGCGGCGGACCTGCGCTTCACCTCGGTGGAGACCCGCGATCTCCTCGACGCTGCGGGGATCGCCCTCTCGGAGGTCGGCCTCGCCCTCCTCCAGGATCGCACCGAGGGCTGGGCGGCCGGGGTGCGGCTCGCGGCGCTCTCGCTGGTAGGGCATCCGGAGCCTGAGCGGTTCGTCTCGGAGTTCTCCGGCAGCGAGCGCACGGTGGCCGATTATCTGCTCGCCGAGGTGCTGGATCGTCAGACCGAGGAGGTGCGGCGGCTGCTGCTGCGGACTTCGGTTCTCGAGCGGGTGAGCGGGCCGCTCGCCGATGTGCTCACGGGAGGCTCGGGCTCGGAACGAATCCTTCACATGCTCACGGAGGCGAACGCGTTCGTGGCGTCCATCGATGTCGGGCGGTCGTGGTTTCGCTACCACCATCTCTTCGCCGATCTCCTGCGACTCGAGCTGCGCCGCACCGCGCCCGACGAGGTGGCGTCGCTGCATCGCGCCGCCGCCGGCTGGTTTGAGGTCAACGGCGATGTCGTCGAGGCGATCCGCCACTCACAGTCGGCCCGCGACTGGCCAACCGCCGCTCGCCTGCTCACCGAGAACCTGGTCAGCCTCAGTCTCGATGGCCGCCTGGCGACGGTGCAGGCGATGTTCGCCCAGTTCCCCCGTGATGCCGGCGCCGCGGAAGCGGAGCTCGCGGCGATTCTCGCCTTCGGCAGCTTCGCTGCCGCCGCCCGTCGCGCGGCGCCCGGCGACCGATCGCCGAAGGGAGCCCTCGATGAGGCCGAGGGTCAAATTGCCGCCGCCGAACGCCACGCGGCGACGCTCGCCGACGATCGCCGTCGCCCCTTCGATCTCATGCTCGGGGTGGCTCGCATGTCGCTCGCCGGGCGACATGGTGACCTGCAGGGTGTGCTCGAGGCGGCGCGACGCCTAGCACCACATTTGGAGGCGCCGGGCGCGAGGGAGGCCGCCCTGAGCAACGACATGCGCGCGGTTGCCCTCCTCCAGCTCGGCATCGCCGAGCTTTGGTCGTTTCGGTTGCCTGACTCGCGTCGCCATCTCGAAGAGGCGCTGGCGTTGGCCCGCCGGATCGGGCGGCCGTTTCTCGAGGTCTCCTGCCTAGGCCATCTGGCGATGGCCGCCAACGAGCATTCGTTCGCGCTCGTTGGCGAGGAGAGCGCAAAGGCGATCGCGATTGCCGAGCGGCACGGGCTGGCAGGCGAGCCGGTCGCGGCCATCGCCATGGTGGCGTGGGCGGGCGCGCTCACCTGGACCGGGCGGTTCGCCGAAGCGGAGCGCTGGCTCGGCAGGGCCGAGGACCTGCGCCCGGAGATAGAGCCGGCGACGGTGCTGATGACGCACAACGCGATCGGGATGCTCCGCGCCGGCCAGGGGCGCCACGAGGAGGCGCTCGCCGCCTTTTGCAAGGCAGAGGAAATCCAGTCGCTCCTGGCAAGTGAGCATTTCTCGCTGGCTCATATGCGGAGCGTCTCCCTGCGCACGCGGGTTCGGCTTGGTGAGGTCGCCGCCGCTCGAGCAGCGCTCGTGGCCATGGACGACGAGGAGCGCGATCGGGGGGAGCTGCGCGTGGCCGCCGCCGCCATCGAACTCGCCGAGGACAATCCGCAGCTCGCGCTCGACGTGCTCGAGCCCTTGCTCGAGCCCGTGCTCGAGCCCGTGCTCGGGCCTGTGCTCGGGCGCTCGGCGCGCGTGATCCATCCGGCAGTGACGATCGAGGCGCTTCTCGTGAGCGCGGCCGCTCACGACGCTCTCGACGATGCGCGATCGGCAGAGGCCGCGGTCGAGGGCGCGCTCGACCTAGCCGAACCCGACGCGGTGATTCTCCCGTTCACCATCACACCCGTCCGCGAGCTGATCGAGCGCCACCCGAGACACCGGACCGCCCACGCGACGCTGGTGACGGACATCCTCGACGTTCTCGCGGCGCGGAGCGTGTCCTCGCCACCGATCCCCCACGCAGGGCCACTGCCGGTGCCCGAGGAGCTCAGCGATGCGGAGCTGCGGGTCATCAGGTACCTGCCGAGCAACTTGTCAGCTCCCGAGATCGCGGCACAGCTCTACGTCTCGGCCAACACCGTCAAGACGCACATGCGCCACATATACGCGAAGCTCGGCGCGCACAACCGGACCGATGCAGTCGAGCGAGCACGCCATCTCGGCCTGCTCGCGCCGTCATCCCGCCTGCGCTGAGACCACCCGCCCGACCGTGCGGGCGCGAATCACACAGACCGTGTGACGACAGCTCACCCTGCCGGCGAGCACGCTCCCACACGTCAACCCAAGGCGCCGCCGAAAGTCAGCAGAGGCGGGCGAGGAGAACGATGGCGGCCACCCTAACCGCAGTTCCCAGGAACCGTGAACATCAGCTGGTCAGGGCGGCGAAGCTCGGTGGCCCACGCGAGCGCGAACAGCTGGTGGAGCAATTCACGCCGCTGATCGCGAGCGTCGCCCGCAGATATCAGGGCGCGCGAGGTATCGAGCGGCGCGAGCTCATGCAGGAGGGCGTCGCCGGCCTGCTGCGCGCGCTCGATCGTTACGACCCCGACCGCGGCACGCCGTTCTGGCCGTACGCCAAGTCCTGGGTGCTCCAGGCGATGCAGAGGCTCGTCGCCCAGCTCTCACACCCGATCGTGCTCTCTGATCGTGCCCTGCGCGAGTTCGCTCGCATCAAGGCCGCCCGCGAACGGTGCGCCCAGCGCGATCGCCACGACCCGACGAGCGAAGAACTCGCCCTCGAGGCCGGCATCCCGGGCGATCACGTGCGCGGACTCCTCGCCGCGCAACTCCTCACCTGCGGACTAGACGAGTGCCCGCCGGGATCTGAGGAGCAGGGGCGAACGATCGCCGAGGTGGTAACGGATCCCGCAGCCGAGCAGGAATACGACGCGGTCGTGCTGCGCCTGGTGGCGGAGCGGCTGCCCGACCTACTCGGTGAGCTGGACGAGCACGAGGGCAGCGTCGTCGCGGCCCGCTACGGACTGGAGGGCGAGCCGCGCACCCTGCGCGAAGTCGGCGCGGAACTCTCGCTCACGGCCGAACGCGTGCGACAGATACAGCGGACGGCACTGGACAAGCTGAGCGTGGGGGCGGGGTCAGCGTGAGCGTGGGCGCCGGTCGACGGCGAATCACACGGACCGTGTGACGACAGCTCACCCCCGCCGGGCGCAAGCTACCTCGGGCGTCGCATCCACATCACAATCGCTTTCCGATCTGAGGAGGACGTCGTGTTCCGCAACATCCTTGTCGCCGTCGATGGATCACCGGACGCCGACGAAGCGCTGTCACAAGCCATCGACCTGGCCGAGAGCGAGAAGTCGCGCCTGACCCTGTTGACGGGCCCCGGGGCACTCCCCGGCGTGGTCTATCTCGGCGCCGCCGTCGCGGTGGCGGTCGAAGGCGCCGAGGCCGAAGCCGAGCAGGTACTCGGGCGCGCGCGTGACCGTGTTCCCGACGATCTCCCTGTCGCGTCGGTGCACGCCGAGCAGCCGGTGGGCGCCGCGATCGTCCACCAGGTCATCGAGGGCCACCACGATCTCGTGGTGATGGGCTCGCGCGGCCGCGGCGCCATCCGCTCCGCTCTCCTTGGCAGCGTCAGCCACTACGTGCTTCACCACAGTCCCGTCCCCGTGCTCATCGTCCACGGCGAGGAGTCCCGGGAGCTCAAATCGCCGGCCGCCGGGGCCGGGGAGCGCGATGGCCGCGAGATGCCGGCCATGCGCTCGTGATGGTTGACCACGTTGTTGGTTTCGGCAACGCCTTGGCCGAAGGTGCAAGCGTGTTCGACTTCCCGCTCGTGCACAGGAACCGGGCAGACGGCGGCCGGCGATCTGCCAACTCTCCCCCAAGCGACCGCCGCTGGCTGCGAGCCGCCGGAGCGATCGAGCGCGCCTACCTCCTCAGCCTGAGAAAGGACAACTAGGATCTGACCTCCGGGATCCTGCTATTGCGCTCTGGGCAACGCTATTGCGCTGAGCGCGACACCGGACTACGATCCCGGTATGCGCGAGATCTTCCGCCCAGGACGCATGTGGCGCCGGCGTGGCGAGCTGCGGGACAGCTACGACGTGGTCATCATCGGCGGCGGCGCCCACGGGCTCTCGACCGCGTACCACCTCGGCCGGCTCGGGGTCAAGAACGTCGCGGTCCTCGAGCAGGGCTACATCGGCTCGGGAGCGGCGGGGCGCAACACCACCATCCTGCGCTCTAACTACAAGACCCCCGAGGGCGCCCGCTTCTACGACGCCAGCATCCGCATGTACGAGCGCCTGTCGGCGGAGCTCGACTTCAACATGCTCTTCTCCCAGTGCGGCCACCTCACCCTGGCCCACTCCGACCGGGCCATGCTCGTGATGGCCAACCGGGCCGAAGTCAACCGCCTGCACGGGATCGACTCCCGCCTCGTCGACGCCGCCGAGGTCAAGCGCCTGTGCCCGGCGGTGAACATCTCAGAGGACGTCACCTATCCGATCATGGGCGCGCTCTACCCCCCGCCCGGCGGGATCATCCGCCACGACGCGGTGGTGTGGGGGTATGCCCGCGGCGCCGATCGCGCCGGGGTGGAGATCCACCCAGGCACCGAGGTGCAGGGGCTCGAGGTGTCAAGCGGTCGAGTGCGCGCCGTGCGCACCAATCGGGGCACCATCGCGGCTGGCCAGGTGATCAGCGCCACCGCGGGCTGGAGCACGCTCGTGTGCGCGATGGCCGGGGTCGAGCTCCCCATCACCACCCACATCCTCCAGGCGTGCGTGACCGAGCCGGTGAAGCCGCTGCTCGACGTGGTCATCGTTTCCTCGCAGATGCACGTGTACATCTCCCAGTCCGACCGCGGCGAGTTCGTCATGGGCTCGGAGATCGAGCCCTGGACGACCTATCGCATGCAGGGGACGCTGAACTTCCTCCAAGACCTCACGCGGCACACGCTCGAGCTCTTCCCCCAGCTCGAGCAGGCGCGCCTGCTGCGCAGCTGGGCGGGGCTGTGCGACCTCTCGCCCGACTACAGCCCGATCCTCGGCCGGACCTCGGTCGAGAACTTCCACCTCAGCGCCGGGTGGGGGACGTACGGCTTCAAGGCCGCGCCCATCGTCGGCCACACCCTGGCCGAGCTCGTGCACTCCGGGCGCACGCCCGACCTGATCGCGCCCTTCGCGCTCGAGCGCTTCTACGAGGACCGGCTCGTGTCCGAGCTCGCTGCCGCCGCCGTGAGCCACTGATGAGCCTCAGCCCCGCGGCGCCGCCGCGTGGCGCCGAACACACCGCTCGGCTCCTCATCTCGTGCCCCGACGGCCCCGGGATCGTCTCCGCCATCTCGAGCTTCCTCTTCTCGCGGGGAGCGAACATCGTCACCAACGATCAGTACTCGACCCACCCCGAGCACGGCACCTTCTTCATGCGCGCCGCCTTCTATCTCCCGGCGCTGGAGAGCGAGCGCGGGCGCTTCGAGCTCGCCTTCGACGAGCTCGCGGCGCGCTTCGGCATGCGGTGGCGGATCTCCTATGCGCACGAGCGCCGGCGGGTGGCGCTCATGGCCTCGCGCGAGGATCACTGTCTGTTCGACCTCCTGTGGCGCCAGCGCCGCGGCGAGCTCGAGATGGACATCGAGTGCGTGATCTCCAACCACGAGGACTCCCGCGCCGAGGTCGAGGCGCTCGGTGTCCCGTACCACCACGTGCCCGTGGCGCGGGGCGAGAAGGCCGCGGCGGAGGGGCGCGAGCTCGAGCTCGTGGCCGGCCGCGCCGACCTCGTCATCCTCGCCCGCTACATGCAGATCCTCAGCGCCGACTTCCTCGAGCGCGTCGGCTGCCCGGTCATCAATATCCATCACTCCTTCCTCCCCGCCTTCGCCGGCGCCGACCCCTACCGCCGCGCCTACGACCGCGGGGTCAAACTGATCGGAGCCACCGCGCACTACGCCACCCCCGAGCTCGACGCCGGCCCGATCATCGAGCAGGACGTGCAGCGTGTGGGTCATCGTTACACCCACGAGGATCTCGTGCGCGTGGGCCGCGACCTCGAGCGCCTCGTCCTCGCTCGGGCCGTGCGCAGCCACCTCGACGATCGCGTGCTCGTGCACGAGGGCAGGACGATC
This sequence comes from Solirubrobacteraceae bacterium, assembly GCA_035552815.1. Lineage (GTDB taxonomy): Bacteria > Actinomycetota > Thermoleophilia > Solirubrobacterales > Solirubrobacteraceae > Palsa-465. Next base: position 1,123 of record DASZKU010000339.1, on the reverse strand, counting down.
GTCTTCTGAGCCGAGTCAGGCGGCGGGCGGAGCCGGCGGCCCACCCGTCGGCGCGACCCCGCCCCCGGTGCTGACCCGAGTGCCGTGGTAGCAGCCCACGGTGTAGGGGTACTCGAGCGTGGCCACGTAGTGATAGATCCGTGTGCGCTTGCCATTCCAGAGCACCACGCTGGTGGTGCCGTGGCAGCGGTCGAGCTCGGTGTTGGTGGGGAGGGCGCCGCTCGCGCTCTTGACAACGTAGATCCCGTAGCCGTCGAGCGCATAGCCGACGAGCTTGGTCGTCCCGTCCTTGACCTTGCTGAGGATGCAGGGCGGGATGTCGTGGTGGTGGTAGGTGTTGCTCGGGTCGGGGTGGCCGCCGCAGGCGTCGAGGACCTCGTGGGCGCCGGCGTCGCGGCCCTCGCCGTCGAGCGCGTTGAAGAGGGCGACGCCGTCGTCGAGGACGCCGATCTGGCCGCCGGGCGTGCACGAGGGCGTCGCCGCCGCCGTCGGGTGCAGGGGCAGGCTCCAGGTGAAGCTCTGGGCGGCGATGTGATTGCCGTTCTGGTCGTACTGGTAGGCGGGATCGGTGCTCTGGATCGGGAAGGTCCCCGTCGTGTGGTCGGTGGGGAGGTCGTTGAAGGCGATGATGCGCTTGGACCCGCGGACCGTCGCGCGGTACGAGGCGGCGGGCCAGCTCACCATCCCGCTGACGTGGAGCTTGGTCTTCTCGCTCCACGTCTTCGTCGTGGTGTCGATCCACGGGCCGTCGGTACGAGCGCCGCCGATGCCGCCGAAGTGGGTCACGCACGAGTCCACGTAGCCGACCCGGGGCGTGGTCGAGACGTAGCCGTCGCCGAGGGGGATGGCGTTCGGGTTGACGAGGCCGGGGGAGACCGGGGTGGTGGCGTAGCGCTTGGCGGCGGCTGACGTGGCGCCGCCCGTCGAGGCGATCGCCGCCCCTCCGCAGCCGGTGACGAGCACGGCGGTGGCGAGGAGGGCGGCGGGCCGGCCGAGGGTGGCGGGGCGGCCGAGGGTGGCGGGGCGGCGCAGGGCGGCGCGGCGGCCCAGGGCGGCGGGGCGGCCCCGGGCGGCGGGGCGGCCCCGGGCGGCGCGGCGGCCCCGGGCGGCGGGGCGGCCCCGG
>DASZKU010000338.1:0-3172 GCA_035552815.1 Solirubrobacteraceae bacterium | reverse complement strand
GTTGATGAGCTTGGATGGGACGTGCCTGGATGTGCCCGACACGCCGGCGAACGAGGCGGAGTTCGGACGGCCTGGCTCGTCGCGGCGCGAGGGTGGGGGCGCGTTTCCGCAGTTGCGTCTGGTGGCGCTCTCAGAAGCGGGGACGCACGCGATCACTGATGCGGCGCTGGGGCCGTGCTCCACTGGTGAGAACGCGCTGGCGGACGAGCTACTGGGAGCGCTTCAGGAGGGGATGTTGTGCCTGGCGGACCGCGGGTTCTATAGCTTCGAGCGCTTCCAGAAAGCCCGCCAGAGCGGGGCGCATCTGCTCTGGCGGGTCAAGTCCGACGTTGGGCTCCCGCGCGAGCAGACACTCTCGGACGGGTCCTATCTCACCAGCATCTACGCGCTGAAGGACCGCAAAGCCAGGCGCGAGGGGCAGCCCGCCCGTGTCGTGGAGTACGGGCTCGATGATCCCGCCCGGGGCGAGCCCGATCAGCGCTACCGGCTGATCACGACGCTCCTTGACCCCGACAGCGCCCCCGCGAACGAGCTCGCCGCCCTGTACGCCGAGCGGTGGGAGATCGAAGGCGCGCTGGACGAGCTCAAGACCCACCAACGCGGCCCCCGGGTGGTGCTGCGCTCCAAGGCACCCGACGGCGTCTACCAAGAAGCCTACGGACACCTCGCCACCCACTACGCGATCCGCCGCGTGATGCACGACGCCGCGCTCACCGCCGATCTCGATCCAGATCGATTGTCGTTTATCAGAACCCTCCGCGCCGCTCGCCGCTCCGCCCGCACCCAGCCGGGATTTTCCCCCCCACACGATCAACAGCGCCCATCACCAAGCCATCACTGAGATCCTCGCCCACCCCCTCCCCGACCGCCGCCCGCGCTCCAACCCACACGTCATCAAGCGCAAGATGAGCAACTGGGCAGTCAAACGCCCCGAGCACCGCAACTGGCCTCAGCCGACCAAGCCCGCCGACGAGACCATCACCCTACTAGCCGGTAGGGTCGGCGGGAGGTCGTGGGACCGCGCGGCTTGGCCGACTGGTCCCCGGCGCCTCCCGCCGCCGCATCGAACCGTGCATGCGGTTCTCCCGCACACGGCTCTCCGACATCGTTCACCGGCTGGCATACGCGGTCGTGGGTTTCACCGTTCCGGTCAGGCGATAGACGCCGAGCTTGGTCGCCCACTCATGGTTGAACCGAGTGACCCAGTTTCGCCCGTGGAGTCCGTGCTTGGTGCTGGCGAGGATCGCGAGGCGTTCGTTGACGTAGCTGTCGATCGCTGAGAACTTCGCCGCGGAATTTCCGTAGCGGAAGTAATTCCCCCAACCACGCACCACGTGGTTGACGTTCTCGACGGCATATTCCAACGGCAGCCTGGCATAGCGGCGGTCTGTCCGGTCGCGGATCTTGCCTCTGATCGAGGCCATTGCCCGCGGGGACGGCCACTTCTGCAGATACCAGTAGCCCGTCCTCCACGACTTCCGCATACGATGCTGGAAGCCGAGAAAGTCGAACCCCTCGGCGCCTTTGGCGAGATGCGCGACCCTGGTCTTCTCGGGGTGCAGTCGCAGCCCGAGGGTATCCAGGACCGCCGCCACCAACTCGCGGGCCTCTTCAGCCTGCTCGCGGGTGGCGCTGAGGACGACGAGGTCGTCTGCATACTTCGCCAGGACCCCCAGCCGCTGCCCGCCGCCCTGCCACGCCTCATCGAGGAGGTGCAGAGCGATGTTTGCAAGCAACGGTGAGATTGGCGAACCTTGCGGGGTGCCCGCCTCAATCGCGGACACGATCCCGCCCTCGAACACCCCCGCCCGAAGCCAACCCCTCAGCAGCTTCAACATCCGGCGATCGCACACCCGTCGCTCGATCTGAGCGAGCAGAGCGTCGTGATCGATTTCGTCGAAACAGCTTCGGATGTCGGCGTCTAGCGCCCATACCTTGCCCCGGTTGACCGTCGTCCTGACCGTCTCCAGAGCGTGGTGGGCCGACCGCCCGGGCCGAAACCCGTAGCTCGTGGGCAGAAAGTCGGCTTCGAAGATCGGCTCCATCACCGCCTTCGCTGCCGCCATCACCACCCTGTCGGCCACAGTGGGAATACCGAGCGGCCTCATCTGGCCTGGCTTGCCCGGCTTTGGGATGCAAACCCGCCGCAACGGCCGCGGCCGGTAGGTACCGGCGCGCAGCTTGACGGCGAGCTCCTCGAGAAAGTCGCGCACCCCGGAGCGCATGACGTCCTCGATGGTGATCCCATCGACGCCCGGAGCCCCGCGGTTAGCACGGACCTCGCCCCAAGCCCTCCAGAGCACGTCTCCGCGGGAGACCTTGTCATAGAGAGCATGGAAACGGCGGTCCTGATCCTGCTTAGCACAGCGGTAGAGCACGCGTTGGAGAGCACGAACCCGGTCCACGCCCATGGCGCGGCTGACGGACTTAGCCGATTCGGCACTCATCAGAGTCCTTCTCATCCTTCCCGTGCATCGATGAAGTACGGGCCCTTCGCTCCTGGCGGGTTATGTTGTCCCGCCGATCAGCACTACTACGACCCGCTCCGACTGCCGCTCGACTGCCCAACCCCTTCCCGGGTGCGCCGGTTATAGGTAGGGCATCGCTTCCCGCCGCCCCGCAGGCGACGGGGCCGAGACGGCTCTCCCGAGTTCCCAAGACGACCATCCGCACGTTCAACGCCCACTACGCCGGAGGGTTCCTCAGCGCCCGCTCCTGGAACAAGAACGCCTTCCATGGCCTTCGCCGACTTAAGACCGGCTCGGCACCCTCTATGTCCCGCCCGAAGACGGACCGTTTGACGACGCTTACTCAGGCTTCACTCGCGTTGCAGACCGCGCAGTCGCTCACGCCCCGCTTCGCACCCGGCCTCTCGACCACGCACGGAGGCATCGCTACCAGGGACCCAGGCATCTCCCCGGACCGGACTCACACCGGCAGGCCGCCCTGAACTTGTCGCTCTTTATGTCATGCGAACTCCCTCTCGCTATGGCACCGAGCAGTCTCGGCGCACCCTAAGGAAACGGTATTGGTCCTAAACCAGGCGTAGATTTAGGCGTGAGGACTTGGGGCGAGCCCTGGAAAGCCGTGTGTGCGGGGTTTGTGGGCCGGCGGCGAGGCGAGGTCTGGCTGCTCGTGTGCGTGTTGAGGTGAAGCGTGCGCGGTTATGGGC
>DASZKU010000337.1:0-8262 GCA_035552815.1 Solirubrobacteraceae bacterium | reverse complement strand
AGGTGCTCGAGGTCTTCGACGAGTCACAGGTCTTCCGCATCGACCACTACCTGGGCAAGGAGACGGTCCAGAACATGATGGCGTTCCGCTTCGCCAACGCCCTCTTCGAACCGGTGTGGAACCGCAACTACGTCGACTACGTGCAGATCACCGCCGCCGAGGACATCGGGATCGAGGGCCGCGCCGGCTACTACGAGGGCGCCGGCGCGCTACGCGACCTCGTCCAGAACCACATGCTCCAGCTCATGGCCCTGCTCACCATGGAGCCCCCGACGGCCTTCGAGGCCAACCGGCTGCGCGACGAGAAGCTCAAGGTGCTCGAGGCCATCGTCCCGTCCGACCCGGCCAACGTTCCAACCATGGCCGTGCGCGCCCAATACGCGGCCGGGGTCCAGGGCGGCGTGCCCGTTCCCGGCTACCTCGAGGAGGACGGCGTGTCGCCCGATTCGCGGACCGAGACCTACGCCGCGCTGCGCCTGCACATCTCCAATTGGCGCTGGGCGGGCGTGCCCTTCTACCTGCGCACGGGCAAGCGCATGGCCCGCAAGCTCACCGAGATCGCCGTCCGCCTCAAGCCCGTACCCCATCTCGCCCTCCAGAGCGAGGGCTCGATCGGCGTGCAGCCCAACGAAATCGTCCTCACCGTGCAGCCCGACGAGGGGGTGTCGATCTCGCTGGGGGCGAAGATCCCGGGAACGCGCATGCGCATCCGCCCCGTGAACATGGAGTTCCACTACGGCACGTCGTTCGTCTCGCAGTCGCCCGAGGCCTACGAACGACTGATCCTCGACGCCATGCGCGGCGACGCCACCCTGTTCACCCGCAACGACGAGGTCGAGGCGCTGTGGGGGATCATCGATCCGGTTCTCACCGCCTGGCACGAGGACACCACGACCCCGATCCCCCAGTACCCCGCGGGCTCGCAGGGACCGGCGCAGACCAACCTCCTGCTCGAGCCCGGGCACGCCTGGAGGCGGCTGTGAGCGAGGACGTCTGGACCGAGCGGGACACCACGCCCGACGCCATCGATGCGGCGCTCCGCGAGATGCTGCGCGAGCGCCACGCCGCCAACCAGGCGCTCGTCCCTGCCCGCGTGCTCAACCTGGTCGTCGTCGTCGATCGCTCCTGGAAGGGCGAGATCGCCAATCGCCTCGAGCGCGTGGGCCGCTACCACGCCTCGCGCACCATCCTCTGTGCCGTCGAGCCGGGCCGCACGACGATGGACGCCCGCGTGGTCATGAGCTACGAGGAGCCGTCAGACGACGGCCTCGGGGTGATCCTCGAGCAGGTCGAGATCGACCTCGGCGATGCCCACCTGCCGAACCTCGAAAGCGTGATCGACCCGATCCGCGCGTCCGAGATCCCGACGATGATCTGGGCTCCCCACGGCCACTCCGAGGCCGTCAACTCGCTGCTCGAGATCACCGACGTCATCCTCCTCGACTCAGACGGCGAGCCCGACACCCCGGCTGCTCTGGCGCGAGCCGCGGAGCTCCTGGAATCGGTCTACGTGGTCGACCTGGCGTGGCTGCGCACGACGCCATGGCGCGAGCGCCTGGCCGCGACCTTCGACCCGCCGGTGCGCCGAGGGCTGCTCTGTCAGATCGGGGTGGTGGCGGCGCGCCACCAGGCGACCTCGACCGCGAGCGCATCGCTGCTGGCGGGATGGCTGGCCTCTCGGCTCGGCTGGGCGCCGAGCCCGTTGACGGCGACACGCGGCGATCTCCGCGGGGTCGCCCGCGCCGGCGACCGCGAGGTCGAGATCGAGCTCGACAGCTCAGATCAGCTCGTGCCCGGCCTCACGGGCGTGACCGTGGCCGTGCCCGACGGCTGGTCGCTGTCCCTGGACCGGGCCTCGGGCGGGCTTTGCGCGTGGCGGCGCTCGGAGGACGGGACGGAGTCGACCTGGAAGGTGCTCGGCGCCTCGCGCGGCGAGGGCGGGATCCTCGGCGAGGGGGTCCGGCAGGCGCTCCTGCGTGACCCGACCTACGGTCCGGCGCTCTCGTGCGCGCTCATGTTCTGCCCGGTTGGGGTCTCAGTCTCGTGAGCGTCGAGCTCCGCATCGTCGATGACCCCGCCGCCACCTGCGCCGAGATGCTCGTCGAGGTCGCGACGCGGGGCGGCCACATCGTCCTCGCGGGCGGCTCCACCCCCCGCGCGGCTTACCAGCGCGCCGCGAGCACGGGCACGCCGTGGTCGGCGGTGACGGTGTGGTTCGGCGACGAGCGTTGCGTGCCGCCCGACGACGAGCGCTCGAACTTCGCGATGGCCAAGGCCGCGCTTCTCGATCCCCTGGGGGAGGCCGGTCCGGCGGTCAAGCGGATCCGCGGCGAGCTCGGCCCCACCGCGGCCGCCGACGAGTACGAACAGGAACTAGCGGCCGCCGGGCCGCCGCGCTTCGACCTCCTGTTGCTCGGCCTCGGCCCCGACGGGCACACCGCCTCGCTCTTCCCCGACCAGGAGTCGCTGGGCGAGCGCTCGCGGCTCGTCGCCGGCGTAGAAACCCCAGGCCGCGAGCCGATGGTGTCGAGGGTGACCATGACCTTTCCCGCGCTGGCCCTGGCACAGGAGATCCTCTTCCTCGTCACCGGGGCCGAGAAGGCGGACGCGGTGGCCGCCGCCTTCGGCCCGGACGCGAAGCCCGACCCGCACGTGCCGGCCTCGCTCCTGCCGCCGCTGGCGGAGTCGATCACCGTGCTCCTCGACGCGGCCGCCGCGAGCAAGATCAAGATAACGTCCGCCGAGTGACCGAACAGGTCGTCGGCATTGACGTCGGCGGGACCAAGGTGGTGGCCGCCTCCCTGCGCGACGGCGAGCTACGGGAGTCGGCCATCGAGCCCACCGAGATGGCGAGCTCGGAGGCGCTCATCGACCAGCTCGTGGGCCTGGTGCGCCAGGTGCGCACCGACGGTCTCGATGCCGTCGGTATTGGCACGCCCTCGGTCGTCGACTTCGAGACCGGGCGCGCGGTGAGCTCGGTCAACATCCCGCTCGCCGACGTACCCCTCCGCGCCCTGCTCGGCGAGCGCCTCGGGGTGCCGGTATTCGTGGACAACGACGCCACCGTCGCCGCCCTCGCCGAAGCCCACGACGAGCAGCTCCGGCTCACCGCCCGCAATCTCGTGATGATCACCGTGGGCACGGGGATCGGCGGCGGCATCGTGCTTGGCGGGAGGATCTACCGCGGCGCCACCGGCGCCGCCGGCGAGCTCGGCCACACCCTGGTGGGACTCGACCTGGCAGGATCGGTGCCCGCGCCCATGCGCTTCCCCCAGCCCGGCTCGCTCGAGTTCGTGGCGGCCGGTCACGCGCTCGACGCGCTCGCCTCCCGTGCCGCCGGCCTGCACCCCGAATCCCCCCTCGGCCGCATGCGCGCGGAGGAGCGGCCGGTCCTCGGGGCCGACGCGGTCCAGGCCGCCCACGACGGCGACCCCGCCGCCTCGCGGATCGTCGAGCTCTGGGGCCAGCGCCTCGGGGTGGGGATCGCCAATGCCATCAATACCTTCGACCCCGAAGAGGTAGTAATCGGGGGCGGCGCCGCCCGGGCCGGGGAGCTCCTCCTCACTCCCGCCAAGCGCGTGGCCGAGATGTATACGCTCCCGGGCGTGGGGCGGCGAACGACGATCCGGCTCGCCCGCCACGGAGTCAGGTCTGGAGTCCTCGGCGCAGCGCTGCTCGCCGTCCACGAACTTGAGGAGGTGAGGCGATGAGGATCGCCTGTGGATTTGATCATGCCGGGGTAGCGCTCCGCGAGCGGATCCTCGCCGAGGTCACAGGCGCCGGGCACGAGGTCCTCGATCTCGGCACCGATACCACCGATCCCATCGACTACCCGGTCAAGGCGCTCGAGGTCGGCCGCGCCGTCGTCTCGGGCGCGGCGGACCGCGGGATCATCGTGTGCGGATCGGGAGCCGGCGTATCGGTGGCGGCGTGCAAGATCCGCGGCGTCCGCGCGTCGACCATCCATGACACCTATACGGCCCACCAGGCCGTCGAGCACGACGACGTCAACGTGCTGTGCATGGGTGGCCGCGTCATCGGCGTCGAGGTCGCGGCCGAGATCGCCCGGGCCTTCATGGCCGCGAAGGTCTCAGACGAGGAGCGCCACGTCCGCCGCCGCGCCGAGGTCGACGAGATCGAGCGCACGGGGGGGGAGTGAGCTTGCGAGTCATCGAATGCAACATCTGCGGCCACGTCGTTGCCACCGCCACCGACGAGGAGCTCGTCGCGCGGCTACGCGAGCACATCGGCGCCGAGCATCCCGACGGCGCCCTCGACGAGGAGCCCGCACGCGCGCTCGTGGCAGCCGAGGCCTACGAGGCGACCGACTCCTGAGCCGGTCCCCGGACCCGGCCTGACACGTTGACCGCGGCGCGTGTGATCGTGATGGCGATCGCCATCGGACTCACCTCCGCGTCCTTCGCCGCGGCCGCTCCGGTGACCGTCGATCCCGGCGGCTCGCTGAGCGCGGTGGCCTGCCCGTCGGTGACGCAGTGCACCGCCGTCGACCTCGCCGGCCAGGAGCTGACCTTCGATCCGCGCTCGCGCCGCGTCGCCACCCATGTCACCGTCGACGCCGGCGGCGGCTTGGCCGCGGTGGCGTGCCCGACCCGGGCGCAGTGCACCGCCGTCGACGGCCAGGGACAGGAGGTGGTCTTCGACCCGAAGCTCCCGGGCACCCCCAAGCCGGTGGCCATCGACGCGAGCGATCAGCTCAGCGGCGTGGCGTGCCCGTCCGCCGGGCAATGCACGGCGGTCGACGGCGACGGGCGGGAGGTCACCTTCGATCCCGCCGCGCCCGGGGCTGCGGCGCCCGCCACCCTCGAAATCCAGCCGCTCACCGCGGTCGCCTGCCCCTCGTCGCTCCAGTGCACCGCGGTCGATGCGACCGGCCAGGAGGTCACCTTCGATCCGCAGTCCCCCGGCGTCCCGACACCGGTCGTCATCGACAACAACGACGCCCTGTCCGGTCTCGCCTGTCCCTCCATCAGCCAGTGCACGGCGATCGACGTCGACGGCCTCGAGGTGACCTTCAACCCGAGGAACCCGGGCACCGTGGCCCCGGTGACGCTCGTGGCGGGCGACGCCTTCGCCGATGTCAGCTGTCCCTCGCTCGATCAGTGCTCGGGCATCGACGACAACGGGCACCGCGTGACCTTCGATCCCCGTGCCGGGGGTCCCGCCGCGCCCGTCGCTCTCGACGGCGGGGTGGCCATGGCCGGCCTGGCCTGTCCGTCGGTGGACCAGTGCACCGCCGTCGACGCGAGCGGGCGCGAGGTGACCTTCGACCCCGTCCCCGAGCTGCGCGCTCGCGGGTCGCTCACCGGAGTCGCCGCGCGCAGAGCCAAGCTCGAGCTCTCACTGGCCACCAACCCGGGCGGCCCGGCGATCGCGACGATCACCGTGTCGCTGCCCAAGGGGCTCGCCTTCGCGCGCTCGCGCCGAGCTCGCGACGGCGCCATCACCGTCCGCGCCGCGCACGCCCGGAAGCTGAAGTTCACGACCACGAGCGCAGGCGCGACGCTGCACATCACCCTGGCCGACCCGGTTCCTGGCGCCGAGGTCACGGTGGCGAGCGCGGGGATGCCGGCGAGCGCCGCGCTCGCCGCCGCTGTCCGGCAGGGCCGCATCAGGGCCTTGACGGTGCGCGTGGGCACGAACGCCACGGGAACCGAGCTCTCCAGGGTAAAGCTCAAGCTCACCGCCTGACCGGGAAAGCCCACCCGGGTTAATAGACTAGGGGTAAGTACTGGCTCCTCATCCCCCTCACCTACGGGTTCTGGGCCAGGCTGCTTACCGGGCCGACGCTGAGCCCACTCGGACGAGTGGCCCAGCGGGTAGTCGCGCCTCGACTCGGTGCCCCAAAGCTCGTTCCCGGACCGCCCAAGCGCTTCGCCCAGGGGATGGGCGCGGCGATGTCGACGGGGGCTCTGATCCTCGACGTCGTCGTCGGGTCGCACACTGCCACCGACGTCGTCCTCGCCGCCTTCGTGATCGCGGCAGGCCTCGAGTCCGTCTTCGCGGTGTGCCTCGGATGCCGGGTCTACGCGCAGCTCGAACGACTCGGGGTGGTGCCCGAGTGCCAGGACTGCGCCGACATCAGCGGGCGCCTGCTCGGCGCCGAGCGCACCGTCGCCTAGGCGTAGGGGAAAGGCGCGCAGCGCCATGCTGGACCCCGTCTCAGGCCTTGAGCTCCGCGGGCGCCGAGTCGAGCGCCGCCTCGATGGCGGCGACGAGGTCGCGGGCCGAAGCCGCCGTGAGCTCGACGGCGACGCGCGCCCCCGGCCCCTTGGCGGGATCGGCGAAGTCGATGTTGAGCGTGTGCTCGGCCATCGCGTGGACGGGGTGATCGAAGTACACGGTCCCGTCGGTGAGGTGGAACCAGCTGCTCTGCGGTCCCTTGGCGCTTCCCTCGAGCGCGGTTTGCACGGTTGCGTAGGTGCACATGCTCAGCCTCCTAGATGGGTGCCGAAGAACTCGGTGATCCGCTCCCAGCCGTCGTTGGCCGCCGCCACCCGGTACGCGGGCCGGTCGACCGAGAAGAAGGCGTGGCCGGCGTCGTCATAGCTGTGGAACTCATGGGGCTTGCCGAGCTCGGTGAGGATCTCGTCGAGCTCGGCGACCTCCTCGGGAGAGGGGTGGGAGTCCTCCTTGCCGAAGAGCCCGAGCAGCGGCGCCCGCAGGGCCGGTAGCTCATCGACGAGGTTGGTGACCTCAAGCGGGAATCCCTCGGGCGGGTCACCGACGACGAAGGCGCCGTAACAGTCAACGGCGGCGTCGACATCGACATTGCAGGCGGCGAGCACGGATTGGCGCCCGCCCGAGCAGTAGCCGATCACCCCGACCTTGCCGCCCGAGGTCGGGAGCGAGCGCAGATGCGCGGCGGCTCCGGCGACATCGCCGACGAGCTGCTCGTCGGGGACACCCCCCTGCGCCCGGGCCGTAGCCGCCGCATCATCAGGGGCGGCGCCGGGGGCCTGGCGCCAGTAGAGGTTCGGGCAGATGGCGTCGTACCCGAGCTCGGCGAACCGGCGCACGATCTCCTTCGTCCCGCGGTCATACCCGGGCATGTGGTGGATCACTACCACCCCGCCCCGAGATCCTTCATCGCTGGGACGGGCGAGATATGCCTCGATCTCGTCGCCCTCGTCGCCGCTGATCATCACTGTCTCTGCACAAAGGGAATCGCTCATGCTCGGGATTCAACCAGTCGGGCGCGCGCAGCGGGTCCGCCAGAATGTCCGGCCATGGCGCCACCGGCTCCCCGATTCAAGATCGTCGCCGTCCGCCACGGTGAGACCGAGTGGAGCGCGGCGCTCAAGCACACCGGCTATACCGACGTGCCGCTCACCCCCACGGGCAGGCGCCGCGCCGAAGAGCTCGCCCCCGAGCTGACGGGAAACTACGCGATCGTCCTCTCCAGTCCCCTGCGCCGCGCCCGCGAGACCGCCGCCCTCGCCGGCTATCCCGGTCCCGTCATCGACCCCGACCTCCACGAGTGGGATTACGGCGACTACGAGGGCCTGACCACCGACGAGATCCGCGCCCAGCGTCCCGACTGGAACCTCTGGCGTGACGGCTGCCCCGGCGGCGAGACCCCCGACCAGGTGGCGGCACGCGCCGACCGCGTGCTCGCCCGCATCCGCGCCGCCGGCGGCGACGCCCTCGTCTTCGCCCACGGTCACATCCTCCGCGTCTTCACCGCCCGCTGGCTCACCATGCCGCCCTCGGCCGGTGCCCGCTTCGTCCTCGCCACCGGCTCGGTCGCCGTCCTCGGCCACGAGCGCGAGACCGAGGTCATCGAGCGCTGGAACGCCGGCCGCTGACCGGCCCCTGCATGCGGCTGAGAGGACTTGAACCTCCACGTCCCTGAGGACACAGGCACCTGAAGCCTGCGCGTCTACCGATTCCGCCACAGCCGCGGGCGGTCCCAAGGTATCAGGGGTCGTCCCGCCCGACACGCGCGGCCCTGTCGCACCCGACGCCACGCGCTACCCTTGCTCATCGCGCCGCTATCGTCTAGGGGACTAGGACGCCGCCCTCTCACGGCGGAAACCCGGGTTCGAATCCCGGTAGCGGTACTTCAGAACCCCCGAGTTTTCGGGGGTTTCGTCGTTCTGGGGGGTCGTGCGCCACCGTGCGCCACAGTGCGCCATAGTCGGCTCAGTCCGCGGCGGACCAAGGAAGGCGTCGGACGGCTTCAGCATCGAGGTCGGGGATGCGGGTACTGCTGAAGTCGGCACTGAAAGGGAAGGGCTACTC
>DASZKU010000336.1:0-20810 GCA_035552815.1 Solirubrobacteraceae bacterium | reverse complement strand
GCCGGGGGCGGGCGGCTCGGCGGGGGCGGGCGGCTCGCCGGGGGCGGGCGGCGCAGGGGGGGCGGGCGGCTCGGCGGGGGCGGCGCCCGGCGCCGGTTCTGAGGTGATGGGCGCGGCGGCGGCGGGGATCTCGGGGAGGGGGTTGCTCGCCATCGGGCTGAGCTCGCCCGCGAGCAGTCGTGCCCACGCCCGCTCGCTCGGGGAGCTCGCCAGCCGCGCGCGCGTGTCATCGCGCACCCGCGGGGGGAGCTGGCCGAGCAGATAGTCGGTGATCAGCGCCCGCCGCTCGGGGGGCACGCGGGGCTCGCTCGGCCCGAGGGCGTCGAGCGCCGCCAGCGCGCGGTCGCGAACCGCGGCCCGGTCGATGGCGAGCAGGTTGGCGATCTCGTCGTACGTGCGTCCGCGCTGCAGGACGAGGGCCAGCACGGCCCGCTGGTCAGGGGGAAGGCGCTCCAGGGAGGACATTCGCCGGGGTAGCGTAGAGAAGCCGGGGACGAGATGTCCCGCTCGGCGGTTATCGTGCAGCAGCCATGGACGTTCGGCTGCCCTATAAGGCGACCCACGGCTTCGACGCCCTGTACGGCCTCGAGATCCTCTCCGCCGACGCCGACACGGTCACCGGCGTGGTTCCCGTGCGCGACGAGCTCAAGCAGCCGGCGGGCCTCGTCCACGGCGGCGTGTACGCGGCGATCTCGGAGAGCCTGGCCTCGCTGGGCACCTGGTTCCAGGTCATGTCCGAGGGCAAGGCGGCGATGGGCCTCGCCAACCAGACGAGCTTCCTGCGCCCGATCACCGAGGGGAGCATCCACGCCGAGGCGACCGCGCTGCACCGCGGTCGCACCACCTGGGTGTGGGACGTGCGCATCACCGACGACGACGGGCGCCTGTGCGCGGTGACGCGGATGACGATCGCGGTGAGGAAGCCTCGCTCGTAGCGGTCGACCGGGGGGCCCGATGTCAGCGCGAAGGGCCCTGAGCCGAACAACTGCCGGCCCGCGAACTTCGCGACCGACTGCCGCCGCCCCCTGCCGACCCGGGCCGCACGCAGGTCTTCGCCTTACCCCGCCGCGCCGGATCGCCCGTCGGTGGCGGCGCCGTATTGGGCGTCGTCACCACCGGTGCGCTGGGCGGAGCCGGCTGCGTGGGGATCGGCCCCGAGAACGGCGTGGTGATCGTCGAGGACTCCCGGGGCCCGCCGCCCGCCACTCCCAGCAGGACCGTCCCGAGCACCAGGAGCACCGCGACGACGATCGCGCCCCTGGGCACGCGCGGCCCCCGGCGGCCCGCCCGCTCAGCCTCCATACCGGTTGGTGATCGGGACCCGGCGGTCGCGCCCGAAGGCCTTGACGCTGATCTTGATCCCCGGGGGGGCCTGGCGGCGCTTGTACTCGGCGCGGTCGACGAGGGCGATGACCCGTTCGACGTCGGCCGGATCGAACCCGCGCAGGATCAGCTGCTCGCGTCCGAGGTCGTTCTCGATGTAGCCGTCGAGGATCGGGTCGAGCACCGAGTACGGGGGGAGGGAGTCCTCGTCGCGCTGGTCGTGGCGGAGCTCGGCGCTCGGGGCACGGTCGATGATCGAGGCGGGGATGGGGGGTGGGGAGCTGAGGTTGCGGTGACGGGCGAGCTTGTAGACCCGGGTCTTGGAGACGTCCTTGATGACCGCGAAGCCGCCCGCGGCGTCGCCGTAGAGGGTGGTGTAGCCGACCGACATCTCCGACTTGTTGCCCGTGGTGAGGACGAGCCAGCCGAACTCGTTGGAGAGCGCCATCAGCAGGTTGCCGCGGATCCGCGCCTGGAGGTTCTCCTGGGTTATGCCCTGTGGGCGCCCGCGGAAGGTGTCGGCGAGGGTGTCCTCGTAAGCCCCCATCGGTGGCTCGATCGAGAACTCGAGCTTCTCGACCCCGAGGTTGGCGGCGAGGCGGCGGGCGTCGTCCTGGGTCTGCGAGGAGGAGAACGGCGAGGGCATGATCACCGTGCACACGCGCTCGGGGCCGAGGGCGTCGACGGCGATGCATGCCACCAGGGCGGAGTCGATCCCTCCCGAGAGCCCGAGGACGACCCGGCCGAAGCCGTTCTTCTCCACGTAGTCGTGCAGGCCGAGGAGGAGGGCGGCGTAGATCTCCTCGCAGGGCTCGAGGACCGCGGCGACGGCGCCACCGACGGATCCGTGCTCGCCGCCGGCGGGAAGCTCGAGCGGGCCGATCGCCGCGACGTGCGGACGCGCGCGGCGGACCGCCGGCCGGTGCCGGGGGTCGCGCAGGCGCACCCCGCGCGGACCCTCGGGGTCGATCGTCGCGACGATGAGCTCCTCCTTGAACTGCGAGCCACGGGCGACGACCGTGCCCTCGTGGTCGATGACGAGCGAATGGCCGTCGAAGACGAGCTCGTCCTGACCGCCGACGAGGGCACAGAAGACGACCGCCGACGCGTTGTCGCGCGCGCGCTGGATGAGCATGCGCTCGCGCTCGAGGCCCTTGCCGGCGTGGTAGGGAGAGGCGGAGATGTTGACGAGCACCGTCGCCCCCGCGAGGGCCTCGTCGGACGCGGGTGGGCCGGGCTCCCAGATGTCCTCGCAGATGGTCAGCCCCACCGTCACGTCACCGATCTCGAGCAGCGATCCCTGCGTACCGGTCTGGAAGTAGCGCTGCTCATCGAACACGCCGTAGTTGGGGAGGAGCATCTTGCGGTAGATGCCCTGCACCGACCCGTCGGCGAGGACGGCGCAGGCGTTGTAGACGTCGTCCGCGCGCTCGGGGAACCCGACGAGGGCGACGATGCCGTGCACCTTCTCCGCCACCCGCTCGAGCGCATCACGCGCGTCGAGGAGAAAATGCTCCTTGAGGAGGAGATCCTCGGGCGGGTAGCCGGTGATCGCCAGCTCGGGGCAGAGGACGACCTGGACGCCGGCATCGAGGGCGCCGTCGATCCCTGCGAGGATCTTCGTCTCGTTACCCGTGATGTCCCCAACGGTCGGGTTCATCTGGCACAGGGCGAGCTTCAGCAGGCCTGACACACGCCAATTATTCCGTTAGTGCGATCACTTAGTGGGCCGCTGAGCCCCGGGGCCCTTGCCCGAGCCAGGACTGGATGAACTGCTTGAGCACGCCGTCGTCGGCCCCCGTCACCCGCTCCATCCCGGTGATCGGAAGCATCCTCGTCCACGCGAGCGCGATGACCCCGTTGATGCCCGGGAGCCGGGCGAGGATCACGGCGTCGCCCGCCGCCGCCAGCGCCGCCGTGAACGGTCCGCCCGTCGCGGCCGCCAGGTCAGCGAGGCCCGGGGGCGGGGTCCGACCGCCGTACATGAGCACGACATCGCCGGCGGCGAGGGCGGTGAGGATCTCGTTGGCGGTGAGGATCGCTCGATCGCTGCGCACCGGCGTGGGCACGTGGGGACCGCTCGTGGGCGGGTTCGAGTCGTACTTCGGAAGCGGGGAGCCGGGGGCGAGCTGCGCGTTACCGAGATCGCGGAACACGAGCCCCGGCCCGGACAGGCTCCCGGTCACGCCGCCGGCGTCGTGGGAGGTGAAGTACCCGGAGAGGAGGAGGATGGCACCGAAGGCGACGGCGAGGGAGACGATGACGATGGCGACGCGCTCGAGCGTCCTGCTCAGTCGGCTCACCTCGGGCTCCCGAGCCCTCGAGCGGCGCCTCTGGCTCCGCTCGCTCGAGCTCACAGCCGCGCGGGTCCGACCGCTCCGACGGCTGAGCCGGAGCTTCCGAGGACTCGAGCGCGTCACTCGGAGGTTCCGAGCGCTCCCGCGGGGGTCCTCGGCCGCGGTACCTCGGGGACGATCGCCGCGGCCGCGAGCTCCTCGATGCAGGACTGGATCTCCTCGGCCACCGTCTCCACGTCCTCGAGGGCGTCGAAGTCGGCGGTGATGCCGAAGTCGAGCGGCCCGTCGTAGCTCATGATGGCGATGCCGAGCGCGGTGTTCTTGGCCAGGGGCACGAGCGGATAGATGGCCTCGAGCCGGCGTCCGAGCATATACAGGGGAAACTGCGGGCCCGGCACGTTGGTGACGACGACGTTGAAGAAGCGCTGGCGGCTCTGGAGTCGCGTCGCCTGGGCGACGATGGTAGGCGGAGCAAAGCCCGACAGCGAGGTGAGGACCTGAGCCCCGACGGCTTGGCCGGAGTCCTTGACACTCTGCATCTCGCGCCGGATCCTCAGCAAGCGCTGGACCGGGTCGGTCATCCCCACGGGGAGGGGCGCCCACATCGCCGAGACCTGATTGCCGAGGGCGCCGCGGTCGACGTCGGCGCGCACCGAGATGGGGACCATGGCCTTGAGCACGAGATCGTCGGTGGGGTGCCCGTGCAGGCGCATGTAGCGTCCCAGGGCACCGGCCACCACGGTGAGGATGACGTCGTTGACGGTCCCCCCGGTGGCGTTCTTGACCGCCTTGAAGGTGGCGAGATCCCCGCTCACCCACGTGAAGCGCCGGTGGGGCCCGATGCGCACGTTGAACGGGCTCGGCGGCGCCGGGTTCAGCCCCGCCCAGGCCATCGCTCCCACCCCGACGAGGTTCTCCCCGACCATGCTCGCCACCTTGCGCGGGCCGCGCAGGGCGGCGCGGACGCCGCGCACGATCTCTCCCGGAGCCGTCGCCCGCTCGACCAGCGCATCGGCGAGGAGCTGCGAGTCACTCGGGACGGGCCGGGGGATCCACTCGTGCTCGGGCTGGGCGATGGGCATAGGGTCGGGCGCGGAGTCGAACATCACCGTGGCGATGTCCACCCCGGAGATCCCGTCGACAAGCGCGTGATGGGTCTTCGAGAGCAGCGCGAAGCGCCCGTCCCGGAGCCCTTCCACGAGCCACAGCTCCCACAGGGGCTTGGCGCGATCGAGAGCTTGGGAGAACACCCGGGCGGCGAGCCGCTTGAGCTCCTCCTCGCCCCCCGGTCGCGGGAGCGCGGTGTCGCGAACGTGATAGCGCGGGTTGAAATGGGGATCATCGACCCACACCGGCCGGCCCTGCTCGAAGGGAACAAAAGCGAGCCGCTGCCGGTACCGCGGGATCAGGTGAAGCCGCCCCACCACCGCCCCGATGAGCTCGTCATGCGTCGGCGCCGGGCCCTCGAAGACCGTGCACGCGCCCACGTGCATGTGCGCCGAGTCGTGCTCGAGGTGCAGAAACGACGAGTCGAGGCCGCTGAGTCGGTCCGGATTGGTCACGGAACAATTCTTGCAGCAGTCGGCGTCGATGGCCGTAAATCTCGTGGATGCGAGCGGCCGGCGAAACGACCCTCAGGGCAGACGGTGGGCCGCCGGCCGCGGGTAGAGCTTCAGCCTAGTTCCGCGGCGGGGGCGGCGGATTGAGAATCGGGACAGACATCTCCA
The DNA here is from genome assembly GCA_035552815.1 of Solirubrobacteraceae bacterium. Lineage (GTDB taxonomy): Bacteria > Actinomycetota > Thermoleophilia > Solirubrobacterales > Solirubrobacteraceae > Palsa-465. The sequence goes on along the minus strand of DASZKU010000336.1, from coordinate 15,463 downwards.
CTCCTAATCGTCGTCCGGACAACGAGCGTAACAACTACCTACCCCAGAATCAGCGGATGATGCTGCCCCGCCACGCCCAGTCAGGCCGTGGCTATCGGAGCCCGAGCCAGCGTATCTGGGGTTGCTGCAGCGTTCGGTTCATCTGCTCCCATTCGCACAGCGCCTTAGGCTCGGTCGCTCGGTAGCGGAGGATGAGCCAGAGCGCCTCCTCCCAGCACCGGCAGCGACAAGCTGCTGCCCGATCTCTCCAGCGTTCGTCACGCACGGAACGGTAGAACCGGCAGCCGTCGCCCACGTGGGGATTCACACGCGGGCGCCGGATAGGTAGGCGCCGACGTAAGGCTCGCGAGGCGGGCTGTGTGATCGAGGTCACACAACCGCCTCAGGCTCCCCGCTACTCTGACCAGCTTCGTTCATCGACCTGCCGAATCACTCCTGCCCGGTGCGGGGGTGAACGGGGCTCCTCTTATCCGGGCGTGTTACGTCCACCCGGATCGGGGGGCGATCGGCCGCCCGGCGCACATCCGGCGGCGACCGTAGCGACGGCGTTCACGCCCCTCCTCGGGGCACGAGACGTCGTTCGCCAGCCCGTCAGCTGAACCCCCGTAGGCGCCCGGTCGAAAGCACAAAGGAGGTCCTCTCGGATGAGGACGACGAACATGCGGTGCTCGCGCCCGATACGAATCACGGCGGGCGCACTGGCCATCGCAGCCCCAGCCTCGGCGGTAGCGCTCACCGCCGGTCAGGCCGATGCCCTGAGCGCACTGGAGATCCGCTCGGCGGCCGATCATCTCGGCTACGGACACAAGCTGACGGTGACGGGCTTCGCGCCGCGCTCCGACGGCGGCTACCGGCTGGCGCTCGAGTATGCGCCACCCGGCCGGCCCTGGCGAACGCTCGGCCACACCAAGATCCACTCGAACGGCGCCTTCCGCCTGCGCGCTCCGCTCACGCAGTCGGGCGCCGTTCGCGTGGTCCCGGTGACGCCACCGGCGCCCGCGAGCGGGAGCAGGCCCCCGGGCCCGGGCACCGTTCCCAGCGCGGGTACGGCGCCGGGCGCGGCCAGCACCCCGGTCGTCGCTCCCAACCTGCTCGCCGCGGCACCCACACCGGCACCGATCGCCCCGAGCGCGCCGCAGCCGGTCACGGTCAAGGCCAAGCTCTCCACCGCCAAGGACGCCGTCGCCGTCCTCTCCGGCCGGCCGCTGAAGCTCCGCGGCCGGCTCCTTCCCGGGCGTCCCGGGGCGGTCGTGCGCCTGCAGCGGCGCTCGCGGGGCAGGTGGCACACGATCGCCCGGGCGCGCACCCGCGCCGGCGGGCGCTTCGTCCTGCGCCGCGCCGACCATGCGGCCGGCACCCAGATCATCCGGGTGAGATTCGCCGGCGACGCCCGCAACAGCGCCGTCAGCACCCGGCCCAGCAAGCTCATGAGCCTGCACCCGGTCGTGGCCTCCTGGTATCAGGACGGCGGGAGCACCGCGTGCGGGTTCCACGCCGGCAACGGCGTCGCCAGCCCCGGCCTGCGCTGCGGGACCAAGGTCACCTTCGCCTACCACGGACGCACGGTGACCGCCGTCGTCGACGACCGCGGACCCTTCGTCCCCGGCCGCCAGTTCGACCTCAACCAGAGCACCGCTGCCGCCCTCGGATTCGGCGGCGTCGACACGGTGTGGTCATCGCAGTAGCCGTCTGGCGCGCCGCGTAGCCTCAGCGTCAGTGTCCGCTCGGTGCGTCGCCCATCTCGACATGGACGCGTTCTACGTGTCCGTCGAGTTGCGGCGGCGCCCCGAGCTGCGCGGCCTGGCCGTGGTGGTGGCGGGCAGCGGCCCGCGGTCGGTGGTGACCACGGCGTCCTATGAAGCGCGGCGCTTCGGGGTCGGGTCGGCGATGCCCGCGGCGCGCGCCCGGCGCCTGTGCCCGGACGCCGTCTTCCTCGAGCCCGACTTCGCCTATTACCGGGCGGCCTCGGCCGAGGTCATGGCCATCGTCCGCGGTCACGTCGAGGCCGTCGAGATCATCGGCCTCGACGAGGCCTACCTCGAGCTCACGGGGCTGCCCGCGCCCCACGCCTCGATGCGCCGGGTGGCGGCCGAGATCCGTGCCGCCACCGGCCTCGCGTGCTCGGTGGGGCTGGGGCCGAACAAGCTCGTGGCCAAGGTCGCCTCGGACGCCGAGAAGCCGGGCGGGTTCGTCGTCCTCACCGGCGAGCAGGCCCGCGCCCGGTTCGCCGGCTCACCGCCCGGCCTCATCCCCGGGATCGGCCCGAAGACCGTCGAGCGCCTGAAGGCGCTGGGCATCGACACGCTCGGCAAGCTCGCCGACATGCCCACCGAGGAGCTCGCGGGCGCGTTCGGGTCACGCCTGGCGGCCGAGCTTGGACGCCGGGCCCGGTTCGAGGACGACACGGCCGTCACCCAGGAACGCAAGGTCATCTCCGAGTCCCGCGAGGTGACCTTCGACTTCGACATCAGAGACCCGCACGAGCTCGAGGCCGCCCTCGACCGCCTCGTCGAGCGGCTGTGCCAGGGGCTCGACAAGCAGCGCCGCCGCGGCCGCACGATCGGGATCAAGGTGCGCCTCGACGACTTCTCGACTCACACCCGCAGTCGCACCCTGCCCCAGGCCGTCGACTCCGAGGAGCGGGTCGGCCCCGTCGCCCTCGACCTCCTGCGCCGCTTCGCGGCCCCGCGCCCGGTGCGCCTGCTCGGCGTGCGCGTGGCCGGCCTCGAGCCGGTGCCCGAGCACGCCGAGAGCCAGCTGGCGCTTCCGTTCTAGTAGAGCGCGGCGGCGAGCCGCCGCCGGACGTCCCGCGCCAGCGGGTCGTCGACCCCGAGCTCGTCGAGCACTCCGACGACAACCCGGCGGATGTCATCCCGGGCGCCATCGGAGCCGGGCAGGGCCTCGAGGAGGAGGTCGAGCGCCCGGGCGCGGTCGTCGGCGTCGAGGGCGGCGAAGGCCTCGCCGAGGTCAGGCTCGCCCGCCCGCTCGAGGCCGATGCGCGCCGCCAGGCCCTGCCCGGCGAAGCTACCCGGGACGCGTTCGAGGAGCGCGAGCGCCTCGTCGCCTTCGCCGCGCCCGTGGAGGATGCGAGCCAGGGGGACGACGGCGTCGGCCCGGGAGGGCTCGAGCTCGACGGCCCGGCGCAGCGATTCCTCGTCGCCTTGGGTCAGGAGCTCGTCGGCCTGCGAGGGCGCGAGCTGGTCGAGGAAGCGCTCGATCTGCGCCTGGGGGATGACGCCGACGAACTCGTCGACGAGCTTGCCGTCCTTGAACGCCTTGACCGCGGGGATCCCCTGTACGCCGTAGGAGCGGGTGAGGTTCGGGTTGGCGTCGACATCGAGCTTGACGAGCTCGACCTCGCCCTGGCGGGCGGCGACGGCGCGCTCGAGCACGGGAGCGAGCTGGTGGCACGGGCCGCACCAGTCGGCCCAGAAGTCGACGAGAACCGGCACCTCGCGCGAGCGCTCGATGACTGCGGTATCGAAATCCTGCTCGGTAACGTCCATACCTGGAGGGTACAACGTGGCCTGCGCCTGCTCGACGAGCGCGGTCGTGGGTGCGTCGGTAGCGTGGGGCGGACGCCATGACCGCCGCGAGCGAGCCCTACGACGCCGACAACGTCCTCGACCGGCTGACCAGCCAGGCGACGCTCGAGACGCACTATCTGACCCTCGAGACTCGTGAGCGCGAGCTCCTCGACCGCAGGCTGGGCCTGGCGGGCGGCGATGCCCTCTCGGTGGGCTGCGGCTGGAACCCGGGCCGGCATCTGTTCCCGGCCCCCGCCTTCCGCCTCGTCGCCGTCGACGCCGACCCCGCCAAGGTGGCCGGGGTGATCGAGACGGGACGCGCCGACGAGGCCCACGTCGGCGAGGCGGGGGCCCTTGACCTGCCCGACCGCTCCTTCGACGTCGTCCTCTACCGGCTCGTCCTCCACCACATCGTCTACCAGGGCCCGCTCGCCCCGAGCTTCGAGGAGGCGGCCCGCCTGCTCCGCCCGGGCGGCACGCTGGTGGCGATCGAGCCGGGCCTGTGGCATCCCGTCGGGGCGGCGCTGGCCCTCGCCAACCGCGCCGGGATGGCGACGGCCATCCACGGCACCCCCGACGACATCCCCCTTTCGCCGCGGCGGCTGCGGGCCCTCGCGCGCGCCGCCGGCCTCGAACCCGAGCTCCACGCGCTCACCTACTCCTGGCGGCGGCTGCCCCGGCGCATCGCCCGCCTCCTCGAGCCGCTCGACGCCCTCGGGTCGCGCCCGCGAGCCGCCTTCTTCGGCCACACCCTGGTCCTCCTCGCCCGCAAGCCGGACACCGCGCCCGCCTGATAGGAAGGCTTCGTGGCCACCCACGCCGTAAATCGAGCCGGCGTCGAGCTGGCGGTCTGGGACGCCGGCGAGGGGATCCCCGTCCTTCTCCTCCACGGTCTCACCGCGACGCACCGCTACGTGGTCATGGGCTCGACGCGGCTCGAGCGGGCCGGGCACCGGGTGATCTCCTACGACGCCCGCGCTCACGGCGCCTCCTCGGCCGCTCCCGACGCGACGGCGTACGGCTACGAAGAGCTCGCCCTCGACGCGCTCGCCGTCCTCGATGCCCTCGCGGTCCCGCGCGCCGTCCTCGCCGGGGCCTCGATGGGAGCCCACACGCTCCTGCGCGTCGCGCTCGAGCATCCCGAGCGGGTGGGGGGCGTGGTTGTCATAACGCCTGCCTACGAGGCGGGGGACGCCGAGGATCCGGCCCGGCTCGCCCATTGGGATGCCCTCGCGGACGGGCTGAGGACCGGCGGCGTCGAGGGCTTCGTGGCCGCCTACGGCGAGCCACAGGTCCCCGAGCGGTGGCGCGACACCGTGCTCACGGTGATCCGCCAGCGCCTCTCCCTCCACGAGCATCCCCAGGCCCTGGCCGACGCCCTCTCGGCGGTCCCGCGCTCGCGCCCGTTCGACTCGATCGCCGAGCTGGGCGCGATCGCCGTCCCCGCCGCCGTCATCGCGAGCGCCGACGAGGCCGACCCCGAGCACCCGCAGGCGGTGGGGGAGGCCTACGCCGCCGCCATCCCGGGCGCCGCCCTGATCACCGACGAGCCCGGGCGCTCGCCGGTGGCGTGGCAGGGCAGCCAGCTCTCGGCGGTCATCGCCGGCGTCGCGGCGCGGGCGGGGCTCGCGTGAGCGCGCAGCCCTCCGGCGGGTACTCGGGGACGCCGCTGCCCACGAAGCTCGGCATTCGCCCCGGCCACCGGGTGGCGCTCCTGCGCGCTCCCGAGGGCTTCGAGGGGGAGACGCTGGGCGAGCTTCCGCCCGGCGTCGAAGTAAGCGACCGGGCCCGGGGGCCGCTCGATGTCATCGTCGCCTTCGTGCGCTCCCGCTCACAGCTCGAGCGCGGCCTCGCGACGTGGCCGAAATCGCTCGATCCCGCGGGCGGGCTGTGGATCGCCTGGCCGAAGCGGAGCTCGGGGGTCGAGACCGACCTGAGCGACGGTCTCGTGCGCGAGGCCGGTCTCGCCACCGGGCTCGTCGATAACAAGGTGTGCGCCATCGACGCCACCTGGTCGGGCCTGCGCTTCGTCATCCGCCTCGCCGACCGGCCCCGCACGCACGGCAAGCTCGGTTAGGATCGCGCCCGTGGCGATCCCCCAGGATCCCCCGCCGGCGCCGCCGGCTTCCCCGGCCACGATCGCCGAGGTGATCGCGCGGATGGAGGAGATCGCCGCCTCGCTTCCCAGCAAGGACGGCGTCGCCTACTTCAACCGCCTCTATCTCCAGGTCACCAAGGCGGTGCAGGCGGCCACGGCCAACGTGACCTTCGCCGCTCCCGCCTTCACCGAGCGCCTCGACGTCGTCTTCGCCGGGCTGTACTTCGCCGCCGAGGTCACCCTGGGGACGGGAGCGACGTGCCCGGTCGCCTGGCGCCCGCTCATGGAGGAGCGCGCCAACGACTCGCTGCCGATCCAGTTCGCGATCGCGGGAATGAACGCGCACATCAACCACGATCTCCCCATCGCCGTCGTCCAGACATGCAAGGAGCTCGGCGTCGCCCCCGACGACGGCAGCCCCCAGCACGCCGACTACCAGCGCATCAACGGCCTCCTCGGCGAGGTCGAGGGCCAGGTCGCCGGGTGGTTCGAGACCGGCGTGATCGCCGATATCGTCGACTACACGCCCAAGGACGTCGATAACGCGCTCGCCATGTGGTCGATCTCCGACGCCCGCGACATCGCCTGGGACCACGCCAAGGTGCTATGGGACATGCGCGATATCCCCGCCCTCGCCAACAGCTACGGCGACGTCCTCGGCCGGCTCGTGGAGCTCTCCGGGCGCGGGATCCTCCTCTAGCGCTCGGCTACCGTCCGCGGCGAAACCAGTCGGCGAAGGCGGCCCACAGGCCCGAGACGCGGTATCCCGCCTCTGACCACGAGTGACGGACGCCCGCGGCCCAGAGCGGGTCCCATCCCCGCATCCGGGCCGCGGCGAGCACGGCGCCGCCTGCGCCCAGGAGCCCGCCGAGGACGAGGAGGATGATGATCGGCGCCGGGAGGCCGGCGTCGGTCGCCGCCGTCGGCGACCCGACGCGCAGGGCGGTGTTGTGACCGAGCGGCGCCACCGCGGGCGGCACGGGGGTGCTCGCCGGCGTGGTCGAGGCGCCCGCCGAGACGGGCGTGCTCGCGCAGGCGCCGCTGGCCTGCTCCTGGCGCGCCTGCTCGATCGCGGCCACGAACTCCTGGTCGTACTGACGATCGTCATTGGGGATCGAGCCCTGGGCGCGCTGGAGGACGGCGGGGGAGAACGAGCACGGCGCGATCGTGTGATGGAGGGCGTAGGCGTTCGAGACGGCGAGGAAGGGATCGCCGACCGCCGCCGTCGGACCCGGTGCCAGGCGCCCTCCGGTGGTGGCGACGGCGCGGCTCGTGAAGTTTGCCCCGGCGGCCGAGCGCCAGGCGATGCGGATCGATCCCGGCCCCGGCGGGAGGATGCGCGTCGTGAAGTAGCCGTGGATCGAGCTCGCAGGGACGGTCACGGTGGCGATGGTCTGAAAACGGCCGCGGTGCGCGGGCCGGAACTCGATCCGCGCGTGGTGAGCCGAACCCTGAGGGGCGAGGCGGAGCATGCCCCAGATAAGGAGCTTGGACCCGCCCCGCGGATGGGGATTGGGGATCCAGATGGGCAGCGCGTACGCCGTCAGCGCGGGCTTGGCGTGCCCGTCCAGGGGCGTGCCCGGGCCATACAGGAGCCCGGTCTGGAACGTCGACCAGTAGTTCCGCGATCCGGGCGGGAAGCTCGGGTCGGGTCCGGCGTCATAGAGCAGGAACTGCGCCATCGAGCGCACGCGCGGGTCGCGCCAGGCCAGGTAGGCCGCCTCGTTGAGGTACCGAGCCTGCTGGGCCGGGGTGACGGGCTGAGAGGGGTCGGGCGGGTTGGTCTGGTACCCGTACTCGGTGAAGTAGATGGGGATCTTGCGTTGCACGCCGTAGGCGGCGAAGATGCGATCGAGGCCGTGTTCGAGGCGCCCGATGTCGGCCAGGGGCACGAAGGGGGCGAAGGAGGCGCTGACGTTGGGGGCGAAGAAGAAGTTGTAGGGGTGGTGGGAGAATCCGGTGGCCTGGAACAGCGGCTCGTTGTGGGCCACGAAGGACGCGGGGCCGCCCTTCGGCGGGCAGCCGAGGGCCGACGCCGCCCGGCCCGTGAGCGGCCGGTAGTGCGCGCCCACGCAGTAGAGGGCGCGCACGAAGATCATCGGGGCGATCGCCGACTCGGCGCTCTTGGCGCTCACGTAGCGCTGGGGGTTGGTGCCCGGGACGGGGAGGAAGGCTCCCTCAGGGGCGGTCTCGCCGACGAGGATGGTGTCGCTCGCCGGGGTGTGGCCGGTGGCGGCCAGGGCGCCCACCGAGGCGTCGGCGAGCGCGCGGTAGAGCACGGGGGCGACCGGGACCTGGCGATGGCCGACCGTGCGCCACTGCGGTGCGAGCCAGGCAGGCTGATTGGGCTCGTTCCAGATCGACCAGTCGTCGACGCGGGGGATGGCATGGGAGGCACCGCGAGGGACATAGCTGCCGCTGTAGCGCGTCCCCAGCGCATGCACGAAGCGGCCGAAGGCGGTGGCCGAGGGCTCATAGACCGAGGCGGTCGCACCCGACGTCAGCGCTCCCGGTGCGCGCTGCATCGCCCACGCCGGCCCGGGACCGGTGACGTTGAAGTCGACGCCGATCCCCCGCGCCTTGGCCAGTTTCACGATCCTGTCGTAGCGCGCCCACGCCCCGGAGGGGTAGGCGCTCGGTTTCGAGGCGTCGAACCCCGCCGGGGCCGCGGTCGCGGTCGGGCTCGGGGCGAGGTAGGCCCACTCGATCGTCACCCTGACCCGGTTCACCCCCAGGCCCTTGAGGATGTCGAGCGTCTTCACCACCGTGGCCGGGTCGGTGTAGAGAAGATGGTCGTCGTCCTGGAAGATCGACTCAGGACCATGGGAGATCGTCGACCCGCCGCCCGCGAGCACGACGATGACCACGACCAGGACGATCACGGCGAAGGCGGCGGCGGCCAGGGCGGCAGCGCGATTCGGTAGGCGTTTCATCATCGCGAGAGGTGGAGCACGAGGGCGGCCGAGGTTCGGGAGGATAGGCCGCGCGCGGCGAGGCGAGGCCCGTTCCCGCGAGCGTCCTGACCCGCGAGCGCGCGCTCGACGCTACGGTCCAGTGTCGCGTGAGCACCCCCTTCAGGCAAGCCCAGGGTGAAGCGGAGCAGGAACCGAGCGCCGAGCCGGCGCCGGAGGCCGTCGCCCCGCCGGCGTGGATGCTCCGCGCCATCGTCTTCGTAGTCGGGGCGGCCAGCCTCGGCGCCGAGATCGCCGCCGCGCGGCTCCTCGCGCCCTTCTTCGGGGCCTCGACGATCATCTGGGCCAACACCATCGCCACCGTCCTCATCGCCCTCTCGGCGGGCTACGCGATTGGCGGCCGGCTGGCCGACCGGCGCCGCGATCTTGGCGGCCTGTGCGCCGTCGTGCTCGTCGCCTCGGCGCTCCTGGCCCTCGTCCCGGTCCTCGCCGACCCGTTCCTCAGCCTGTCCGTCAGAGCGCTCGGCGGCCTCTCGGTCGGTGGTTTCCTCGGCTCGCTCGTCGGCGTGCTCGTGCTCGTGGCCGTGCCCGTGATGCTCCTGGGGACGGTGGCCCCGTACGCCAACCGCCTGGCGGTGGGGAGCGTGGCCGAGACGGGCACGGTGACGGGCCGGCTCTACGCGATCTCGACGGCGGGCTCGCTGGTGGGGACGTTCCTGGCGGCGCTTCTCCTCATCCCCCTCATCGGCACCCACCGGACGTTCCTCGTCTTCGCGCTCGCCCTCGCGCTCGTCTCGGCCCCGGGGCTCGCCTCGCGCTGGAGCCTGCTCGTGCCCCTGGCGATCGCGGCGATGTTCGCGCTCCAGCCTCCGGCGATCGGAGCCGACGTACCCGGTGGCCGGGTGATCTACGAGACGGAAACGCAGTATCAGTACGCGCGCGTGGTCCAGTTCCGCAGCGGCGAGCGCTGGCTCCAGCTCAACGAGGGGGTGGCGATCCACTCGCTCTACCGGCCCGGGAGCTACCTCACCGGGGGGTACTGGGACGACTTCCTGACCCTGCCCTTCGCCGACCGTCTCGGCACGCCGCGGCGCATCGCCATCCTTGGCGACGCCGCCGGCACCGTCGCCCGCGCCTACGGCCACTACTTCCCGGGGACGCGCGTCGACGCCGTCGAGCTCGACGGCGAGCTCACCACCATCGGCCGGCGCTACTTCGACCTCCACGGGCCGCGCCTGCACCTCTACACCGCCGATGCCCGCCCGTGGCTGGCGGCGAGCACCGCGCACTACGACGACATCTTCCTCGACGCCTACCGCCAGCCCTACATTCCCTTCTACCTGGTGACCAAGGAGTTCTTCGCCTCCGTCCGCGCGCACCTGAACTCGGGCGGCGCCCTGATCGTCAACGTCGGGCACCTCCCGAACTCGGACGCCCTCGAGCAGGTGGTGACGGCGACGCTGCGCTCGGTGTTTCCCTTCGTCGTCCGCGACCGCTTCAGCGCCTCCAACTCGCTGGTGATGGCGAGCACGAGTCCGCTCTCGAGCGCGCGCCTGACCGCCGCCGCCGGCACGCTCCCCCCGGATCTCAGCGGCCTCGCCGTCCAGGTCGCGGGCCGGCTCGGACCGGGACTTCGGGGCGGAAGCGTCTACACCGACGACCGCGCGCCGGTCGAGTGGCTCACCGACCTCTCGATCTTGCGCTATGCGACAGGGGCGCGGTGACGCGCGATCAGCGCTTCAGGGTGAAGGTCTTGCGCGCGACGATGTTCGTCTGACCGGAGGCGGAGAACGTTGCCTTCGCGGTCAGCTTCAGCGTCTTGGAGCGCTTGAGGAGCTTCTTGCCCGCCGCGGTGAGCTTGAGCTTCAGCTTCTTGGTCCCCGCGCTCGTGAAGGTGGCGCTACCGCTCGCGACGAGCACGATGCTCGCCTTGGCGAGGTGCGCGCCGGCCGGGACCATGTACCAGCCGATGACCACGCGGCCGGACTCGAGCGCGGCGAACGACAGCGTGTAGGCGCCGGCCTTGAGCAGCGCGCCGATCTTCGCCGCGCTGCCCTTGGGGATGAGCTGCTTGGCGAGCGACGCCTCGATCTGGGCGCGGCCGACCACGGGGCCGACCTTGTTGGAGACAGCGACGCCGCCCCCGACGCTGTTGACGGCGAGGACGACGACCCGGACCTTCATGCCTAGATCTGAATTGGACAGGGCGTAGGTGGTGTTGTTGGCGCCGGCGATGTTCGTGCACGCGCTCGAGGTGCAGCGCTGCCACTGGTAGGAGTAGCCGCTCGGCGGGGTCCCCGACCACCCACCGTTCGTCGTCGACAACGTCCGCCCCACCGTCGTCGCCCCGGTGATCACCGGTGGGGAGGTGCTCACCGGCACGGTGGGCGGAGCGGCGGGCGCCGCCACCACTCCGGTCGGCGCCGACGTCGCAAAGACGGGGCTCGGGCCCCCGGCGTTGAACGCGGCTTCGAGCACGCGGATGGTGTGCCCGACATCCGAGGCCTCGAGCGTGTAGGTCTGGCTCGTGGCGCCGGCGATCACCACGCAGTGGTTGCCCGCGCTGTCGCAGTCGACCCACTGGTAGGTGTAGCCGGTGGGGCTGTTCGTCCACGTCCCGTGGGTCTCGGTCAGCGTCTGCCCCTGGGTGGTGTTGCCCGAGATCGAGGGCAGCGTGCCGCCATATTGGGGGACCGGCGGCACCACGGTCACCGTCTGGGGCGAGGTCGCCGAACCGGTGAAGTTGCCGTCCCCCCCGTAGGAGACGCTGATGCTGTGTGAACCGGTGGCCGGGTAGACGACGACGCAGGTCGCCTGGCCGCTGATCAGGGCCTCCTGGCTTGCGCAATCGGCGATCGGCGTCCCGTTGTCGAGGAACTGCACCGAGCCCGACGCCACTGCCGGGCCGCTGTGGTCGGGCGCGACCGTCGCGGTGTAGGTGACGCCGGCGCCGACGCTCGGGGTGGCGCTCGAGACGGTGAGCGTCGTCGTCGACGCGTCCTTGGTGATCGTGAGCGGGGCGACCGAGCTCGTCGAGGCGAATTCGCCCGAGCTGTTCGACGGGTTGAAGGTTGCGGTCAAAGTCGGCGCGGGAGACGCTGCGAACGACGTCGAACAGGTCGCGGTGTACGAGCCGCTCGTGAGCGTGACCGGCTGGGCCGTGCAACCGGAGATCGCGGTGCCGTTGTTGTCGAACTCGACGGTGCCGTCCGGCGCGGGCGAATTCGGCCCGACCGTCGCGGTCAGCGTCACCGGGTGGTTGGTCGCAGCGGTGGTCGGGCTCGCCGCCAGGTCCGTCGTCGTTCCCCCGGGGGCCGTGCTCGCCACCGTCGCGGTTACGCTGGTGGACGTGTAGTTGATGGTCACCGTGGGCGCCGTGCCGGTGCAGGTGAGCGGGACGGTGGTGCCATCCGGCAGGTTGTGGAACGTGCCGGTCAGCGATCCCGTCGTCGAGATCAGGGTGTCGACGTCGCCGACGTGCAGGGCCGGGCACGCCGCCGCGGGATTGTTGAGGAACAGGTTGGCGCCACCGAGGTTCACCGTGCCGGTGGCGGTGAGCTGCGAGTAGTCGGTGCTCGGCGTCGTGCCCGGCTGATCGATGAACATGGTGAGGTTGCTCGCGGAGTCGAGCGTGACGTCGCCGCTCACCGCCAGCGTCCCGTCGAGGGGAAGTCCCCGGCCCACCTGGATGCTTCCGCCCGTCGAGGTGAGCGGGCCGCTCGTGGCGCCGGCGAATTGGGTGGCGAGGCGCGCCGGGCTGGTGATGCCCACGGGATTGCCGTTGTCGCCGTTCAGCGACCCGAAGAGTCCGAGGGCGCCGTCGCCGGTGAGCGACACGGCACCGACCTCGGCGTCGGTGAGCGAGAGGATCCCTCCGCTCGCGAAGTCCACGGTGAGCGCGTCGGCGGCGCCCGCGACCGAGCTCACACCCAGTTGCTGGCTGCTCGAGCCGCCGGTGATCGACCACGTCTGGGCAGCGCTGAGGGTGAGGGGGAGCGTGATGTTGGCGCTCGCTCCCGTGTCGCTGCCCGACGGCGCGGCGGTGATCCCTCCGGCGCCCAGGGTGAGCCCGTTTCCGTTGAGCTGGTAGGGCACGCCGTCGTCGATCGAGATCGCGTTGGCATTCGCGCTCGCACCGGTGAGGTCATTGGCGCTCGTGTAGCACGTGCCCGTGCACCCGGGCAACGCCGGGAAGCTGAGCGTCCCCGACGGCCCGTTCGGCGCCGTGGCGCCGACCCAGTTCGCCGCGGTGGACCAGCTCGAAGCGCCGGCCGCGCCGCTCCACGTGAAGTCGGTGAGCGCCGCCGCCGAGGACGGCACAGCGAGAACGCCGACCACGATCGCGGCAGCGATTAGCCACCTGGGCCGAAGGATGTCGAAGTCACGCCCGCGCAGCACGTCAAACCCCCTTGCCAGGGCTCGCCAACTTACGCCATGCCATCCGGCCCAAAGACTCACGCCAGTCTGAAGCCGCCCCGGGGTCGTGTCAAGGCGAGGGGTCCGGGCTCTGTCGCGATCAATGCTCGATAATGGTGCTTATGTCCACTACTGAGTTCATAAACGACTGAGGACACGCAGGACTATTGTCGATTCCGGAATTGATGCTCACGGCGGCGGGCACAGCTGGCCGGCGCCTGCGCTCAGTTGCCACGCTGGCCGCCCAGCGCAACCAGAGGCCGGCGTGCCGGATCGGCCGGACTGACCACGGAATGGCTGCACCTGGACGGTTCCGCTGATACTGCTCACGCATAGCGCGTGATCCGCCGGATGGCGTCTCGCGCTCGCGATCAGACGCAGCAAATGAACGCGCACGCGCGCAGAGACCCACCGGGTCCGAGCGATAGCGCGGAAGAAACTCACAGCCTGCACGCCGCACGACCGAACAACCCTAGGCGTCGCCGACAACGAGCGCGCGAAAGCTCGAACAGCGGCGTTCGGCGTGATCTGCCCCGGCCACGACGGGAGAGATCGAACGACAGCGCTCCGCATTGTGTGGCTTGAAGAGCCACCGCACCCGGCAAGCGCTACGAGCACGAAGAGAGCACCCAACCACTTCACCACCGCAGCATCGCACGATCGACCGACGCGCCGCCGTGTAAACAGCACGCAGCCGCATGTTCCACGGCCAGTGGCGGTTCTTGTGTGCTTCAACGCCCTCGTCAGGCCGCGACAGTGCCTGTAGCGTGGGGCGGCGGCGGAAGTGTCCGGCCGCGCTCGTGCAGATCCTCCGCGTAGGCCGTCAGGGACTCCTGTATGCGCTCCTCCACCTCCGAGCGGCTGGTCCCGAGCGCGGCCACCACCCCACCCAGATCGCCCGCCACCACCCGCCGCCAAGACCAACACGTCCTCGCCCGGCTACATCCGAGCCGGCCGCGGCAAAGACGACATCGCGCACGTGCTCTAACCCCGGTCGCTCGCCATCGACCGCCCACACACGACGAGCGGCCACCCCGATGAAGGCGACATTGTGCCCGCTATTCGGGCACAACGTTGCCTGCAAGTACATTCGCGGGGTCCCCTTCGACCGCGCAGCAGCTACTGCCCAAACCGTGTTGTGCTAGGAGCTCGACGGTGCGTCTGAGGCCTTGGACCTATTCAGGAATTCGCGAATGTCCGGTGCCAGTCCGCCACGGATGAGGTCGACGGATACGGTGGTCGGAGGTGGAAACCAGCGGCCGAGCCGGCCCGGAAGACGCTTGCCGGTCAGCAGCCACCAAATGACAGACCCCACGACGAAGGGGCTTATCAGCAGTGCTGCACAGACGACGGTGACAATCCTCGCCTCTGCGGAGATGAGAGGAGAGCGCAACACCTCGCGTAGACCGATCCTCCATACGTAACGCCAGCCAGCTCGCTTCAGGCCATGCACCAGGCAGACTCTACGCCGAGCTTCCACTTCCAGCCGCCGCGTCCAAGATCTGTTCTGCTTCGATCGCAATGCAGCCGTCTGATGAACCCGCCAGGCTGCCTTTCGTCCAACACGACACTGGCGCGGGCCTGGCGTCATTCGCGGTGTTAGGAGGGCACCATCGTGTCTGAGGGTGCTGGAGATGAGGGTCACAGCCGCCGCGGCGCGGATCTGAGGTCCGAGGCTGGCGTGCGCTCGCCGGCATCGCAGCGGCTTCTCGGGCTCTGGCGGGGGTGAATCGAGCCGCACCGCGGGTTGATCCCGAGGACGCTGGCATTGTCGCGCTGAGCGATCGTCCCTCCTCCGCTTCATCGAGCTCGATGAGCTCCTCGACGAAGCACCGACGCTGGGCGCCCAGCGGCCCACGGAGGGTACGGAGGTACGTCTGTAGGTCGCTGTCGACGCCGAGACGCTCCACGACCTAGAGGTTCTGCAAATCCTGTCTGAATATTGATGCGTCGTATGTCAGCATCTATGATGCAGCCATGCGTACGACGATCGATCTCGATCCTGACCTCGATGCTCGCTTGCGAGCGCTGGCGCGCGAGCGTGGCGTGCCCCTGCGAGTTGTCATCAACGATGCATTGCGTGCCGGTACCCAGCCCGGTGCTGGCGACGCACCGCCGTACACGCTTCCGTCGCGCCGCCTCGGGGTCCGTCCTGGGATCGATCTGGATAAGGCGCTGCGGCTCGCCGGCGAGCTCGAAGACGATGAGATCGTGCGCAAGCTCGATCTGCGCAAGTGAGGCTGCTCGACGTCAACCTGCTGATCTACGCCGTCGACGAGGAATCTGCCCGTTTCGCTCGAGCCCATCCATGGGTTGAAGGCGTTCTCGCCGGCCGGGAGACCGTGGCGCTCCCCTGGTCAGTCCTGCTCGCGTTTCTCCGCCTCACCACCAAGCCGCAGGTCATGACCTCCCCGCTCACGGCGGGCGACGCCCTTGACCTCATCGACGGCTGGCTGGCCCGCCCCAACACCGTCGTCGTCCACCCGACCGAGCGCCACTCGGCGGTGCTC
>DASZKU010000335.1:0-5722 GCA_035552815.1 Solirubrobacteraceae bacterium | reverse complement strand
GACCGCGCGATCGCCGAGCTGCTCACCCAGGGCGACGACTTCGCCACCGTCCCCGGCCTGCGCGTGATCAAGCTGTAGCCGGACGGGCTCGTTCGACATCCGCCACAGATCGTTCCGCCTGCTCGTGGCAACGGAGGGTCGGACCGGCAAGCCCGTCCCGCTGCTCGTATTGCGTGGGCACGGCTACCATTGAGGGTGTGCAGCGAAGCCGCCACGGGCGCACCCGCGAGTCGATGACGTCACCGGACGGCCGCCCCAACGGCGGCCGCGCCCGCCAGCGCGCATTCGCGATCGCCGTCCTCCCCGACCAAGGGGAGGAGGAGCTCGCCGAGCTCCGCGAGCTCCTGAGCACGGCGGGGGCGGCGGTGGTGGGCGAGCTCGTCCAGCGGCGCGAGCGGCCGCACCCCAACACCTATCTGGGCTCGGGCAAGCTCGAGGAGCTGAAGTCCGAGCTCGCGGGCACCGACGCCAACCTCGTGGCCTGCGACGACGAGCTCACGCCGCGCCAGGAACGCAACTTCGAAGCCGCCCTGGGAATGCCCGTCATCGACCGTACCGCGGTGATCCTCGACATCTTCGCCGGTCACGCCCATACCGCCGACGGTAAGCTCCAAGTGGAGCTCGCCCAGCTCGAATACAACCTGGCTCGCATGCGCGGACTGTGGTCCCATCTCGAACGCCTGGGCGGCGGCATCGGGACCAGGGGACCGGGCGAGACCCAGATCGAGACCGACCGCCGCCTCGCACGCGACCGGATCGCCGCCCTGCGGCGCCGCCTGGGCCACGTGCGCTCGACGCGCTCGGTCATGCGCTCAGAGCGCGCCCGCGCCCACCTCCCCTCGGTGGCCCTCGCCGGGTACACCAACGCCGGCAAGTCGACGCTCCTCAACGCCCTCACCGGCTCCGAGGTGGGCGTCCGCGACGCCCTCTTCCACACGCTCGATCCGACGACGCGCGTGCTCCGGGTGGGCGGGCGCGACTACCTGCTCACCGACACCGTCGGCTTCATCCGCAAGCTCCCGCATCAGCTCGTCGACGCCTTCGGCGCCACCCTCGAGGAGACGCGACTCGCGGACCTGATCCTCCACGTGGTCGACGCCTCGGCGCCCGAGGAGGAGCTGGCGATGATGACCCGGGCCGTCGAGGACGTCCTCCACGAGATCGGCGCCGAAGAGGCGGCCAGGGTGCTCGTGCTCAACAAGGCCGACATCGTCGACCCTGAGCGCCTCGCGCAGCTCACGCGCCGCCATCCCGGGGCCGTTCTCGTCTCCGGCGTCACGGGCGAAGGGCTCGACCGTCTCGCGCACCGGATCGAGGACGAGTTCGCGCGCACCCTACACACCGTCGAGCTCCTCCTCCCCTACGACGAGGGCGGACGCCTGGCCGAGCTCCACGACCTCGCCGGCGATCTCGAGCGCGAGGACACGCCCGACGGGGTACGCGTCAGCGCGCGCCTGCCGGCGGGCATCATCGGACGCTACGACCGCTTCGCGGTCAGCGGCCGCGCCGGATGAGCCTGCGCGTCCGGCGCCTCGATCCCGCGGCGCAGGTGCCCACGCGAGCCCACGAGGGCGACGCCGGCCTCGACCTCTACGCGCTCGAGGGCGCCACCCTGGGACCGGGCCAGCGGGTCTCGGTGGGCACGGGGATCGCGCTCGAGCTCGCCGACGGGACCGCCGGTCTCGTGCTCCCGAGATCAGGGCTCGCCCTCCGGCACGGAATCGCGCTCGTGAACGCTCCCGGGCTGATCGACCCGGGCTACCGCGGCGAGGTTCGGGTCCTCCTGCTCAACACCGACGGCACCGAGCCCTTCGAGATCATCGCCGGCGACCGGATCGCGCAGCTCGTCCTCGTGGCGGTGCAGGCGCCGAGCGTCGTCGTGGTCGACGAGCTCAAGCTCTCAGAGCGCGGCCCTGGGGGCTTCGGCTCGAGCGGACGCTGAGGCCCAGGTCCTGGCCGACCGCCGGATCAGCCGGTGATGAGGCCGTGGGCGATGAGGAACTGCCGGGCGGCGGTGGCCGGCGACATGTTGTAGATACTCACGTCGGCGTTGAGCATGCGCATCGCCGGGGTGGTGAGCTGGGCGCTGACGCTGTCGATGGTCTGCGCGAAGGCCGGTCCCTCGACGAGCAGGGCGCTCTGGGTCACCACCGGCACCACGTTCCCGAACCCGAACAGGCGATCGGGGTCGCTGAGGAGCTGATACTGGCCCGAGGCGAGCTGCCCGTCGGTGGTGAAGACGTCGGCCGCCTGCACCGAGCCGGCCTGGAGGGCCTGATACTGCAGCCCGATGGCGAGGGGCTGGAAGTGCGCCGGGGTGACGCCGTAGACGCCTTGGATCCCCAGGAGCCCGGACTGGCTGCTGGCGAACTGGGGCGGCGCGCCGAGGGTGAGGGCGCTCTCGAGCCTCCCGAGATCGGCGATGAGCCGCAGGTGGTGCTCGGCGCCGTAGGTCGAGAGCACGGCGATGGCGTCGGTGTCCGAGAACGGCGTCGCGGTGAGCAGGCGCAGGCCGTGAGCGATCGCGTAGCGCTGGGCCGCCGTGACGGCGTCGTGCTCTGAGCGGAAGATCTCGGTGTCGTTGGCCACGGCGCTATCGAAGGTCCCGACGTACTCGGGGTACATGTCGAGCTGGCCGGCCTCGAGCGCCTGCGTGGTGACCTGGGTGGAGCCGATGTTCTTGTTCAGGGTGACCGTGAACCCTTGGGCGGTGAGGGCCTGGCTGTAGAGCTCACCGAGGATGAACTGCTCGGTGAAGTTCTTGTCGCCGAGGTTCACCGGCGGCCGGCCCGTCCCGGGCAGGAAGGTGGTCGTCGTGGTCGTCGCCGCGCTGTCCTTGGTCGTCGGAGGGGGCGCCGAGGTCCCGGCGCCGCAGGCAGTGAGGACGAGCACGAGCAGCGCGGTGAGCATGCTGCGCGTTCGGGGCAGCCTGCGCCACCGCGTTGGCGATGAGATGGATCTTCCGCCTCGGCTTGGCATCGAAAGGATCGTCAGGCCGCCTCCCCGCATGCCAGAACGGGCAGCAATAGTAGGGGACGGCCCATCGAGGCGCCTCAGTGTGGCGGCACCCCGGACCGGGGCTCCGGGCGCCGAAAGGACCGGAGGCCGGAAGCGCTCTCGCGCCGCCGGCCTCCGGAGTCGTGGTATCCGCGCCTGGACGGGTCAGTGCAGGAGGCGGATGGTCTGGCAGCCGTGGGCGCGGGCGTAGCCCGAGGCGGCCGTCCTCACGTCGGCGGTGTTGTGATGCCCGCTGCCGCAGCTGACCTTGGCGCCGTTGGAGGCGGCGAAGATCTTGTTGGCACCCGGGCCGCCGTACACGTGGTCCTTGCCGAGACCGAGATCGATGCGGCTGCTTCCCTTGCCGCCGATGACGGTGTCGTTGCCGTTGCCGGCGGTGATCCAGTCGCTGCCCGAACGCCCGTTGATGTAGTCGTTGCCGTTGCCGACTCCGATGCGCGTGAAGGCAGGACCGCCGTACACGTGGTCCTTGCCGTTGCCGTCGAAGATCGTCAGGTGGGCACCGTTGCCGTTGACGCAGTCATTCCCCCCGAGGGCGGCTACGCGTTCGTAGGCGCCCAGGGCGAGGATGCGATCGGACTTCGGGGTTCCGTAGACCCGACCGCCGCGCTTGGTGGCGACGAGGGCGAACTTGGGGCCGGGGCCGGTGGTGCACGGGTAGCCCGGGTACTTCTTGGCCACCACCGAGGTGGGGTATACCGTCCCGCCCGAGGGTCCCTGGAAGGGCCGGCTGACGACGATGGTCTGGCCGTTGTAGACGATCTCGCACAGCTGCGCGGCGATGTTCAGGGTCGAACCGGGCGGGCAGATCTCGAGCACCGGCGGAGATCCGGAGGTCCCGGCGCACGGGCTGGAGATCGACTGGGTGACCTTGGCCTCTCCGACGACGATGTCCGCGAGGCCGTTCAACTTGACCTCGAGCACCGTCTCGGTGAGCGAGTTCGCGGTCTCGACCTTCTGGTTCACGGCGATGAACGATCCGCCGCCGAGGTCGATGGTCGTGGGCTGGCCGGGGGTGATCGCGTCTTGCTGCCCATTGACGCTGAGCAGGTTCAGGGTGGAGCTCCCGTTGGCCACGAGCTGGCCATTGACGCATGAGTACGACGCCGTCGCCTGGACGGGCCCGGCGACGACGATGTTCCCGTTCGGCGTGGGGATGGTCACGCCGTCGACGGCCGCGACGGCGGTTGCGCCCGGCGCGGTGGCACCGGTGGTCGAGAACACCGAATAGGTGAACGCGCCCACGGGACCGGCGACCACGGGGGCGCTGCCGGTGGTGGGAACGGAGACCGTGCTCGACCCCCCGGTGTCGGTGGCGCACGGCGTTGTGTTCGGGTTCGCGATCGTCGGCTCGGTGGTGAGCGTGTTCAACAGCGTGACCCGCAGGGTGCTCGCGCGGCACCCGAACGGCGTAGTAGTGGCGCCAGCAGCGGAGCTCGCGAATGCGAGCAGACAGAACCCTGCACTCAAGACCACCGTGAGGCGGCGACGAGCGCTTCCTTGCGTGAGTAGGCGACGAGCCATATGGGAAACCCTCCAAGGGTCTAGGAAACCGGTGGCACAGGCACTCCTTGCCCGAGCCTTTGCCATCGGATTGGTAGCGGTGTTATCGGCCCCCGGAGGGGGGAGGATGAATTTGAGTAGCTTTTACTCGGTAAAGCTGCTGACTGCGGCGGTGGTGCTTACGCGCTAGACACCCGCGGCACGCGCCGCTTCGGCGTGGGCGGCGAGCTCGAGCTCATCCGCGAGCGGCGCCAGCGGCTGCGAGCGCCCGAGCGCGGTGGCGATGAGCCAGTCGGCGAACCACGCGTTCTTGGGCAGGAGCGGGCCGTGCATGTAGGTGCCGATGACACTGCCCTCGCGCGACCCCTCGAGCTGGTCGCGGCCGTTGTTACCGTGACCGCGCAGGACGCGGCCGAGGGGCCGCGCCGATCGCCCAAGGTGGGTACGCCCGCCGTGGTTCTCGAAGCCGGCGAGGACCCGCGGCGAGCCCGGTTCGAGCTCGACCTCGATGGCGATGTTGCCGATCAGGCGCGGGCCCTCGGCTCGCACCGTGTGGAGGTCGAGCAGGCCCACCCCGGGGAGCTTCTCGGCCCCGAGCTCGTAGGAGTGGCCGAGGAGCTGATAGCCGCCGCACACGGCGAGGATCACCGCGCCGCGGGCGGCGGCGGCGTGGAGGGCGTCGCGCTTGTCCTCGAGATCGAAGGCCACGACACGCTGGTCGCGATCCTGGCCGCCCCCGATGTAGAAGAGGTCGGCGCCGCCGGGGTCGAGAGGGTCGCCGACGCTGCTCGCGTGCACCGAGAAGCCGATCTCCCGCCACTGGCAGCGGCGCTCGAGCATGAGCAGGTTGCCGCGGTCGGCGTAGATGTTCATGAGGTCGGGGTAGAGCGCGCACACGCGCAGCTCGCCGGCCGGGCGCTCAGGCACCGAGGATCACCACTTCACTGCCCACGTAGTCGGCGGTGGCGGGGATGTGGGCTCGGGCGAGCGCGTGGAACCCGGCCGCGACGCCCTCGCGCTCGAGCTCGGCGGCGCCGACGCGATAGAGCGCGATCCGGTTCTCCTGCACCTCGTGGGCGCCGTCCCTCCCGACGATCTCGCGCAGGCGCTCGATCACGAACGCGTCGCTCTGCTCGCGCACGGCGATCGGGCGGCTCGCGTACACGACCCCGTCGAGCTCGCGGATGTCGGGGAGCGGCGC
>DASZKU010000334.1:0-3473 GCA_035552815.1 Solirubrobacteraceae bacterium | reverse complement strand
GTGATCGGCAGGACGCGAGCCGCGCTGAGCGAGGCCGGAGCGCTTCGCCCGCCGCGGGGGCAGTCCGGTGATGAGCACGAGGACCCCGAACCCGGCCAATCCTCGTCCGAGACGACGGCTACGGTGTCGAGCTGATGAATCGCGAGCAGATCTTCTCGCTGATACGCGCGCACCTGGCTGACGAGCTCGAGGTCGACCCCGCCACGATCACGGAGTCGACTCGCTTCCGGGAGGACCTGGAGGCCGACTCGCTGGACCTGTACACGCTCGTTCAGGAGCTCGAGGACTCCTATGGCGTGAAGATCTCAGATGAAGAGGCCGCGAAGATCCTGACGGTCGGTCAGGCGGTGGACTTCGTGCTCGCGAGCAGCAGGACGACTCGCGCCCAGCCCGAATCGGCGAGTCCGGATGCCGAGCGGGCTGAGGGCGCGAGGGTGGTCGATGCCGCGACGGCGGGCAGAGGTCCAGAAGCTGAGTGAGTCAACAGCACAAGCGGTCAGAGGAACGCGCGGGGGAGGGGCTGCACGAGTTGCTCGAGCGGCTTCCCGACGAGCTCGTGGTGCCCGTGTTCACCCATGCCTCGTGGACGGATCGCCGGTCGGAGTCCTACGAGCGACTCGCGTTCCTCGGCGACAGCGTCCTCGCGCTGGCGATCACCGCCGACCTTTACCCGCGGCTCGAGGCAGACCGCTTCGGCGCGGGCAGGCTGACCAAGATTCGCGCCCAGGCGGTCTCGGGCCGTTCGTGCAAGGCCGTGGCCGAGCGGCTGGGGATCCCAGAACGGCTGCGCGTCGCGGCGCCCCCGGGCGCCGAGGGGAGCGTCAAGGCGCTGATCGGGACCGAGCGGGTGCTGGCCTCGGTGATCGAGGCCGTGATCGGAGCGTGCTTTCTGTCGTTCGGCTACGTGCGCACGGCGGGGGCTGTCGTCGAGGCATTCGCGCCGGAGGTCGCCGAGGCCCTGGAGCATCCGGTGGACTTCAAGTCGGCGCTCCAGGAGCGACTCGCGCGGCGCGGCGCGCTCGTCACCTACGACGTGGTCGACGAGCAGGGCCCCCCGCACGACCGGACCTTCTCGATCGTCGCGACGATCGGCGGCGCCGAGGTGGCCCGCGGCTCGGGCCGGAGCAAGAAGGACGCCGAGCAGGAGGCCGCCCAGGCGGCATTGGAGGCCCTCGAGCAATGAGCGCGAGCGAGCGGCGCGAGCGGTTGCGGAGGACTCCGTGTATCTGAAGTCGGTCACCCTGAAGGGCTTCAAGTCCTTCCCCGAGCGGACCCGGCTCGAGTTCGGGCCCGGCGTCAGCGTGATCGTCGGCCCGAACGGGTCAGGCAAGTCGAATGTCACCGACGCAGTGCTGTGGGCGCTCGGCGAGCAATCGCCGGTGGCGGTGCGCGGGCAGTCGATGCAGGACGTGATCTTCGCGGGCGCCCCCGGGCGCAAGGCGAGCGGAAATACGGAGGTCGAGCTGGTGCTCGACGACAGCGGCGGCACGCTCGGGCTCGGCACCCCTGAGGTGTCGATCGTCCGCCGCCTCGATCGCAACGGCGAGGGCGAGTACCGCCTCGCGGGAGCGCGGTGCCGGCTCGTCGACGTGATCGAAGTGCTCTCGGACACCGGCCTCGGCAAGGAGATGCACTCGGTGATCTCCCAGGGCCGGGTCGAGTCGCTCGTGACCTCCAAACCGCGCGACCGGCGCCTGCTGATCGAGGAGGCCGCGGGGCTGGGCAAGCACCGCAAGCGCCGGCGTCGCGCGCAGCTGAAGCTCGTGCGCACCCAGGACAACCTCGACCGGGCGCTGGATGTCGAGCGCGAGGCCCGGACCCGGCTTCGCCCGCTCAAGCGGCAAGCCGAGGCGGCCGAGCTCCACGCCCGGATCGAGCGCCAGACGCTCGAGGCTCGCTGGGAGCTCGTGCGCGACGAGCTTCGCGCACAGCTCGGGGAGCTGGAGCGCGCACAGGCACACGCCGCCGCCGCCCGGGGCCGGCGCGAGGAGGTGGAGCGCCAGCTCAAGGAGGTGGCATCTCGCCGGGAGGCCGCCGAGGAGGCGCTGGCGGAGCGCAGCGCCCGCCGCGAAGAGCTCTCCCGCCGATGTTTCGTCACACAATCAGCCGCCGCCAGGGTCTCTGACCGGCTGTCCTCCGTGGGCACAGCGCAGACAACGATCGAGGCCCGTCTGCTGCGCGCCACCGAGGCGCTCGGCGCGCTCCGGGCCTCCGCCTCGGGGGAGGCGCCCGATGACGGGGCGCATGAGCGGATCGCCTCGCTTGAGGCCTCGCTGGCGGAGCTCGAGGGCGAGCGGGAACGTGAGCTCGCCGACCGGCTAGCGGATCTCGAGCAGGAACGGGCCGCGGCGGAGGCGACGGTCGAGGAGCTGAGCGCGGGTGTGGAGGAGGCCGCCGGCGTCCGCCGGGACGCCGAGGCCGGGGGGGAGCAGGCCAATGCCGCGGTTCGCGACGCCGAGCGCGCGGTCGAGGCCGCCCGGCGAGAAGCCGCGCGCGTCGGCGGGGAGCTTGCGGCGGTCAACCAGTTCCTGCGCACCCAGCAGGGAAGCCCCGGTGGCACCGCGGTGCTCGCCGACCAGCTCGAGGTCGACTCCGGCTACGAGCTCGCGGTGGCGGCCGCGCTGGACGGACGGCTGAAGGCCGCGATCGCGGAGGATCATCCGTCGGCCGCCGCGCTGCTCGATCGCGCCGGCTCCGAGGGCGGTCGGGTCCTGGTCGCCGGTTCGGCCGGACCCGATCGTGGGTCCGCCGGCGGCGATCCGGCGCTTCCCGGCGGCGAGCGGCTCGCCGGCCATCTACGAGGTCCAGACGGAGCGATGGGCCTCGCCCGGGCGTTGCTGCGCGACGTTTGGGTGGTGGACTCGCTGGACGGGGTGCCGGAGTCGTTTTCGGGCGTCGCGGTCACGCGCACCGGGAGGGTCTGGTCAGCGCCGACGAGCGAGCTGCGACAGGCGCCCGCGGTCGGGGAGGAGCGCGTGCTCGCAGAACGCAACCGCCGAGAGGAACTGATCGGTGCCAGCGAGTCCGCGGCGCAGGCCGAGCTCGCGGCCAACACCGCGCTCGAGCACGCGACGGCCGCGCATCAAGCCGTCGAGCACGAGCGCGAGCAGGCGATCGCGGGTCATCGCCGCTCGATCGCCGAGCGCGACGAAGCCGCGGAGGCCGAGCACCGTTTGGCCGCGGTGATCGAGCGCCGGCGGCAATCGCCCGACGATGGCCCGAACGAGGGGCGCCGCCTCCAGCTCAGGGCCGAGCTCGGAGCCGAACGCGATCGGCTCGAGCGCACGGCGCGAGACCGAGCGGAGCGCGCCGAGCGGATCGACCGGCTCGTGGCGTCGATCGCCGAGCACGAGGCACTGAGCGAGGTCGCGGGCTCGCTGATCGGCGTGCTCCAGAGCGCGGTCGAGTCGATCTCGGCCCAGCACGCGGTGTTCGAGGCCGCGCTCGCGTCCGACCGTCAGGCAGGCGAGCAG
>DASZKU010000333.1:0-9320 GCA_035552815.1 Solirubrobacteraceae bacterium | reverse complement strand
GGTTGATGATCGGGTGGATCCCGCCCCAGATCATGTACACGGCCGGGTTCAGCTCGCGCACACGCCTGATGATCCGGTGCGTGAGATCGGCGTAGCCGGTCATCGACGAGAAGCCGAGGAGATCGGCGCCCACGAGGCCGCGCGCGACCTCGTCGACCTCGTCGTCGCTCAGGTCTCCGCCGGCGCCGCGCCCCCCGGTGATCCCGTTGCGGATCGTCTTGTAGCGCGCGGTGGTGACGTAGTACGCCTCCGTATCGCGGTTGATGCGCGCCACGTAGGCGGCCATCTTGCGAAAGCCACAGGAGGTGATGCCATCCTCGAGGGACACCATCCGGACGTCCATTACCAGCCTAACTCCCCTCGGCGACCTGGGTCGCGCCGCAGGCTACGTGTCGGCCAGTAGCTTACCTCTAGGACCACGGCCCAGCCGCGCGGCGTGTTGTTCCCCATAATCACCGGGGATGTCGACGCGCATCTGGGTTTGTGGGCGCCTACGTGTCACCCTCGACGGGGACTCGCTCGAGCACCGCCTCGAGCGCCGTCAGGCACGCGTCCTCGCCGCCCTGCTCGTGCTCCGCCGCGAGCGGCCGTTGCGCCGAGAGGAGCTGATCGAGGCGATCTGGCCCGACTCGCCGTGGGGACAGCACGACGGCGCGCTTCGCGTGCTCCTGAGCGCCGTCCGGCGGGTGTTCGGCACCGAAGCGCTGTCCGGCCGGGTCGAGGTCCGGCTCGAGCTCCCCGAGGACGTCTGGATCGACGTCGAGCACGCGGCGGCCGAGGTCGCCGTCGCCGAGCAGGCGCTCCGCGACGGGGAGCTCGCCGATGCCGCGGCGGCCGCTCATGGTGCCGCGGCCCTGCTCGCCGAGCCGTTCCTGGCCGGCGAGCCGGCGACGTGGATCGAGGACACGCGCCGAGAGCTCGACGACCTGGCGGTCAGCGCGCTCGAGCTCGAGGCCCGCGCCGAGCTCGGGCTCGGTCACGCGCGCGAGGCGGCGCCCGCGGCGCGCGAGCTCGTGGCCCGGGCCCCCTACCGCGAGGGCGGTCACGCGCTGCTCATGGAGGCGCTCGCCGCCCAGGGCAACACCGCCGAGGCCCTGCTCGCCTACGAGCGTCTGCGCCAGCTCCTGCGCGACGAGCTCGGAACCACCCCTTCGCACGCGGTGAGCGAACTCCACGCCCGCCTCCTGGGTGGAGACGAGCCCGCGTTCGCGACGGCCGCGCCCGCGGCGTCTGGCGCGCCCGCGACGTCCGGCGCGCCCGCGACGTCCGACGCGCCCGCCGAGGCGGCCGCGCCGGCCGAGCCCGCCGAGCCCGCCGAGCCCGCCGAGTCCCCGGCACCCGAGCCTCCGCACCTCGCGCTCCCGGTCGCGCTCGCCCCCGTCGAGGGGGTGCCCTTCGTCGGCCGCGACGGCGAGCTCGAGGCGATCGGCGAGGCGTGGCGCAAGGCGCGGTCCGGCGCCCGGCGCGTGACCCTGATCGCCGGTGAGCCGGGAATCGGGAAGACGAGCCTGGTCGGCGAGCTCGCCCGGCGCGCCGACGCCGACGGTGCGCTCGTCCTCTACGGGCGCTGCGACGAGGACGTCGGGTTCGCCTTCCAGCCCTTCGTCGAGGCGCTGCGCGCCTACGTATCCGCCTGCCCACCCACCCTCCTGCGTGAGCTCGCCGGTCGCGGGGCGCCGGAGCTCGCGCGCCTGTTGCCCGAGCTCACGCAGCTGATCGGCGACGTGAGCCCGCCGACGCGGCCCGATGCCGCGCTCGACCAGTACCTGATGTTCGAAGCCGTGGTCGCCTTCCTGGCCGCGGTGGCCGAGCGCACGCCTGTGCTCCTCGTGCTCGACGACCTCCACTGGGCGGCGCGGCCGACCCTGCATCTGCTGCGCCATCTCGTGCGCTCGCCCCCCGACATGGCCATGTGCGTCGTCGGCACCTTCCGCGATACCGAGATCCCCATCGCCGCCCTCTCACGCGGCTCGCCGCATCCCCTCACCGAGATGCTCGCCGACCTGCGGCGCGAGCCGGGAATCGAACGGCACTCGCTCGGGGGTCTACGTCCCGAGGACATCGAGGCCCTGCTCGCGGCCGAGATCGATGGGACGCTCGATGCCAGGAGCCGCTCCCTGGCACGCGCCGTTCACGAGGAGACGGAAGGCAACCCATTCTTCGTCGGCGAGATCCTCCGTCACGTCGCCGAGACCGGGAGCGAGACGGCCTCCGGGCGTATCGATCTGGAGCAGCTGGGGATCCCCGACGGCGTGCGCGAGGTGGTGAGCCGCCGGCTCATGCGCCTTTCCGAGGATGCGACCCGGGTGCTGACGGTGGCGGCCGTCGCCGGACCGACCGTCACCCTGCCGCTGCTCGAGCGGATCCCCGACGCGGGAGCGACGCCCGATGCGCTCCTCGACGCGCTCGACGAGGGCGTGCGGGCCCGGGTCCTCGTGGAATCGGAGCGCCTTCGCGGTCGGTACGCGTTCGCCCATGCCCTCGTCCGCCAGGCGATCTACGCCGACCTCACGGCGGCCCGGCGAGGCCGGCTGCATCGCCAGGTGGGCGAGGCCCTCGAGGAGCTCTACGCCGGCCAGCTCGAGCACCACCTGCACGAACTGGCCCATCACTTCGCCCAGGCGGCTGCCGGTGAGGAGGACAAGGCGATCGGTTACCTGATTCGAGCGGGGGACCAGGCGCAGGTGAAACTTGCCTACGAGCAGGCGCTCACGCACTACCGCCAGGCCCTCGAACTGCTCGAGACCTTTGAAGACGATGCCCACGTCCGCGGCCGCGTCGAGGTGACGATCTCGCTCGGCGAGGCTCAGCTCCGGGCGGGATATCGCGCCTTCCGCGACACCCTCCTCGACGGCGCGCGCGGAGCTCGGGAGCTGAGCGATCCCGAGCTCATGGCGCGCGCCGCGCTCGCCAATAATCGCGGTTTCATCAGCTCGATCGGCGAGGTCGACGAGGACCGCGTTCGCTCCCTCGAGGATGCACTCGAGGTCTACGATCCCGCGCCGAGCACGGTGCGGGCCCGGCTGCTGGGCCAGCTCGCCGTCGAGCTTACCTTCAGCGGCGACTGGGGTCTGCGCCGCCGGCACAGCGATGACGCGGTGGCGATGGCGCGGGAGCTCCGGGACCCGGGCACGCTCGCCATGGTCCTGTGTCAGCGGATCGCGGCGATGTCACACGCGAGCACCGCGGCGGAGCGGGTCGCCGACGCCGACGAGGCGACGAAGATCGCCAACGAGATTGAGGACCCGCTGCTCATGTACTACGCCGAGACCTACCGGGGCTTCGCGGCGCTCGAGCTCGGTGACCTGGCGGCCGCCGAGGTCCACGTCGAACGCCAGCACCGGCTCGCCGTCCGGCTGCGTCAGCCGATCCTGAGCTGGTACGACATGGTCATCCGCGCCAAGCGCGAGCTCATCGTCGGCTCGCTGGCCGAGGCCGACCGGCTCGCGCTGGCGGGCTTCGAGGCCGGACAGGAAGCCGGCCAGGAGGACGCTTTGCGGTGGTATGCCGGGCAGCTGTTCGTGATCCGGATGCACCAGGGCCGGTTGGAAGAGGTCGTCGACGTGCTCGCCGGCGCGCCGCGGCGCGCCGGGCGCAGCCGCACCATCCCCATGCTCAACCAGGCCCTGCTGGCGACGATCTTCACCGAGCTCGGTCGCGGGAACGAGGCGCGCGCCGCTTACGAGCGCCTGATGACCAGCGACCTCACCGACGCTCCCTATGACTTCTCGTGGCTCGCGTTGGTCGCGCTCGGTACCGCCGCTGCCGCGAGCTTAGGTGACCGCGCCAGGGCCGAGAAGATGATCGCGATGCTCGAGCCCTACCGCGACCGCTACGTCGACATGGGCTCCTCGTGGCTCGGGTCGGCCTCCCACTATCTCGGCCTCGGGCACGCCTGCATCGGAGACCTCGCCGCCGCGGAGGCCTACTTCGAGGATGCGATCGCGGCCGAGGAGGTGCTCGGAGGCGGCCCGTGGATCGCCCGCACCAAGCTCGCCTACGCCGATGCCCTGCGCGAACGCAGTGGCGACGGCGACGCCGACCGGGCGGCCGAGCTCACCGAGCAGGCGCTCGACACGGCGCGCTCGCTCGGCCTGGGCGCGGTCCTCCGCCGCCCGGGCCCGATACGAGGTTGGTAGAGGGGGCGGCCGACTCCGTTTCCCCCCGGATCCGGATCCGGCCGCCCCCTGAACCCCCGGTTATGCCCCCCAGCCCGTCTTGCCCCCAGCCCAGCTTGCCCCCGATCCTGCTTTGCCCCCAGGATCCCCAGCTCTCCTACCACCCTTCCCCAAGTTCTCGGCGGGCAGGTCTCGGGTGCCCCGGCATCCGAGAGCCCGCGCCGCCGTGTGCACCCGAGGCGCGTCCGAGCGTCGTGCTGGACGCGGCCAAGCCCCGGTCCCGAAGTCGTTTGCTTGGTCGACTGCACGGCGGGCAGTGTCGGCCCCCGCCGTTGCCCGGCCGTTACGCCGCCGTTACCGCTTCGGGGCCCGGTCCGGCAACGCGCGAACGTGTGCCGCTAACGCATCGGGGGCCGCGAGCCGAAAGGTACCGATGCATGCTTGCGCCTTTGCGCGTAATAATTGGGCCGCCGTGCGCGCCCGTCTGACCCTTCTTGGCATCGCGTCTGCGCTCGTCGCGGCGCTGGCCGGCTGCGGCCAGGCCCAGCCGGGCGCGAACGTCGCGAACTCGAGCCAGAACGACCTCGCGCTCCAGGCTCATCCTCAGGTGGTCGAGCCCGTGGCCGGCGCCACCCCGGGATCGTCGCATCCCCGGCAGTCCACGAGCGCGAGCGCGAGCCCGCCCCGGACCACCGGACCGCTGCCCGAGCCCGTGTCCCTGAACCAGGTCCGCCAGCAGCTCGCCCAGAGCGGTATCTCTCCCAACCCCAACGTCGCCACCCTGACCCCCCAGGGCCTGGCCGTCGCCCCCATCGGAGCCCCCCCCCAGGTTCAGGAGATCATCAACGCCGGCAACCAGATCGCCCTCCTCGGTTACTTCTACGGCGGGGGCCACGGCACCTTCGAGGACACCCGGTACGACTGCTCGGGGTCGATCAGCTTCGTGCTCGCCGCCGCCCACCTCCTGAACACGACCGAGACCTCAGGGGAGCTCGAGAGCTACGGCGCCCCGGGACGCGGGAAATGGGTCACCATCTTCGCCAACGCCGGCCACACCTACATGTACGTGGCGGGACTGCGCTTCGACACGGTGGCCCTCGCCGAGGGCGGATCGCGGTGGTCGAACCGCACCGGCAACGACGGGGGCGCCTTCGTCCAACGCCACCCGAGCGGCCTATAGCGCCTTGCCTTAGGCCTTAGGCCTTAGGCCTTAGGCCCGACCGTAGACGGGGATCGCGGCGCCGCTCGTGGGCGCGGAATCGTCGGAGAGGAGGAAGGCGATGACGGCGGCGATCTCGGTGGGCTTGACCCAGCGCTCGAAGTCGGCGTCGGGCGTGGCGGCCCGGTTGCCCGGCGTGTCGATCACGCTCGGGAGGATGGCGTTGGCGCGAATCAGGTCGTCGCGATACTCGACGGCGAGGGCGTTCACGAAGGCGAGCACCGCCGCCTTCGAGGAGACGTAGCCGGCGGCACCGGGAAAGGGCCGCACGGCGGCGCGGGTGCCCACGCACACGATCGATCCGCTCCCCGCCGCGAGCAGATGCGCTAACGCCGCCTGGGTCACCAGGTAGGTGGGACGCAGGTTCATGCGGAACTGGGCCTCGAATTCCTCGATCGGCGTCTCGTGTACGCGCCCGCCGGTGGCGAAGCCGCCCACCAGGTTGACCACCCCGAGCAGCGGCGCGTCGCGCTCGCGGGCGGCGGTCGCCACCACCTCGCCCACCGCCTCGGAGGCGAAGAGGTCGGCCTCCACGAGCTCGAGTCCGGGCCGGCGCTCCAGGCGCTCGAGCTCCCGCTCGGCCACCCAGGGCACGACGACTCGCCAGCCGTCCTCGAGCAGGCGGCCCACGACCGCGGTTCCGAGACCGCCGGTGCCTCCGGTTACCAGTGCGGTGCGATTCATAAACCCGTCCGCGCTCCACTCTATCTTCGTGATCCGATGCGGGTCAGGGACTTCATCGATGGATGCGACGTCGCGCAGCCCCTCGTCGTGCGCCAGGCCGAGGTCCGGCGCCGGCGCGACGGTACCGAGTACCTGAAGCTCGTCTTCGGCGACCGCACCGGGAGCGTCGAGGCCGTGGTGCGGGAGGAGATACCCCAGGCCCGCGAGCTATGTCGCCCGGGCGAGGTCGTCCACGTCAGCGGGCGCTACTCGCGGCATCCCCGCTACGGCCCCCAGATCGGCCTCGACGAGCTGCGGCCCGCGGCCGAGGGGGAGTACGAGGTCGACGAGCTCGTGGACGGCCCGCCGCGGAGCGCCGACCAGATGGAGACCGATCTGCGGGAGCTGCTCGCCACGATCCAGAACCCCCACCTGCGCAGGCTGCTGGGGCTGGCGTTCGGAGAGGGCACCAAGACCTGGGCCGCGTACCGGGACGCACCCGCAGCCAAGTACTACCACCAGGCCTACCGCCACGGGCTGCTCGAGCATTGCCTGTCGGTGGCGCAGGCGGTGAGCGCGATCTCCGCCACCTTTCCCGGCGTCGACCGCGACATCGCGGTCACGGGAGCGCTGCTCCACGACATCGGCAAGCTCGAGGCCTACCGGTTCGAGGGCGGGACGATCGAGATGTCCGACGCCGGCCGCCTGCAGGGCGAGATCCCGCTCGGCTACTACCGCGTCCGGCGCGCCATCGAGCGGCTCGGGGGGTTCCCGCCCGAGCTCGCCCAGGCCGTCCTCCACATCATCCTCAGCCACCACGGCTCGCTCGAGCACGGTAGTCCCGTCGTCCCCTGCACGCGCGAGGCGACGCTCGTGCACATGGTCGACAACCTCGGCGGCCGGCTCGGGAGCTTCGATCGGATCGAGAAGGAGCTTCCCGCCGGCGCCCAATGGTCCGCTTTCGACAAGGGCATCGGCGGCGGCGCCTACTTCGCGGCCCGCGCCGAACCCGAGCGCGAAGCCGCCTGAACCGGGAGGGGCGTTTGCGCGCCTCCGCGCCTGCGGTCGTTTGTCACGCGTTCGTTCCAATCTGCGCAAATTGCGGCCGCCTGACGGTGCGGGCGATTCGACTCTTAGGCCGTCGCGACTACAGTTGGGGCAATGGCCAAGGACACCGAGAAGCTGATCCGCCAGCTCTCGCTGATCTCATATCTGATGGCGGAGCGTCGCCCGGTGACCGCGCCCGAGATCCGGCGCGACGTCGAGGGATACAGCGTGATGAACGAGGATGCGTTCGCGCGCCGGTTCTACGCCGACCGCTCCGAGCTCGAGGCGCTGGGGATCCAGCTCGCGGTCGATAAGCCGATCGACGGCCTCGTCGAGCAGGAGAACTACTCGCTGCCGCCGGAGAACTTCCACCTCCCCGCGATCGCGTTCGAGGACAAGGAGCTCGCGGCACTCCACACCGCGCTGCAGCTCCTCGACGGCGAGTTCGCCTACGCCGAGCCCCTGCGCTTGGCCCTGCAGCAGATCTCGTGGGGCCGCCCCAGCCCGCTGCTCGGCTCCGAGCAGCACACCGTCGCCCTCGGCATCACCGGCGCCGCCGGCGGTCATGAGATCTCCCAGCGCCTGGCCAAGATCGAGACGGCGATCTTCCGCCGCAAGACGATCGCTTTCGAGTACTACACGATGGAGCGCGACGACGTGGGCACCCGCCGCGTCGATCCCTACCAGCTCCTCTACCAGGGCAGCCAGTTCTATCTCGTGGGCCGCTCGCACGAGCGCGACGCCATTCGCGTCTTCCGGCTCTCGCGCATCCGCGGCAAGGTCGCCTACGTAACCAAGGCCGAGCACGACTTCACCCGGCCCGCCGACTTCGACCCGCGCGGCTACGCCGATCGCATCGACTGGCAGTTCGGGGAGCCGATCGGTGCGGCGGAGATCTGGCTCGGCGAGCGCATCGCCTGGCAGGTCGAGCGCCACTTCGGCCGCTACGGGGAGATCCGCCCGGCCGCGGGCGACGATCGCATCTTCATCACCAAGTACTCGAACGCCCGCACCCTCATCGCCTGGGTCCTCGGGCTGGGCGAGAACGCGCGCGTGCTCGGTCCGCCCGAGCTCGCCGAGGCGCTGCGCGACCGCGTGGCCCTGCTCATCGAGCGTCACACCGGCGAGCCGCCCGCGATGCCCGTGCTCGCCGAGGCGGCCCCCGCCGACGGCGTGGAAGTCGCCACCGCCCGCGCCGAGGCCGCCCAGGGCAACGGCCACCATCAGGACGCGACGATCCGCCCCGAGCGCTTCGCCCGCCTCGTCACCTTGGCGAGCATCCTCATCGAGGCGGGCCGCGCCGGGCGCACCCTGCACGCCGGCGAGCTGTGCGCGCGCCTGAAGATCTCAGAGCAGGAGCTCCACGAGGACGTCTCGGTGCTCAACGTCGTCAACTTCGGCGCCGGTACCTACGTCCTCTACGCCGAGATCGGGCCTGACGGCACCATCGAGGTCGACCCCGAGCCCTACGGTGACTCCTTCGCCCGTCCCGCCCGGCTCCTCCCCGTCGAGGCCAAGGCGCTGGTGGCCGCCATCGACCTGATCGGCGAGCACATCCCGGAAGGGTCGCTGGCCTCGGTGCGCAAGAAGGTGGTCGCCGCCCTCGGCGAGGACCCGATCGAGGACGGCCTCCAGATCGCCTCGCCGGGCGGAGACGACGCCGAGATCGCCGCCGTCGTCTCCCGGGCCATCGCCTCCCGCCACCTCCTCTCCTTCGAGTACTACAAGGAGAACGAGGACGAGTTCACCACCCGCACCGTCGAGCCCTACGCCCTGATCAACGGGCGCGAGGGCTGGTACGTGGCCAGCTTCGACCCCGCGCGCGAGAGCGTCCGCCACTTCCGCCTCGACCGCATCAAATCCGCCACCGTCGATTCCGAGACCTTCGAGCCTCGCCCCGACGTCGATCCCGTCGCCGACGTCAACGGCTGGCCGCGCACGGGCGAGGTGCCCGCCTCCCGCCGCGCTCGCGTGTGGATCTCGGCCGACCGGGCCCGCTGGGCCCGTGAGGAGCGCCGCCTCGCCCAGGAGCTCGAGGACGGCGCCGTGGTCGTCGAGCTCGGCTTCGCCGGCGTCGACTGGCTCGTTCGCGAGGTGCTCAAGGAGGCCGGCGACGCGGTCGTGCTCGAGCCTGCTGATGCGCGGGAGGCAGTGCTGACCCTGGCCGAGGCGGTCGCCTCGGCGCTCGAGTCGGCCGTCGGCTCGCGCTGAACACGGCCCCCCACCCCACCCCGCCCGGCCCCGCCGCGCCCGCCCCGCCTCCCGCCCATGAG
>DASZKU010000332.1:0-18016 GCA_035552815.1 Solirubrobacteraceae bacterium | reverse complement strand
TTTGACGAGCGGCTCGTGGCCGACATCTGGGCGATCGGCGCTTCGACTGTCGAGGCCGAGCGTGTCCGTGACTCCGTTCCGCTGTGGTTTCATACCTTCGCGCTGTCGCCGGGGGTCTATACGCCGGGGATCGCGCGGGACCACGGGTATCGATTGCCGGTGCTCGGTGCGGATCGCTTCGCGGGCCGCAGCGTTCTGGACGTCGGCGCCTTCGACGGTTTCTACAGCTTCGTGGCGGAAATGCGCGGTGCCCGGCGCGTGGTCGCGGTCGATAACGAGCAGTACACCGATTGGGTGGGCGCCCGATTCGGCGTGACGCTCGAGGCCGGCGCCGGCTTTCGTGCGATCGCGAATCTGACTAATTCGCAGGTCGAGTACCGCCGGATGGACGCGATTGACGTGAGCGAGCTCGACGAGCATTTCGATGTCGCGCTCTGCTTCGGGCTCCTTCATCGCGTGACGGACCCTGTCGCGATGCTCCGGGCCCTTGCCGATCGCTTACTGCCTGGTGGCGAGCTCCTGCTCGAGACCTACGGAGCCCGACTGCCGGCGAACCTTCCGGCGCTCGAGGTGCACGAGCCCGGCGATGTGTACGCGCGCGATGACTTCGTCTACTGGGGCTTCACGCCTGAGAGTCTGCGCCGCTTGGGGCGGATCGTTGGCCTCGGAGATGTCGAGCTCGTCGACGAGGTCGAGATCGACGGCCATCCGCGGGTCCTCGCGGTGCTACGCGCGGAGAACTGAGCCGGCCCGCTGCCGTCGCCGCTGGGTCACGCCGCTACCTGCGTCTCGGCGAGCTCGCGGCGGAGCGCTCCCGGCCGATCGGTGGTAATCGCGTCGACCCCGAGCGACGCTGCCCAAGCTGCGAGCGTGCGGTCGTTGATCGTTCCGGTGCTGACACTGAGACCACCGGCGTGAAGCCTGTCCACGAGCTCGGCATGGAGAAGGAAGTGCTCGATGCAGACGCCACCGACCCCCGCTTCGCGCGCCCACTCAAGCAGAGCCCCGGGCGCATAGTCAGCCCAGATAATCAGCCGCGAAGGTACCCCCTGACGAGCGGCCTCCTCGCACGCACGGGTGTGGAACGAGAGCACCTCCAGGCGTCGGCCGTCGGTTTGCGCGCCCGCCACCCGGCACACACGGTCTGCGGTGGCCCGAGCCAGCTCTGGATCGCCGTGAGCCTTGACCTCGATCTGCACGGGGAGGCCCGCCGGCGCGCGCGCGAGTAGCTCCTCGAGCAGCATCGGCGTCTCGCGCGTCACCACACCATGCCGATCACGCAAGTGCGAGAAGCGAAGTTCGCTCCACGTCGTGTGATGCGCCCATCCGTGCAACGTGGTGGCGCCGCTCAGCCACGGGTCATGAAGCAGGACCAGCCGTCCATCTGCGGTCAAGCACACATCGGTCTCCAGGCCATCTACCGCCTCCAGCACCGTCGCGCTCAGCGCCGCCCGCGAGGAGTCAGGTCCCGCGTCGCGGCCGAGGCGATGAGCGTATAGGGGTGCCGTCCACACTCATACCACGGTGCCTCAGAGCCGACCAGCGAATGTCACGGTCCCGTCAACGACTAGTTGCCATCCGGTGAACAACGCCCGCGCGCGGCGCTCGCCGACCGTTCCCGGCGCCGCCGCCGCCTGGTTGCAAAGAACGGTCCGATCACCTCTGTCCCTCGCCCCCCTACACGTACGGGCCAACAAGAAACGTTAAGACATGCCTTCGGGGTTGACACCGCGTGGTAGGGTGGCGTCAGAGGATCGGAGAGCAGGTTACTCGGGGAGCGCAATATGGGGGACTTGGTTCGTCTGCGCGGTTGTGCTGGGACGACGCGGCGGGGCACGATACGTCGAGCGTGCGTATTAACGGTCTTGGCGACGCTCGGCGTGCTGGGCATGGCTTCGGCGGCGAGCGCCGCGAGCTTCACGGTCAATGACCCCGCCGACGCGGCGCTCGCGAACTCGGCCAATACCGCCTGCGTCTCTTCGGACACCGGTGGCACCTGCACGTTGCGCGCGGCGGTGCAAGCGGCCGACAACGCCGGCGCAGCAAACACGATCACCATTCCCGCGGGCATATTCAAGCTGACGATCGCCGATCCCACCTCGGCGTCGACCGACAACCCCGCGGTGGGTGACCTCGATGTCAACCATGCCGTGCAGCTCACGATCACCGGCGCCGGCGCCAACAGCACGGTCATCGACGCCAACCACATCGATCGCGCCTTCGCCGTGCAGTCGGGCGGGACCCTGTCGATCTCGGGGGTGACGATCGAGAACGGATCTCAGCCCAACGCCAGCCCCAGCAGCTTCTCGATCTCCCAAGGGAACGGCGGTGCCATCTATAACGACGGCGCCTTGTCGATCGCCGGCAGCGTCCTCACCGGTAGCTCGGCCTCCGCCTTCGGGGGTGCGGTGTTCGCGGACACGGGCGCGGCCTCGACCTCGATCACCACCTCGCTGGTCACCGGCAACACGGCGCAGATCGGCGGAGGGGTGCTCTACGCCAGCTCCGGGACGGTGACCTTCGCCACCGACACGATGAGCCAGAACAGCTCTGGGGGCCGCGGCGGCGCGCTCTACGACGATGAGTCAGGAAACACCGTTGGCGCGGTGGCGATCAGCGCCACCACGATCTCCAGCAACGTCTCCAACGGACCCGGCGGCGCTCTCTATCTGCTGAGCGCCGGCACCCTGAACGTGTCGGCCAGCACGTTGAACAACAACACGTCCGGCGGTGCCAACGGCGGGGCGATCTACGACACGGCCTCGGGCACGATGCTGGTGAGCGGCTCGACGCTTTCGGACAACAGCTCGGGCGACTCTTCGGGCGGGGCGATCTACGCATCCGCGACGGGCGTGCTCACCGTGAACGGGTCGACGTTTGCCAGCGACAACTCCGGAAATAGTCCCGGAGGCGCGCTCTATCTGTTGAACACGGATGTAGCGCTCGCGGGCTCGACCTTCGTCGGGGACGAGGCTAGTCAGGGTGGTGCCGTGTACTTGATCGGCTCCTCGGCCACCGCGGCGGAGTCGATCACCACCACCACGTTCTCCGGCAACCACGCGAACTCTGCCCAGGGCGGCGCCGTCGACGTCGCTGTCGGCGCCTTGAGCGTCTCGCGCAGCACGTTCACGGGCAACCAATCCGCGAATTACGCGGGCGCCCTCTACTACGGAAGCTCCGACGGGCTCGCGCTGACGAACGACACCTTGGACGGCAATCAGGCGACCGAGGGAGGCGCGATCTACTTCAACGGCGGCGTGAGCTCGGGCACGATCTCGCTCCTCAACGACACCATCACCCGCAACAGCGCCTACTTCGGCGGCGGGATCGCCGAGCCCCAAGACGCGACTTCGATCGAGAACACGATCGTGGCGAACAACTCGGGAGGGAACACGAGCTCGGGCGGCGGGGACTGCTACAGCGCGTCGATCACCGACAACGCGGCCGCGGCCGACAAGGGGGGCAACATCGACGGCGACGGCACCTGCTTCACCAACAGCACGACCAACGACCACACGGACGTGAACCCCCTCCTCGGGCCGCTCGCCGCCAGCGGCGGTCCGACCGCGACCGACGCGCTGCTCTCCGGCAGCCCCGCCATCGGTGACGCGGTCGCCGGGTCGTGCCCGTCGACCGATCAGCGAGGCGTGCCGCGGCCGAGCGCATGCGATTCGGGTGCCTTCCAGACCGCGGGCGCGGATCTCGCCATCACCGTGTCCGCCCCGGCCACGGGGACGGTCGGGAGCCCCCTCATCTACACGCTGACGGTGGCCAACAACGGCCCCGGCTCGGCCACCGGAGTGACGATCACCGACCCGCTGCCCGGGGGCACGACGTACTTCTCCTCGAGTGCCTCGCAGGGCTCGTGCTCGGGTACCGCCGCGGTGACGTGCTCGCTGGGGACGCTCGACTCGGTTAACACCGGTATGGCGACGAGCGCGACGGTGACGATCGTGGTGATCCCGAGCGTGAAGGGGACGCTGACCGACTTCGCCACCGTCGGCTCCAGTACCTCCGATCCCAATCTGGCCAACAACACGGCAGCGGGAAGCACCGCGGTCGGTGGCGGCCCGACGGTGACGGCGTTCGTGGCGCCCGTGGTCCTCACCGGCGTGGCAAGCCAGATCACCACCTCGAAGGCGAAGCTGAGCGCGATCATCAATCCCGCCGGCCAGCTCACGACGTATTTCTTCCAATACGGCACGAGCAAGAGCTACGGCAAGGTGCTCGGCGGCAAGGCGCTCGTGGCGAGCACCACCCCGAGCGGCGTCGTCGTCTCGCTCAAGGGACTCAAGTCCGGCAAGACCTACCACTTCCGCATCGTCGCCACCAACGCCAGCGGCACGAGCTACGGCAAGGACGCGAGCTTCAAGACCAAGAAGGCCGCGAAAAAGAAGAAAAAGAAGAAGCCAAAGAAGAAAAAGAAGAAGTGATTAAGGCTCGGGGTGCGCCGCCGGGGCCACCCCGAAGCTCACCGCCACTTCGAGCCCTCCCCCTTCCCTGGCCCGGGCGCGCAGCGTAGCTCCGTGGGCGGTGGCGATCGCCGCCACGATCGAGAGGCCGAGCCCATGCCCGTCGCGGTGCCGGGTCCGCTCGCGGCCCGCGCGCCGGAAGGGCTCGAGCAGGGCGTCCACCTCGCCGGGCGCGATGACGGGGCCGCTGTTGGCCACGGCGAGCATCGGACGGCCGTCGCGAACGCCGGTCCACACGTGCACCCAGCCCCCGGGCACGTTGTGGCGAGCGGCGTTGTCGAGGAGGTTGGCCACTAGGCGCTCGAGCAGCCGGCCGTCGCCCGAGACCACGGCGTGCCCGAGCTCGGACTCCACCGTGCGTTCCTTGCCCTCCGAACGGCCCCCGAACGCCTCGAGCACGAGCGCCGAGATCTCCTGGAGGTCGAGGAGCTCGCGCTCCTCGAGCCCGCTCTGGCTGCGGGCGAGGGTGAGGAGGCCCTCGATGAGCCGCTCCTGCTCCTCGCCGGCCGCGAGCACGCGCCGGCAGGCATGACGCAGGGACGCGGCGTCGGCGCCCGGGTCGGCGAGAGCGACCTCGACCATCGCCCGCTCGAGGGTGAGCGGCGTCCTCAGTTCGTGCGAGGCGTTGGCGACGAAGCGCCGCTGTGCGTCGAAGGCGCCTTCGAGGCGTCCGAGCACGGCGTCGAAGGTGTCACCGAGCTCCTTGATCTCGTCCTCGGGGCCGTCGAGAGCGAGGCGCTCGTGGAGGTTGTCCGATGAGATCCGCCGCGCTCGCGAGGTCATCGTCCGCAGGGGCGCGAGCACGCGACCGGCGATGAGCCAGCCGAGGGCCGCCGAGGCGAGCGCCATGAACCCGAGCGCGATGCCCGACCACATCAGGAGCTGCCTGAGCTCGGTCGCGTGCTCACCGGCGATCACCCTCTCGAAGGTGCTGCGCAGAACCCGCCCCGCCTCGGCGCCGACACCGGGGCCAGACCCGGGGCCGGATCCGGATCCGGGTCCGGCCCCGGGTCCGGGGAGCGATCCTCCGGTCTCGAGGACGGTACGAGCGGCCGCCGGCACCGGCAGCGGGCCCACCGAGCCGACGGTGATCTGCAGGCGCCCGCCACTCGTGGTGAAGGTCGCGGTGCCGCCGCTCACCTGGTTGGCGACGAGCAGGTAGGTGATGGTGAGCAGGACAGCTCCGGCGAGGAGGAACAGGCCGCCGTAGAGGAGGGTGAGACGCAGGCGCACGCTCCGGCGCGACCGATACCGGGGCAAGGACGGGCGCGAGATCGAGATCACGGAATCCGGTACCCGGCGGCGGGAACGGTCTCGATCAGCGGAGGGTCGCCGAGCTTGCGGCGCAGCCGGCTGATGGTGACCTTGACGACGTTCGAGAAGGGATCGGCGACCTCGTCCCACGCGCGGGCCAGCAGCTCCTCGGGCGAGACGGCGGCGCCGTCGGCGGCGAGGAGGATCTCGAGCACGGCGAGCTCCTTGGGCGAGAGATCGAGCCGCGAGCTCGCCCGCGTGGCCACGCGCCGGGCCGAATCGAGCGCGAGATCGTCCTTGACGAGGATGGGCGGGACCGGCGGCTGGGCGCGGCGCCCGAGGGCGCGCACCCGCGCGACGAGCTCGGCGAAGGCGAAGGGCTTGGAGAGATAGTCGTCGGCGCCGAGGCTCAGCCCCTGCACGCGGTCCCCGATCGTCCCCGCCGCCGTGAGCATGAGCACGCGCGCGCACGAACCTCGCGCGAGCAGGGTGCGGCACACCTCGTCGCCGTGCAGGCCAGGGAGGTCCCGATCGAGGACGATGACCTCATAGGAGACGATCGTCGCCTTGCGCAGCGCCGTTTCCCCGTCCACCGTGACGTCGACCGCCATGCCCTCGCGGCGCAGCCCGAGCGCGACGGTCTCGGCGAGCTCCCGGTGATCCTCGACGATGAGAATGCGCATGGTTGGGCGGGCAGATGGTGCGCACCGCGGGAAGGGCGGTGCGCGGGCTCAGCGTCGCCGATGCCGGTTACACGGCGGTAACGGTCGCTGTTCCGCCCGCGTAACCCCCCAGGGCGTAAACCCTCGCCGACACCCACCAGGAGGCGAGATGAAAGCTCTTACCCACCGCGTCGAGGTGCGCGCCGCCGCACTCGTGATCGCCACGGCAGCGATGGCCACAGGCTGCGGCGGCTCCTCCTCCGCGTCAGGCTCCGCACTCTCGGGTTATGCCCGCGACGTCAAGTACTCAGACTGCATGCGCAGCCACGGCATCCCCGGCTTCCCCGATCCATCCAAGTCCGCGGGCGGCGGCGGTGCTCTGATTATCCGCGCGAGCCCGGGCAGCCAGTTCGACCCCTCCTCGCCCGCCTTCGCCTCGGCCCAGCACGCGTGCGCCAAGTACTCGCCCAAGGGCGGTCCGGGCCGGGCCGGCGGGATCCCCGCCCAGGCCAAGCAACAGGCGCTGAGGTTCTCGGCGTGCATGCGCACCCACGGCGTCCCGGGCTTCCCCGACCCCGTGTTCTCGGGCAACGGGATCGGTCTTCAGCTGAACCCGGGCTCGGGCGCGAGCCCCGCCTCGCCCGCCTTCAAGGCCGCGCAGAAGGCGTGCGGATCGCCGCTGCCGGGCGGGGTCGTGAGCAGCTCGGGCACCGTGGGCAACTCCCGCTGATTGCCCGACGAGTCGGGTAGCCTGAGCGCGATGCGGGAGATATCCCCGGGACTGTGGCACTGGACCGCGCACCACCACCACATCGGCAAGGCGGTCAGCTCCTACTACCTGACCGGCGAGCGCGTCCTCTTCGATCCCCTGATCCCGGCGGAGGGGCTCGACTGGTTCGAGGAGCACGGCGCCCCCGAGCACATCCTCCTCAGCAATCGCCATCACCACCGCGACTCCTGGCTCGTGCGGGAGGCGTTCGGGAGCACCGTCCACTGTCCCGCGAGCGGCGTCCACGAGCTCGAGGGTCGCGGCCCGGTGGAGCCCTTCGCGTTCGGTGACGAGCTCCCGGGCGCCGTCGTCGCCCACGAGGTCGATGCCATCTGCCCCGACGAAACCGCGCTCCACCTCACCGCTCACCGCGCCCTCGCGTGCGCCGACGGCGTCGTGCGCTGGACCGGGGAGGACGAGCTCGCCTTCGTCCCCGACGCGCTCATGGACGAACCCGAGCGCACCAAGGCGGGGCTGCGCGATGCCTACCGGCGCCTGCTCGCGCTCGACTTCGATCACCTGCTCCTCGCCCACGGGCATCCCATCACCGGCGAGGGCAAGGACTCCTTGCGCGCCTTCCTGGGCTGAGCCAGGCAGTGGCGCGGCGCCCACGCGCGCCATGGCACCCGGCGTTCATCGCGGCCGTAATTAGTTGAGCACGCAAGCATTGCTGTGATACCGTGGTGCCCTACTTCCACCAAGGAGCACCATGAAGCTCGAGGGCATCCATCACATCACCGCAATCACCGGCGACGCGCAGGGCAACGTCGACTTCTACGCGGGCGTGCTCGGGCTCCGGCTCGTCAAGAAGACGGTCAACCAGGACGCGACCTCCGTCTATCACCTCTTCTATGCCGACGAGCGCGGGGACCCGGGTTCTGACATCACCTTCTTCGAGTTCCCGGGCGCCGCGCGCGGCCGCGCCGGGGCCGGGATGGTTCACCGCGTGATCTGGCGCGTCACCTCCCCCGAGGCGCTCGACTTCTGGAGCGAGCGCCTGCGCGAAGCGGGGTACGAATCAGAGCGCGAGAGCGATTCGCTGCACTTCGAGGACTTCGAGGGCCTCGCGCACGAGCTCCTGGTCGTCTCCACCGACGACGAGCCCCTGATCGCCAACCATCCCGAGATTCCCGCCGAGCTCGCCCTCCAGGGCTTCCACGGCGTCCGCGCGTACGCCGCCGACGCCAATCGCAGCCGTTTCATGCTCGAGGACGGGCTCGGATTCGTCCGCCACGGCGACGTGTGGGAGGCGCGCGGCGCGAGCCGCGGCGGCCTCTATTCCTACGATCCGGCTACGGCCGAGCGCGGGTCACCGGGCGCGGGCACCATTCACCACGTGGCCTGGGCCTCGACGCCCGAAGACCACGAGGGGTGGCGCCTGCGGGTGATCGACGCCAACTGCGATCCCACCCCGGTGATCGACCGCTTCTACTTCCGCTCGATCTATTTCCGCGAGCCGTCCGGAGTCCTCTTCGAGGTCGCCACCATCGGGCCCGGGTTCACCGTCGACGAGCCGCTCGAGCATCTCGGCGAGAAGCTCTCGCTCCCGCCCGCGTTCGAGCACCTGCGCGATCAGGTCGAGCCCACCTTGACCCCCATCCGCAACCCCCGGGAGAGCTGGACCCAGCGCTAGACCTCGCGAGTGCGGTCGCGGTACCAGACCGCACTCGCCTCCCCGGCGCCCGGGATCCCTTCGGCGCGCAGGGGTCCCGTCAGGGGCCGGTACCAGGTGGTCACGGGTATCTCCTCGACGACGCGAACGAGCGCAGGCCGCCCGGCGGGCTCGAGGGCCATCAGCGCCTCGGTGATGTCGCGGGTGCCGAGCTCGCGGCCGGCGCGCAGGGTCACCGCCGCCACCGCGAGCTCGCCCTGGCCCGAGGGCACGCCGTAGGCGACGGCGAGGTCGACGGCCGGGAGGTCGCCGAGCGCGTCGCGGATCGGGGCCGTGAACACGACCCCCTCGGCGGTCACCACCGCGTCGGTCACCGCATCGAGGCGCCAGTAGTCCCCGTCTGCGTCGATCCGGAACAGGTCGCCCGTGCTCAGCCACGCGTCGTCGCGCGCGAACACCCCGCGCAGGGGAGTCGTGCCCGTGGGCACGCCGGGCTCGATCCGGGCGAGGAGGAGCCCGACCTCGTCGCGCTCGCACTCGCGCGCGAAGCCGTCGGGGTCGAGGAGGAGCCGGCGCGCCGCGACGTCGTAGACGGCGACCTTGACGCGCGCGCTGCCGGGCAGGGGTCGTCCCAGCGACCCGGGCTTGGTGCCGCGCAGGTTGACGAGGATCGCCCCGGCCTCGGTCGAGGCGTAGAACTCGAGCACGCGGGCGGGGGCGAAGCGCTCCTGGACACGCCGCCACAGCCCGCGGGGCATGCCCGAGCCGATGAACAGGCGGACCGCGTGATGGCGCTCGCCCGGGTGGGGCGGCGCCTCGACGATGTCGTGGAGCAGCGTCCACGTGTAGCTCGCCACGGTGACGCCGTAGCGCCTGGCCTCGTCCCAGAAGGTGGCGGGGTCAAAGCTCGTGGCCATGGCGATCCGGGCGCCCCCGGCGATGGCGCCACCGATGCTCATCATCAGCCCCGAGGGGTGGTAGACGGGCGTGACGCTGTAGACGGTGTCGGCGGATGAGAGCGCCGCCGAGGACGCCGTGCCGAAGGCGGACATGGCCCAGCGGCGATTGGTGATGCGGCTCATGCGCACGCCCGGTCCGCTGCCCGTGAAGACGATGAAGGCGACGTCGCCGGCCCGGCCGGCGTTGGGGCGGTACCACTTCGGGAGCTCCACCGCTTCGGGGTCGATCTGCTCCATGTCGGTGCTCAGGGGAATGCCGAGGTCGCGGGGCTCGCCGCCCCCTCCGAGCACGAAGGTGTGCACGGTGCCGAGCCCGGCGGCGAGCTCGTGGCGCTCGGGGTCGGCGATGATGCGCTCGGCCTGGCCGAGCTCGAGTTCCCGGGCGACGTCGCCGTCCGGACGCAGGAGCACCGATACCGCGCCGAGCCGGTTGAGCGCCACCGCGAGCGCGAGCGCGCTCGGACGCGCTCCCATCAGGACTCCCACGTGCTCGCCCTGGCGCACGCCGATCTCGATCAGGCCACGGACGATGTTGTCGATGCGCTCGTTCACTTGGGCGCTGGTGTAGGCCCGGCCCTGCCACAGGAAGAAGACGTCCTCGGGGGCCTTGCGCGCGGACTCCTCGACGAGGAGGCCGATCGAGATCCGGGTGCTCGGCTGGATCTGCTCGAGGCGAGCGAGGCGGGGCAGCTGGCCGGCCGCCTCGCGCGTGAGCTCGCGCACGCCGCGCAGGGTGCGACTCGTGGTGCCCACGAGCGAGCGCGCGATCCCCACCCCCACCTCGCTGGCGAGCTCGAGCCCGAAGCCGACGCGGCTGCTCACCGGCGGCCCCTCCGCCGCCGAGGCGTCGTCGGGAACGCGCTCGATCTCCGCGGGGCGCTCTCCCTCCCCCGCGCGCCAGTGGGCCCAGGCGGCGACCGTGGGCCACGTCGTCCGGGTCGAGGTCGAGCCCACCACGAGCCCGAAATGGCCCGCCCGCAGGGCGACCTCGTAGACGTCGGCGCGGGGAGCGGCCTGGCGGATGGCGCGGACGCCCGCGGCTGGCGCGATCTCGTCCAC
The DNA here is from genome assembly GCA_035552815.1 of Solirubrobacteraceae bacterium. GTDB lineage: Bacteria > Actinomycetota > Thermoleophilia > Solirubrobacterales > Solirubrobacteraceae > Palsa-465. The sequence continues at coordinate 7,229 of DASZKU010000332.1, read as the reverse complement.
CGTCCCCACGAAGGAGAGGATCGCGGTGTCGATATCGGCGAGGGTGACGAGGCGGTCCTCGATCACGAACCCGCCCTCGAGCATGCGGTTGTGGGCGACGAACTGGCGCATGAAATCGGCGAGGGCGGGGCCCGGCCAGGCCACGAACCCCTCGCCCCCCAGGAAGCGCCGCTGGCGCTCGCGCGGGAGCAGCGCCTCGCGGTCGTGGAGCTGGAGGATGAAGTCGATCTGCGCGCGCAGCGACTTGACCGGATCGAGGAGCCGGAAGCCTGCGCTGCTCGCCCATCCCGGCACGCCCCATCCGCTGAGCCCGTCTGCGAGCAGCCCCGCGGCCCCCTCGACCAGGGCCGAGGGAATCCCGAAGGGCACGCCGGCGCGGGTATCGACGGGGCTGCCGAAGGTGATCAGCGAGGCGAGGCCCGCGCTGCGCCGGTAGGCCGCCGCCTGGTAGACGAACATTCCCCCCTGCGAGTAGCCGCCGAGGTGGACGTCGCGGCCGGTGGCGTCACGAACCCGGTCGACGGCGTCGGAGACCGCGAGCACGTGGTCGGTGAGCGTGCGCTCGAGGCCGCCGGGCTCGTGCTCGGGGGCGCCGAAGTCGACCACCCAGGGGTCGATGCCGTGCTCGTGGAGGACGCCCACTCCGCTCGTGGCGGGCGAGACGTCGTAGACCTCGGTGGCGAGCATCAGCGGCGGGACGAGGAGGACGGGCGGCGCGGACGCGCCCCCCGGCGAGCGGACGGGCGACGCGGACGCGCCCCCCGGCGAGGGCACGTCCTCGGAGAAGTAGCGCCGCAGCCGGTACACGCGCTGCTCGGACACGACCTCGAAGGGTGACTGCACCTCGTCGGTCTCAAGGCCCCCGAAGCGCGCCACCTCGAGCACATTCTGAGCCACCGCGCCGAGGCGCGACACGGGTCCTGTCAGGCTCTTGGGCAGCAGCTCCATCCCGGCTCGCGGGACATCATCGCCGAAAGCGCTCCCGCCGCGCCGGGGCCGGCGCCCAGCCGCTATTGTCCTTCGGCCGATGAGCCTGGCCATGGAGACGGTTGCGCTGAACATCGCCGACGGCGTCGCCTGGGTCACGCTGAACCGGCCCGAGGCCCTCAATGCGTGGACGCGCGAACTCGGCGAGGAGCTCCTCTCGGCCCTCGATCACGCGGCCGAGAGCTCGCAGGTGCGAGCCATCGTCCTCACCGGCGCCGGGCGCGCGTTCTCCTCCGGCGCCGATGTCAAGGCCGGCCTCGGGGAGAGCGGCAAGCCCGACGTGCTCACGCCCCTGCGCGAGGTCTACAACCCGCTGATCCTGCGCGTACGCACGCTCCCCAAGCCCGTCATCGCCGCCGTCAACGGCCCCGCGGTGGGAATCGGCTTCTCCCTGGCGCTGGCCGCCGACCTCATCGTCGCGGCGGAGTCGGCCTACTTCATGCTCGCCTTCGTGAACATCGGGCTCGCGCTCGACGGCGGCGCCTCGGCGTTCCTCGCCGCCCGCGTCGGGCACGCGCGAGCGTTCGAGCTCGCGTTCCTCGGCGACCGCCTCCCGGCAACGACGGCGCTCGAGTGGGGGCTGGTCAATCGCGTCGTTCCCGACGCCGAGCTCGAGCACGAGGCGGGCGCGCTGGCCTCCCGGCTCGCCGCCGGCCCCCCGGGCTCCTACGCCACCATCAAGCAGACCCTCAACGACCACCTCTACCCGCGCCTCGAGCAGGAGATGGACGACGAGGCAGTGCTCCAGCAGGAGCGAGCCGATTCGGCGGACTTCATGGAGGGCGTCCTCGCCTTCATGCAGAAGCGGCCGGCGTCCTTCTCCGGAGACTGATGAGCGAGGCCTTCCACCGCGGAGGTTCGGGCGAGCCCCTCGTCCTCCTGCACGGGTTCACCGACACCTGGCGGGCATGGACGCCGGTCCTCCCCATGCTCGAACGCCATCACACGGTGTTCGCGCCCAACCTGCCCGGGCACTACGGCGGTGAGCCGTTCGCGCCGGGCACGCGGATCTCCGTCCCCACCAGCCTCGACATGATCGAGCGCCAGCTCGACGCCCACGGGATCGAGCGCGCCCACTTCGCCGGCAGCTCGCTCGGGGGATGGCTCGCCCTCGAGCTCGCGGGCCGCGGCCGGGCGCTCAGCGTCACCGGCATCTGCCCGGCGGGGTGCTGGGAGCGCGGGCCGGCCCCGCGGATGATCCTCCTCTACTTTCGCCGCAACGACCTGCTCCTCAAGATCGGCCAGTCCCTGGGCCTGCTCCCCTTCGTCGCCAGCCGCCCGCGCTCCCGCGCCCTGGCGCTGTGGGAGCTCATCGCGCGCCCGGCCGGGGTGAATGCCCTGGCGGCGTACACGATGTTCTCCGGCGCGGCGAACTGCACCGTCGCCCCCGATGCGATCAGGCTCGCCGCCTCGGGCGACATGTTCGGCGATCTCCCCGCCATCGACTGCCCGGTGCGCATCGCCTACGCCACCCGGGATCGCCTCATCCGCTGGCCCATGCACTACACGATGATCCAGCGCCAGCTCCCCGACGCCGACTACGTCGCCCTCGAGGGGCTCGGCCATCTCGCCATGTGGGACGACCCCGAGCTCGTGACGCGGACCATCCTCGAGGTCACCGCTCCCGAGCGCGCGGCGGAGATGGCGGTGGCGTAGGGGGTTACTTCGCCTTGGCGGTGAAGGGCGAGTGGTCGGTGCAGTTCGGCAGGCTCTTGATGTGGGCGAGGTCGCTCAAGTTGCCGGTAGCGTCGCGGCCGCTGAAGGTGCCGCTGATGTGGACCTTGTCTGACTCCGTCTTGCCGAAGAAATTGTCGGTCGAGGTGCCGGAGAACTTCCGGTCCTTGATGGCAAGCGTGCCAAAGTGGAACTTCGGCGCCGTGTCGCCCGCGCCGGGCTGACAGGTGGAGAGGTAGGCGACGACAAGATTGTCGACGGCCTTGCCGTCGGCGGAGACCTTGAAGCTCAGGGGATAACCCGGTCCGCTCGATCCCGTGTACTTGGCGCCCTTGACCGGTCCCCCGCCCGCGGCGAGGGCTGGAGTGACGGCAAGCGCCACCACGGTCACGGCCAGAGCTGACAATCCCACGAGCCTCATCGGTTCCTTCCGGTGAGGCCAAGCATACCTCACACCCCGTGCTTGCGCAGCCACAATTCGAGCAGCGCGATGTGCCACAGCGTCGAGCCTCCGAGCGTCGTTTGGTGCCCGTTGGGGGCGTCGAGCAGCTGCTTGACGTACTCGGGTCGGAAGAGGCCGCGGTCCTCGATCGACGAGCCCGAGAAGGTCTCGCGGATGAGGTCGAGGGTCGCCCCTGCAATGTTGTAGAAGGCGGGCACCGGGAAATAGGCCTTGGGACGGTCGATGACGGCGTCGGGGACCACGCCGCGCGAGGCCGCCTTGAGGACGCCCTTGCCCCCGTCGGCGAGCTTGAGCTCGGGCGGGCAGGCGGCGGCGAGCTCGACGAGCTCGTGGTCGAGGAACGGGGTCCGGGCTTCGAGGCCCCAGGCCATGGTCATGTTGTCCAGGCGCTTGACCGGGTGCTCGGGGAGGAGGATCTCGGTGTCGAAGCGCAGCGCCCGGTCGAGCGGGGTGTCCGCCCCGGGCTGGCGAAACTGGCTGTCGAGGAAGGCCCGGCTCGGGTCATCGTCGAGCAGGTAGCGCGGCTCGAGGATCTCCGCCATCTCGGCGTGCGGGCGGTCGAAGAAGGCCCGCACGTAGGCCTCGGTGCCGTCCCCCTCGGCCTCGAGCAACGGCGGATACCAGAAGTAACCGGCGAACACCTCGTCCGCGCCCTGCCCCGACTGGACGACCTTGTGCGAGCGCGCGACCTCCTGGGAGAGCAGGTAGAAGGCCACCGCGTCGTGGGAGACCATGGGCTCGCTCATCGCTCCGATGGCTCCGTCGAGGGACTCGAGCAGGCGCGTCTCGGGGATGTGGATCTGCTGATGCTCGGTCTCGAACTCCTTGGCGATGAGGTCGGAGAACTCGAACTCGTCGCCCACGTCGTCGCCGATCCCGTCGAAGCCGATGCTGAAGGTGGCCAGGCCGCGCTGTCCGCTCTCGGCGAGGAGCGCGACGATCAGGCTCGAGTCGAGGCCGCCGGAGAGGAGCACCCCGACGGGAACGTCGGAGACCATGCGCCGGTCGACGGCGACGCGGAGCGCGTCGAGGATCGCCTCCGACCAGTCCTCGGGGGTCCAGTCGGCGACGCGGGGGTGACGGCTGTACTGGGCGCGCCAGTAGTTCTCGGAGAAGCGCTGGCCGTCGGGCGAGACGATCATCACCGTGGCCGGGGGCAGCTTCTCCACGCCCTTGAGGAGGGTGCGCGGCGGGGGCACGGCCGCGTGCCAGGTCAGGTAGTGGTGCAGGGCGACGGGATCGAGGTCGGTGTCGATGCCGCCCCCGGCGAGGAGCGCGGGCAGGGTCGAGGCGAAGCGCAGGGCGCCGTCGAAGTCGGCGAGGTACAGGGGCTTGATCCCGAGCCGGTCGCGAACGAGGAACAGGCGCCCGGAGTAGTGCTCGTAGAGGGCGTAGGCGAACATACCCGCGAAGAGCTCGGCGCACCGGTGACCCCAGTGGTCGTGGGCCTTGAGGATCACCTCGGTGTCGCTCGTGGAGGCGAAGTGGTAGCCCTCGCGCTCGAGCTGGCCGCGGAGCTCCTGGTGGTTGTAGATGCAGCCGTTGAAGACGATCGTCGCCCCGTTCTCATAGTCGATCATCGGCTGGTCGCCCATGCTCGAGAGGTCGATGATCTTCAGGCGGCGGTGCGCCACCGCGAGCTGCCCGTCGGCCCACGATCCTGCGCCGTCGGGCCCGCGGTCGGCCATCGTCGCCGCCATCCGCTCGACCATCTCGCGGTCCGGCGGCCGACCCGTCGTGAACTCGCCGGCAAATCCGCACATGACGGGGGTTTCTATCGGATCACGACGCGAAGGCGTCGGCGAGGAGCTCGACGAGGCCCGGCAGACGGCCGGGTTCGCGGGCTACTCTGCGCTGGCGTTTGACGCCAGGTTCCTCGCTGAGCATGACCACGGCATCGAGGATCTGCGCGCATCCGAGGTCCTCAGCATGGGGCCGCGCTGCCTCGAGTAGCCGCTCCAGGAGCCGGCGCGCGGGCACCCGTTCCTCTGCCACGACGTCGATCAGGCGGGCGCCCATCCCGTCGCGGGCGGCGATGAAGCGGTTCTCGGCGAGGACCTCGGGCCGGTCGGTCTGGGGATCGACGTGGTAGCCCTCCTCGAGCTCGAGGCGCGCGACCGATTGGACGAGGGCGGCGAGGGCGGCGGTCTCCGAGGCGGTGATCTGCGCGTCCATGATCCGCACCTCGACGGTGCCGAAGCGCGGCTGGGGCCGGACGTCCCACCACAGGAAGGTCGGCTCGGGGAACGCCTCGCAGCGCACGAGCAGGTCGACGGTCTCGACGTAGTCCTCGTAGGAGGTGAAGGAGCGGGGGATGCCGACGCGGGGAAAGGCCTGGAACAGGGGCGTCCGCGCCGAGGCCAGGCCGGTGTCGCGCCCCTGCCAGAAGGGCGAGTTGCACGACAGGGCCAGGAGCAGGGGCAGGTGCACGCGGAGGCGGTTGTGGAGGACGATGGCCGCCTCGGGGTCGGGCACGCCGACGTGCACGTGGAGCGCGAACGTCGGCTCGCGGCGGGCGAGCTCGCGCATCGCCTCGTACACGAGCTGGTAGCGCGCGCCGCTCGAGATCTCGGTCGCCGTCCACATGGCGAAGGGGTGGGTGCCCGCGCTCGCGACGCGCAGGCCCGTCTCCGCCAGTTCATCGGCGAGCGCGCGGCGCAGGCCGGCGATCTCGCGAGCGGCGTCGACGACGTCGTCGTGCGGGTGGCTGGCGAGCTCGAGCGCCGCCCCGTGGGTCTCGGCCGTGGCCCGCGAGGCGAGCTCCTCGGAGAGCCCGGGGAGCACGTCGTCGATGCGCTGGGCCAGCGACCAGTCGCTCGGATCGAGGAGCATGACCTCCTCCTCGATCCCGATGCTGTACGGAACCGAGGCGTTCCACTCCGCCCATTCCACGTTGGTCGAATGGGTGAGCTCGGCTTTCATAGTTCCATCTCTGGGCGAAATGCTTCCCTCAGGCGACGTCTGCGAATCGCGCCGCTGCCTCGTCGAACTGGCTCGCAGCGTCGATAAAGGTGCGGAACAGCGCCGCCTGACCGAAGCGGTCGATCAAGCACTCTGCATGCCACTGTACGCCAACGACGAACTCGCGGTCGACCGCCTCGACGCTCTCGACGGTGCCGTCGCTGGCCCGGCTCGTCACCGTCAGGCCCGCGCCGAGCTCCGCGATCGCCTGATGGTGGAAGGAGTTGACCTTGGTCCGGCCGCGGTCGAGGATCTGCCGCAGCCGCGTCCCCGGGGCGAGCGTCACCCAGTGCGTCGGCCGCTCCCCGGCCTCGGACTGGCGGTGCACGATCCGCTCTCCGACGATGTCCGGGAGGTGCTGGTGGAGCGTCCCGCCGCGGGCGACGTTGAGCAACTGCATCCCCCGGCACACGGCGAGGATGGGCATCCGCCGCGCGTCGGCGGCCTTGGCGAGCGCGAGCTCGAAGACGTCGAGCTGACGCTCGGTGGGACCGGTGCGCGTGTGCCGGCGCTCCCCGTAGGCATCGGGGTCGAGGTCGGGCCCGCCGGACAGGCACAACCCGGCGACCCGATCGAGCAGCGGGTCGATGCAGTCGATCTGCAGGGGCGGGACGACGACGGGGATCCCGCCGGCCGCTTCGATCGCGTGCAGATACTTGAGTCCCAGCGCCATCTCGAGCTGGGGGGGTTCGCCGTGCCGCGTCGGCGTCACCGCCGTGCCTTCGCGAACCTCCGAGGTCGTGACCGCGATCAACGGCCGCACTTGCGGCAGCTGCCCCCGGCGGTGCTCCTCGATCGGTTCGACGCTCAGCGACATCAAGATTCTTATACCTGCGCCCGCGGACACTGCCTTTGGCCGTAGGGCCAAAGATGGCTCCTCCCAGGTCTGCGACCCGACCGCTCAGTGGTCGTCTTCCGAATTACGCGGCGAGTTTGAAGGAGTCATAACGGTGGTGGCGGATCCTGAAGTCGATGGCGCAGACCTCTCCGCACCGGGTGGTCTTGGGTGGTGAGCACCGGCGCGAGCTTGAGCTTGAGCGGCGAGCGGCGAGCGGCGAGCGGCGAGCGGCGAGCGGCGGTGTACTCCGGGCCGGTACCGGGATGTGGCGCGCGCGAAGGCGATCTTGCTGTCGGCCGATGGGTC
>DASZKU010000331.1:0-2213 GCA_035552815.1 Solirubrobacteraceae bacterium | reverse complement strand
GCGGTGTCGGATGCGGATCACGTCCGTTAGCTCGATGGCGCAAGCGGCGCGAGGAGAGGGCGGTAATCCTATAGAGCGGGCACGAAAAATGACTGCCCATAGCACCCGCCGGCGCTGATTGCAACACCTGTTACTCACATTGCGCGAAAGCGCTTGGCGACAACTCGGATCGCGAGAAAGAAGCCGATGAAGAAGCCTACTAACAGACCCGGCACGGGCGCGTTCACGAGCGCGCCGAGGCCGGCGCCGGCACCGGCGCACACGGCGTTGACCGCGAGCATGAGCATTCCGGCCCCGGCCGCGTCTCTTCCCGTCAACGGAGGACGACCTTCGTCATGGTGGGGCGCAAGCCTATTCGAGGGTTAGTGGCCCCACCGGAATGTTTCCCCGCCCGCGGCCCCGCGAGCGGCGCCACGCTCAGACGTCGAGCTCGGCCAAGCGGTCTTGGATCGACGCGCGCTTGGCCTCGAGCTCGGACTCGAGCTGCTCGAGCTCCGCGCGGCGGTCCCGGACGAGCTCGAGCTGTGTGCCGACGTGGGCGAGGGCTTCCTCGAGGATGCGCTGCCGTTCGGCGCCGCTATCGGCCAGCTTCCATTCTCGCCGCAGTTCGGCCCGCGCGGTCTCGGCCTCGACCAGCCGCGAGAGCTGCTCGAGCGAGAGCCCGAGCAGGTCACGGAGGCGGACGATCTCGCGCACGCGCTCGACATCGGCCTGCGTGTACCAGCGGTGCTTGCCCTGCTCACGATCGGCCGACCCCGGGAGCAGGCCGATCTCCTCGTAGTACCGGATCGTCCGGGTGGTGGTGCCGACGAGCTCGGCCACCTCCCCGATCCGCAGCGGTCGCTCGGTCTCGATCGTGCTCATGGGAGCACCGGCGCTTCGCTCGGGGACACTTCGACGGCCGCCTCGACCGCCGGCGTGCTCACGCCCTCCATCGCGGGCGCGGGGCCCAGGTCGAGCTCCGCCTCGTGCGACGGTCGCGCGGCCGAGACGAAGGCCCCGAGGAGCGAGACGGCGGCCAGGCACCACAGGGCGGTGTGCATGTTCCCGATGAAGGGTGCGAGCTGGTGGTTGGAGATGTGGCGCGAGAGGCCGGAGAAGACGCGGAAGAGGACCGCCTTGGGCACCGAGGAGGTGATTATCGCCAGGACGAAGGCAATCGAGAGCACCGCGCCCGTGTTCTGCACGAGGACTCGGGCTCCGGCCGCGATCCCGCGCCGGAAGGGGGGAACGACGCCCATCATGGCCGCCGTGTTGGGGCTGTTGAACATCCCTGAGCCGACGCCGACGATGAACAGGTACACGCCGACGGGCAGGTATCCCGTCCCCCTCTGAAGCGTCGTCATGAGCGCGAGGCCGGCGGCGGTGACGAGCATCCCGAGCGCGGCCATCAGGCGCGAGTAGCCGCGCCGGTCGGCCCAGATTCCGGCCAGGGGCGAGGACACGAGCATGCCGATGGCGAGGGGCGCGAGCTTGATCCCGGCGACGATCGGAGTGTCGCCCTGGGCACCCTGGAAGTAGAAGACAAAGACGAACATGAGCGCGAAGCGCGCGAGCCCGTTGAGGAAGGCGGCGATGGCCGCGGCCGAGAACAGGCGGCTGCGGAAGATGCCGAGGTCGAGCATCGGAGCAGGGTGGTGCTTCTCGATCAGGACGAAGGCGGGCAGGAGGACGGCGGCGGCGATCAGCCCGCCGATCACGAGCGGCGAGCCCCAGCCCGAGATCCCACCCTTCGAGATTCCGAGCACGAGACCGGTGAGCCCGATGGTGAAGGTGATGGTGCCGGCGGCGTCAAATCGGCGCTCGGTCTCGCGGCCGCTGATCTCGCGCAGGATGAGGAAGCCCCACAGGGTGCCGGCGAGCGCCAGGGGGACGTTGAACCAGAACACCCACGGCCACGAGATCGCGACCAGCGCGCCGCCGAGCACGGGCCCGATCACGAGCCCGACGGCGGCGACCATCGTGTTGGTGCCCATCGCGAGCCCGAGCTGCTCGCGCGGGAACGCATCGGTGACGATCGCGGCGGCGTTGGCGAACAGGAAGGCGCCGCCGATCCCCTGGAGGATGCGCCACAGGATGAGCTCGGTGCCGTTGGCGGCGAAGCCGGCCCCGAGGGAGGCGACGGCGAAGACGAGGAAGCCGCCCAAATACGCCTTCTTGCGTCCGAACTGGTCCGAGAGGCGACCGGCGCTGAGGACGAGCACGGTCGAGGC
>DASZKU010000330.1:0-6500 GCA_035552815.1 Solirubrobacteraceae bacterium | reverse complement strand
AGCACTCATGTGAACGACGTCGTCATCGCCTCCGCCGCCCGCACCGCCATCGGCTCCTACGGTAAGAGCCTCGCCGGGGTACCGCCGAGCGATCTCGGCGCGGCCGCGAGCGTGGCGGCGCTCGAGCGTGCCGGGATCGAGCCCGGCCAGGTCGAGCACGTCGTCTTCGGCAACGTCATCCACACCGAGGCCGCCGACATGTACATGGCGCGCGTGGTGGGGATGAAGGCGGGGATCCCCAAGGAGGTGCCCGCCTACACGGTCAACCGCCTGTGCGGCACCGGCGTGCAGGCGATCGTCTCCGCCGCCCAGGCGATCCAGACCGGCGAGGCCGAGGTGGCGCTCGCCGGAGGCGCCGAGTCGATGAGCCGGGGCCCGTACTGGATGCCCAGCGCCCGGTGGGGGGCGCGGATGGGGGCGGCGGAGCTCGTCGACCCGGTCATCGGCGGCCTGACCGATCCCTTCTCCTCGGTGCTCATGGGGGTCACCGCCGAGAACCTGGCCGAGCGGGGGGCGATCTCGCGCGAGCGCCAGGATGCCTTCGCCGTCGAGTCCCACCGCCGGGCCGCCGCCGCGCGCGAAGCGGGCCGGTTCGACGAGGAGATCGTGCCCGTCGAGGTCAAGGTCAAGCGCGACAAGGTGCCCTTCGAGCGTGACGAGCACATCCGCCCCGACGCCACCGAGGAGTCGATGGCCAAGCTCGGGCCCGTGTTCAAGCCCGACGGCACCGTCACCGCGGGCAACGCCTCGGGGATGAACGACGCCGGTGCCGCCGTCGTGCTCATGAGCGCCGAGACGGCGCGCGCTCTCGGCGCACCCGTCCGGGCCCGCGTGCTCGCCTACGCGAGCTGCGGGGTCGACCCGGCGATCATGGGGATCGGACCCGTCCCCGCGGTGCGCAAGGTGCTCGAGCGCTCCGGGCGCGCGCTCGGGGAGATCGGGGTGATCGAGCTCAACGAGGCGTTCGCCGCCCAGGCCCTGGCGGTGATCGACGATCTCGGCCTCGACGAGGCCAAGGTCAACCCCAACGGGGGAGCGATCGCCCTCGGCCATCCCATCGGCGCCACCGGCGCGGCCATCACCACCAAGATCCTCGCCGAGATGGAGCGCTCGGGGAGCGAGCTCGGGCTCGTGACCCTGTGCATCGGCGGCGGCCAGGGGATCGCCCTGCTCCTCGGCGCGGGCGGCTAGGGGGAGAGCTAGCCTTGCCGGCGATGGATCCCGCGTCTGGCATCGGCATTCCGGTCGCGTTCGGCGCCGGGCTCATCTCGTTCCTCTCCCCGTGTGTGCTCCCGCTCGTGCCCGGGTACATCTCCGCCGTCGCCGGCGTCTCCCCCGGGCAGATCAAGGCGCGGCGGGTGCTGGGGCCGACGCTGGCCTTCATCGCGAGCTTCTCGGTCATCTTCATCGCCCTCGGGCTCATCGGCCAGACGGCGCTGCGCGCCACCCTCGAGGGGCCGACGGCGCTCAAGGTCTCCGGCGCCCTCGTCGTGGCCATGGGGGTCCTCTTCCTCCTCGCCACCCTCGTCCCCCGCTTCAGCCGCGAGTGGCACGTGGGCAAGCTCATGGAGCGCGCGGGCCGCGGCGGTCCCGTGGTCACCGGGGCCGCCTTCGCCCTCGCCTGGACGCCGTGCACCGGGCCCACCCTCGGGGCCATCATCGCCACCACGAGCGGCACGAGCTCGACCGCCCACGGCGTCTTCCTGCTCGCCATCTACTGCGCCGGGCTCGGGGTCCCGTTCCTGCTCACGGGACTTGCCTTCGGGACCGCCACCGCCGCCTTCAAGGTGATCAAGCGCCACTACGCGATCGTCATCGGCGTCGGCGGGGTGGTGCTCATCTCGATGGGGATCCTCATCTGGACCGGCGAGTTCACCCGTCTCAACATCACCGTGAACGACTGGATCCACAGTCTCGGCTTGCCCAACTTCACCTCGGATACCTAGTGGCCCCTCACGTAAGTACGTTCGCATTCGAGGCGCCCCTGGCGGCGCAGGCTCCGGGCTGCGGCCCGCTCGGCATCCAGCCTCGCCGGAGTGGGCCGCGCCGGAGTCATCCGGCTGTCCTCGGACCCTCGTGTACCAGGGGTACACGTCGGGTCCTGCGTCCTCGCCCTGCATCCACCAGTGACACCTCTCGGTGCGACCGTACTTACGGGAGCGACCACTAGTGGCGGCGACCGCGAGCGGGGCGTGTCACGCCGGGCCCTAAAGTCTCACTTCATGCTCATCGCCACCCATAACGGCTCCTTTCACGCCGACGAGGTCTTCGCCATCGCCGCGCTCGGCCTGCTCGATGATCCGATCGAGGTGATGCGTACGCGCGAGCCCGCTGCGCTCGCGCGGGCCGACGTTCGCGTCGACGTCGGCTTTCGTGATGACCCCGCCACGGGCGACTTCGACCACCACCAGCGGGGCTTCGACGCCGCCCGCCCGAGTGGCGTTCGCTATGCCTCCTTCGGTCTCGTGTGGCGGGAGTTCGGCGCGCTCGTGTGCGAGGGCGACCAAGAGGTCGCCGATGCCGTCGAAGCCACGCTCGTGCAACCCGTCGACGCCAACGACACCGGCCAGCAGCTGACCCGGCCCCTGATCGACGGCGTGCATCCGATGAGCGTCAACGCCATCATCGGCGGCTTCAACGCGCGCTGGGACGAGTCCCTGACGCCCGGAGAGGAGCGCGAGCGCTTCGACCAGGCGGTGGCGCTGGCCCAGGGCATCCTCGCCCGCGAGATCGCCTCCGCCGCCTCGGGCCGCCGCGCCCGGCGCATCGTCCGCGAGGCGATCACCGCCGCCCCCGACCCGCGCCTCGTCGAGCTCCCCATCAACGCCCCGTGGAAGCAGGTGCTCGTGCCCGAGGCGGCCGACGCGCTCTTCGTCATCTACCCCAAGCGCCAGGGCTTCGGACTGGAAGCGGTGCCGCGGGAGCTCGGCTCGTTCGCGAACCGGCGCGACCTGCCCGCCACGTGGGGCGGCCTCGAAGGCGCCGAGCTGGTGGCCGCCACCGGGGTCGAGGAGGCGCTCTTCTGCCACGCCAAGCGCTTCCTCGCCGTGGCCCGGACCCGCGCGGGCGTCAAGCGCCTGGCCGAGCTCGCGCTCGCCGAGCGCTGACCTGGCGCCGCCGGGCGGCTGGTAGCGTGCGCCCGCGCCCATGAGCCCATCGATCCCGCTCCCGCCCCCCGACACGCCCCTGAGCGGAGCCTCGCCGTTTCCCCCGATCGGTGACTACGCCTTCCTCTCCGACTGCCACACCGGCGCCCTCGTCGCTCCCGATGGCACTGTCGAGTGGCTGTGCATCCCCCGCTTTGACTCGCCGAGCGTGTTCGGCGCCCTGCTCGACCGTCGCGCCGGGGGGTTCCGGCTCGGGCCCTACGGAACCTCGGTCCCGGGGGGCCGGCGCTACGAGCCCGGGACGGTGATCCTCGAGACGACGTGGATGACCCCCTCGGGGTGGATCGTCGTGCGCGACGCGCTCACCATCGGGGCCTGGCACCACGAGCACTCAGACGAGAGCTCGCACCGGCGGCCGCCGACCGACCAGGAGGCCGACCACATGCTCGTCCGCACCGTCGAGTGCCTCCAGGGGGCGGTTCAGATCGAGGCGGTGTGCGAGCCGCTCTTCGGGTACGGGCGCACGGCGGGCGAGTGGACGATGATCGGGGAGGACTGGGATACCGCTGAGGCGACCGACGGGGAGACGACGCTGCGCCTCGTCTCCGATCTGCGGATTGGGATCGAGGGCACGCGGGCCCGGGCCCGCCACACCCTGGCGGAGGGCGAGCAGCGCTTCGTCGCGCTCGCGTGGACACACGGGCTGGCGGGTCCGCGCGACGGCGAGGACGCCCGCCGGCGGATGGACAGCACGCGGCACTACTGGCGGAGCTGGCTCGCGGGCGGACGCTTCCCCGACCACCGGTGGCGGGAGTATCTCCAGCGCTCGGCGTTGACGCTTAAAGGCCTCACCTACGCGCCCACCGGCGCCACCGTGGCCGCGCTCACCACCTCGCTCCCCGAGACCCCTGGTGGCGAGCGCAACTGGGACTATCGCTACTGCTGGATGCGCGACGCGACCTTCACCCTGTGGGGGCTGCACGCCATCGGCCTGGACTGGGAGGCCGACGACTTCATGCAGTTCGTCGCCGACCTCGACCGGGGTCCCGACGGAGCGCTGCAGATCATGTACGGGGTCGGCGGCGAGCGCGACCTGACCGAGCGCGTGGTCGACAACCTCAACGGGTATGAGGGGGCGGTCCCCGTGCGCGTCGGCAACGGCGCCTTCGCCCAGCGCCAGAACGATGTGTTCGGGGCGGTCCTCGATTCGGTGTACCTGCACACCAAGCTCAGCGGGCACGTCCCCCAGCGCCTGTGGCCGGTGCTCCAGGACCAGGTGCGGTGCGCGATCAAGGCGTGGCGGGAGCCCGACCAGGGGATCTGGGAGGCGCGGGGTCAGCCCAAGCACTACGTCTCCTCCAAGCTCATGTGCTGGGTCGCGCTCGATCGCGGGGCGCGACTGGCCCAGCTCGAGGGCGAACAGGCGCTCGCCAAGGAGTGGGCGGCGATCGCGGAGGAGATCCATGCCGACGTCATCGAGCGCGGCGTCTCCGAGCGCGGGGTGTTCCGCCAGCACTACGAGACCGATGCCCTCGATGCCTCGACGCTGTTGATTCCCCTCCTGCGCTTCCTCGGCCCCGAGGACGAGCGCGTGCGCGCCACCGTGCTCGCCATCGCTGAGGAATTGACCGAGCACGGGCTCGTGCTCCGCTACCGCGTCGGCGAGACCGACGACGGGCTCTCCGGCGAGGAGGGGACGTTCCTGATCTGCTCGTTCTGGCTGAGCTCGGCGCTGTGCGAGATCGGTGAGGGGGACCGCGCCCGGGCGCTGCTCGAGCGCATCCTCGCCCTCGCCTCGCCGCTCAAGCTCTTCGCCGAGGAGCTCGACGCGCAGACCGGCCGCCACATGGGCAACTTCCCCCAGGCCTTCACCCACCTGGCGCTCATCAACGCGGTCATGCACGCGATCGCCGAGGAGGAGAAGGAGGGATAGCCTCCTCGCGCGACCGCGCCGAGCGCCGCCTCGTGCTCGTGATCGGCACCGTGGTGTTCGTCGACACCATGTTCTACGCGGTGATCGCGCCGCTCCTGCCCGGCCTGGCCCACGAGCTGCGGCTCTCGAAGCTCTCGGCCGGGGTGATGACGGCGAGCTACCCGGTCGGGATGCTCCTGGGCTCGCTCCCCGGTGGAGTGCTCGCCGCTCGTGCCGGTCCGCGCTTCACGGTGTGCACCGGCCTCGCGCTGCTCGGGTGCTCGACGCTCGCCTTCGCCTTCCTGCGCGACGCGGCGGCCCTCGACGTGGCGCGCTTCGTCGAAGGGGTGGGCGGGGCGTGCTCGTGGTCGGGAGGCTTGGCGTGGATCGTGGCCGCGACGGCGCCGGGCCGCCGCGGGGCGGTCATCGGCCGGGCGCTCGGGGCGGCGATCGCGGGAGCCCTGTTCGGACCGGTGATCGGGACGGTGGCGAGCGCCACCGGACGACCGGTGACCTTCGGGGCGCTGGCGGTGGTGGTGGGCGTGCTCCTCGCGCAGACGCGGGCCCTCCCCAGCGACCAGGCGACCTCAGAGCAGGGTCTGGGGAGCATGACCGCCGCTCTGCGCCACCCGGGCATCGCCGCCGGCATGTGGCTGATGGCGGTGCCGGCGATCGCCTCGGGGATGCTCAACGTCCTCGGCCCCCTGCAGCTCCACGGCCTGGGCGCCCCCGCCGCCGCGATCGGCGGGACCTACCTGGTCGCGGCCGGGATGGAGTCGGCGATCGTCCCCGTGATCGGGAGCCTCTCGGATCGACTGGGGCGGATGGCGCCGCTGCGCTTCGGGCTCGCGGCCACGGCGCTGGCGCTCCTGTGCTTCACCCTGCCCCGGAGCTGGCCGGTGCTCTCGGTGGTGATCGTGGCCATCGTGTCCTCGCTCGGCCTCTTCTGGGCGCCGTCGATGGCCATGCTCTCCGACGCCGCCGAGGCCGACAACCTCCATCAGGGGCTCGCGTCGGCGCTCATGAACATCGCCTGGGCGGGCGGGCAGATCCTCGGCTCAGGCGGCGGCGGGGCGCTCGCCAAGCTCGCCGGCGACGGCCTCCCCATGGCCGCCGCCGCCGTCGCGTGCGCCGGTACCCTGGCCGTGCTCGCCGCGGCCGCCAGGCTCCGGGGCCGGCGCGCGCCCGCCGATCAGCAGGGGGAGGAGATCACCTGGTAGCGGCGGCGGAGCGGGCGGGCGGGGAGCACCGAAGGCGCCTCCCGGCCGGGGCGCCCAGGCTCGATCGCCGTGCGGGCCTCGGTCAGGGCCCGGTCCTCGCCCCGCCTGACCCTCCTGCTGCTGAGCCCGAGCTCGGCGATCCAGCTGTCGATGACGTGGTTCTCGTTCATGCTGCCTCCACATAGGCCGGTGCGTTGGCGAGTAGTTCTTCTTCTTCGTCGTGAATCTCGGCAGGGCGGAGCGCCCAGGCGCCGATGAGGA
>DASZKU010000329.1:0-3241 GCA_035552815.1 Solirubrobacteraceae bacterium | reverse complement strand
GGTCCCCCCCGACCTCAAGGCCAAGGCGCGCGCGCAGGTGTGTGCCGCGCTGCGCGCCGGGGAGTGGAGCGCGCCCACAGTGGCCGTGCGCATCAACGGAGTGACGAGCCCGTGGTGTCACCGTGACGTGATCGAGCTCATCGAGGGGGCGGGCGAGCGGCTGGCGGCCCTCATCGTCCCCAAGGTGGAGGGAAGCGCCGACGTCGAGTTCGTGGCCCGCCTGGCGGGAATGGTCGAACAGGAGTCCGGACGCGAGCACCCCGTCGGACTCGAGCTCCTGATCGAGACGGCGACAGGCCTGGCCCAGATCCACGCCAGCGCCCGTGCGAGCGCGCGCGTGGAAACCCTGATCGTCGGCTACGCCGATCTCGCCGCCTCGCTCGGGCACCCGATGCGCGAAGCCGGGGAGGAGCCGGCCGACGGCTGGCACCACGTCCTCCAGACCGTCCTCATCGCCGCCCGCGACGCTGGCGTGCAGGCCATTGACGGCCCCTTCTTCGACATCGCCGACCTCGACGGCCTGCGCTCCCGCGCCGCCCGGGCCCGCAGCCTCGGCTACGACGGCAAATGGGCACTCCATCCCGGTCAGATCGCCCCCCTCAACGATGTCTTCTCTCCGACCCCGGCCGAGTTCGAACACGCCTCGGCGGTTCTCGACGAGCTCGCGCGCGCCGAGCAGGCCGACGGCCGCGGCGCCGTCCTCCTCGACGGCCAGATGATCGACGAGGCGATGCGCAAGCAGGCGATCCAGGTCGTGGCGCGCCGTCCCCAGCGCGACCGGCCGATGGGACCCGGCTAGGAAGGCACAGCTCCGGTGTCACTCGCGCGCCACCCCATCCCGGCGTGGCGGCGGTCGCACCCGGACCTTGTCCACCGACGCCGTGGGGATCTTCGTCACCACCACCGCCTCTCCGGGTTCGAGCGTCTTGATGACGTCGGGCTCGACGCGGTAGCGCTCGACCTGGCGGCGGGTGCCGCGGCCCGTGTCGCGGTCGGGGAGGAGGGCGCGGCGGTCGGTGTGGTAGGTGTGCTCCCACACCCGCTCGGTGCCGGCGACCTCGGCGAGCATCCGCGCCGACTCGGGGAGATCCTGGCGATGGGCGATCTTGATGCCGGGGATGCCGAGGAGCTGGTCGGCGAGCCCCCGGGCCACCCGCTGCATGTCGGCGAGCTCCTGGGTGGCAAGCACGACGGGGAAGAGCGCCTCGCGGCCGCGGGCGACGAGACCCAGGACGTGCTCGGCGCCGAGGGCGGAGAGCTCATCGACACCGACCATGAACGGCTCCATGGCGCCGCCCTGCTCGAGGCGACTGCCCATGGCGGCGTTGAGGTCCTGGACGACGAGGGCGCCGACGTGGGCCGCGAGCTGGCCGTAGCGGCTCGCGTTGAGGCTGAAGAGGACGACCTCGCGACCCTCGATGGCGGCGGGCAGGTCGATGGTGTCCGCGCCCGCAGGCTCGAGGTAGTTGCCCGTGTGCGACTCGGCGATGATCGCCAGGCGGGTCTCGAACCCGCGCACGCCGCTGAGCTGATCGGGCGTGAGCGAGCTCAGGTAATTCTGGACGTCCCGCGCCTCCGGGCGGGGGACGTCGCGGAGCATGATGCTCAGGCGACGCTGATCCATGAGCCCGACGATGTCCTTGAGGGTGGGCGCGCGATCTGGCCGCGCCATCGCCCACACCTGGAGGGCGGTCTGGACATAGCGCTCGGCGGCGCGCTGATAGTGGAGCTCGGTCCAGCGCTCGGCGGAGATGAGCCGGTCCTTGACCTCCGAGGGATTTCCGTGGGCCAGGGGATTCCAATGCCCGGGGCCGTCCAGCGTCCACAGGCGGAACGGCCGCCCGGCGCGCTGCGCGGCAGCCTCGAGCTCGCGCGCGAAGGCCCGCGAGCCCTTCATGTCGATGACCACCGCGCCCCGGCCCCGCGCGATGTGATCGCCGAAGATGGTCAGCATCGTGTTCGACTTGCCGGCGCCGCTGGCGCCGAGGATCAGCGTGTGAGCCGAGAGCTGGCGGTCGGTGAGACGGAAGGGCCGCCCCGCGTCGGTGGTTCCGAGCAGCGTGGCCGCGCCTCGGTCCGCCGCCGGATCGAGACGGGCGGCCCGGTCGCGTGCCCGGGCTCGGGTGCGCCGGACGGTCTCGGTGGCCAGCGCCACCGCCACCAGCGCGGCTGCGGCGACCGCCGTCGGCGAGAGGAGGAGGACCACGAAAGCCGCCAGCACCAGGTAGGGCGGGTAGCTGCCCCGGTGGCGCGGCGGGGTCATCGCGCCAGCTCCCGGCGCGAGTCCTGCGCCCGGCGCGCGTCCTGCGCTCGGTGCGCGTCCTGCGTCCGCGGCGAGTTCTGCGCTCGGTGCGAGTCCTGCGTCCGCGGCGAGTTCTGCGCCCGCCCGCGGCTCCTCGTGCGGGGCGGTCGCTTGGCATCCGGATCGGCTCGCGGCGCCCACGCGAGCGGGTGGACGTGCACGCGATCCGAGATCCCCAGGCGTGCCGCCGCGGCGCGAACTCCGCGCTGAATCGCCGGCTTCTCGGCGAGGTAGAGCACGGCGGAGATGCTCGGGTCCGCTCCGTAGCCGGCAAGGATGGTCTCCAGGCGCCGCCCGCCCTTGGCCGAGAGCTCGAGCTCGACGGCGACGCGCTCGCCGCCGGGCCCGATGAGCAGGAGGTCGGGGTAGTGAAGACGGATCTGGCCGCGCGCCCCGACACCGCCGAGGTGGACGCCGTACGGCGGTTCGCGCTCCTCGCCGGCGTCGGGGGCGCGCTCGCCACGCGCCCCGCCGGCGGCGGCGCTGACGCCGTCGCGGGAGCGCATCTCGCGCTCGGAGACGATCCGCTCGACGCGCCCGAACGCTCCGCGTGAGGCCGCCAGCCACGTCCACGCCGCGCCGATGTCGTGGCGGTAGCAGTGGAGGTCGAGGCGCGGGGCCGGGAGCTCGCTGTCGATGATCGCGAGGCCGCGGCGGGTGATCTGATACCAGCCCGGCCGCCCGTGGAGCAGGCGGTCGTAGTCGAGCAGACCTCGCTTGGTGAGCGCGCGCAGGCGCCCGTAGGCGACGGACTCGCCGACCCCGATGAGGGCCTGGACGTGGGCGGAGACGACGATCCTGTGCTCGGCGACGAAGGCGAGGATCCGCAGGTCGCGCTCGGTGACGTGCGAGGACGGGTCCATCGCCGCGGCGCGCCGCGCCCCCATCGCCGGGCGGCGCCGGGCCCTCACGGCCGCGCGCCGCCGCGCTCCCGTCACC
>DASZKU010000328.1:0-6618 GCA_035552815.1 Solirubrobacteraceae bacterium | reverse complement strand
CCACGTCTACCGCGCCTTCCACGACCTCACCCACCACCACCTCATCTTCGGCGCCCTCAACGTTCACGCGGCGATCGTGAACTGCGAAGCCGGGCTCTCGAAGAACGCTCGCTGAGGGCCGGCGCGGGGCCCTCGGCGGTCTAGGAGCCGGGCGGCGAGCGCCAGGGCGGGCGCTGGGCGCCGGGGCGCATCCTCGGCCGCCGGGGCTCGGCGGGCGGCGGCTCGGCGGGCGCCTCCGGCTCTGGGACTGCGGTGGCCGCCTCGGGCTCCGGGGGCGGCTCGTCGGCCGGTGGCGCGGTCGACTCGGGGACTGGGGGCGGCTCGTCGGCCGGTGGCGCGGTCGCCTCGGGCACTGGGGGCGGCTCGTCGGCCGGAGGCGCGGTCGCCTCGGGGACTGGGGGCGGCTCGGTGATCAGCTCCGGCTCTGCGGCCGGCTCGGTAATCAGCTCCGGCTCTGCGGGGGCGGTGGTCGCCTCGGGCTCTGAGGTCGCGGTATCCGCCTCGGGCTCTGCCGGCGGCACGTCGGCCGGCGGCTCGGAGACGTCGGTCACGCCGGGCATGTCCGGGGCTGACGAGCTCACGGGTTCGGGCGGCAGCGCGGGCTCGACGGGGACAGCGGCCACGCCACCGGCCCGAGGCCGCAGCGGGGTCGCCGTGCGCGCCTGGGGCCGAGGGGGCGGTGGGGCGGGATCCGAACGGGTCGGCGTGACGGGCTCGAGACGGCTCGGGTGGGCCGAGAGCGCGGCGGGATCGGGGCGACGGCCTCCGGGGAGTCGATCGACGAGGCGCCCGAAGCGGTCGATGGCACCCTCGAGCGGCGTCGCGAGCTGAAGGGCGCGTTCGAGGGTGGGGAGGACGGCGATGAGCTCGGTGGCGGTGTCCACCACTGCGCTTGCGCGACCGGCTACCTCCGCTCCCCGCGCATCGACGCGGTCGCCGAGGTCATGCATCCGAACGCCGAGGTCGATCAGGTCATGGGTGCGGCCGTCGAGCCGCGTCCCGAGCTCGAGGATCGCCTCGGCGCGGGCGTCGAGCCGGGCGCCGAGCGCGAGGATCTCCGCCGCGCGCTCGTCGAGCCGGGCGCCGAGGACGAGGATCTCCGCCGCTCGCTCGTCGAGCCGCTCGGCGATCTCCAGCACGGCACGGCCGATATCGGCGATCTCCTCGCCGAGTTCGAGCATCCGGTCGAGCTGGGCCGGGGCCTCCCGCGCGGCACGGGCGATCGCCCCGAGGTCCGAGAGGATCCGGTTGATGATGGTCTGGGGCGGGTCGAGCGGTAGGCCGAGAACGCGCAACACCGTCACAGTAGCTCAGACTAGCTGCTCGCGCCGGTGACCGTTCCGGCCGGCGTAATTCTCGGTTTGGCTGTGACAATTTGGACACAGGAGCATGAGATTTTCGAGACGGTTGTCGTGCCGCTCGCCGTTGACATGGTGGAGCGCCAGCGTCAGCGGACGACCGCGCCAGTCCACCAGCCCGCACTCCTCGCACGCGTTGCGCTTGAGCCCCTCCTTGACGAGACGCGTCTTCACGTTGAAACGGCCACGTTGCCGGCCGGCGACGAGGAGCTCGGAGATGGGCGTCGCGCTCGGCCGCGCGACGAGCGCGCCGCGGTTCACCGCTTCAAACCAGCTTGCCGCTGAGAAGCCGAAAGCCCGCATGCAGTCGCGGACACTGTGGCCTGCGTCGTAGTAGCGCTGGACGGCTTCCCAGTCGTACCGGCGAGCGCAGCGCTCATCGATCCTCTCACCAAGACGTCGTGCGTGATAGCTAACGGTTGCCTTCGAGATGCCGAGCCGCCGTGCGATCTCCGCTCGGGCGACCCCGGCGGCGAGCAATGACGCCACCTGATGGCGCGTCGGAACGTCGCAAACCGCGGCTTCCGGGGGAGCGGGAGCACCGCTTACGTGAGTCGTCGGGCCCCTCGCGAGCCGCTCGAGGTGGTAGCTCACCGTGGTCGGAGCGAGGTCGAGCCGGCGCGCGATCGCGGAAACGGAAACACCGGATTCGTAGAGCTCGGCGATGGCTGCTTGCGTCGTCGGCACGAACATATGTTCCCGTAGGAGTCGGACGGAACTTGCCTATACTCGGGCCGCGCAACCATGCTCGATGGGGAATGGTGTAAGGGCAGCACGCGACGCTCTGGACGTCGAAGTCGGGGTTCAAATCCCTGTTCCCCAGTTCTAACCCTGAGGTGGGTTACGGCACGCTCGACGCTACGTCCCGCGGCGCTCTGACCGCGGCACCGGTCCCCTACGCCGCGGCCTGCTCGCCCCAGTCGCGGTAGAGCTCCCAGTAGCGCCCGCCGGCATCGAGGAGCTCTTCGTGCCTGCCCTGCTCGACGACGGTGCCGTGCTCGAGCACGACGATGAGGTCGGCGTGGCGGATGGTGGAGAGCCGGTGGGCGATGACGATGGCTGTGCGGCCGGTGAGCAGACGGCGCAGGCCCTCCTCGATCCTCGTCTCGGTTTGGACGTCGACGTTGGAGGTCGCCTCGTCGAGGATGAGGAGGCGCGGGTCGGCGGCGAGGGCGCGGGCGAAGGCGATGAGCTGGCGCTGGCCGGCCGAGAGCTGGACGCCGCGCTCGCCGACCTCGGTGTCGTAGCCGTGGTCGAGGGCGGCGATGAACGAGTCGGCGCCGACGGCGCGGGCGGCGGCGTTGATCTCCTCGTCGGTCGCCTCCGGGCGTCCGAAGGCGATGTTCTCCCGGACCGTGCCGCTGAACAGGAAGCCCTCCTGGGGGACGATGCCCATCTGGGAGCGCAGGGAGTGGCTCGTCACATCGCGGAGGTCGTGGCCGTCGACGAGGATGCGGCCCAGGGTGGGGTCGTAGAAGCGCATGACGAGCTTGGCGAGCGAAGACTTGCCGGCGCCGGTCGATCCGACGAGGGCGACGGTCTGCCCCGGGGCGATCGTCATGTCGATGTCGCGGAGCGCCCAGGCGGCGTCCTCGACGTCGGGTCCGTAGCGCAGCGAGACGTGATCGAAGCGCAGCTCGCCGCGGACGGGGGGCAGGATGCCCGCGCCGGGGGCGTCCTCGAGATCGGGCTGCTCGTCGAGGAGGTTGAAGATCTTGTCGAGGGCCGCCATGCCCGATTGGTAGGTGGTGTAGAGCTGGGAGAGCTGCTGGATCGGGTTGAAGAAGTTGTTGAGCGCGGCGATGAAGCCGAACACAACCCCCGTCGATACATGTCCGTTGATCACCTCGACCCCGCCGATGAGGAGGATCTCGACGGTCACGAGCCCGGAGAGGAGCTCGACGAGCGGGAAGTAGGCGGCGTTGAGGTAGATCGTGGTCAGGTTCGCCCTCCGGTTCTCCTCGTTGAGCTCGGCGAAGCGGGCGATGTGCGCGCGCTCCTGGCCGAACGAGCGCACTACGCGGATGCCCGAGAGGGACTCCTGCAGGTAGCCGGTGATGGCGGCGATCTTCTCGCGCGTGCGTCGGTAGGCGTCGGCAGAGGCGATCCGGAAGGCGAATGCCCCGATCGCCAGGATCGGCAAGGTGATGAAGGTGAACAGGGCCAGGTGCGGGTCGAGGACGAGGAGGATGACGATCACGCCGAGGAGCATGAGCGTCGACTGGAAGAGGGTCGCCAGTCCGTCGGAGATGAGCTGGTCGAGAGCCTCGACGTCGTTGGTGAGGCGGGAGATGATCACGCCGGCGCGGTTGCGCGAGTAGAAGCCCACCGAGAGCGATTGCAGGTGCTCGAAGAGCTGGAGGCGGAGGTCGCGCAGCGCCCGCTGGCCGACCCAGCCGACGAGATAGGTCTGCAGGTAGCTGGCGACCCAGTAGACGGCGGCGGAGGCGAGGAAGGCGAGGACGACGAGGTCGAGGGTGCCGGTGTTGTGATGGTTGATGCCGTCGTCGATGGCGAGCTTGGCCAGGGGCGCGGGGGCGAGGGCGGCGCCCGTGGCGGCGAGCAGGGAGACGAACATCGCGAGCACCCGCCAGCGATAGGGGCGCAGGAGGAGGGCGAGGCCGCGGAGCTTGCGCCGGCGCCCGCCCGTGTCGCGCAGGCGGCGACGGAGCTCGGCGAGCCGGGGAGAGGAAGCGGTTGCGCTCACAGGCTCGCTCCTTCGGGCTCGGTCAGGAACGCCCGCTCGGGCTGGCCGTCCTGCACGATCTCCCGGTACAGGGGGAGGCGGTCGAGGAGCTCGGCGTGGGTCCCCACGCCGGCGATCCGGCCGCCGTCGATGACGACGATCTCGTCGGCTAGGTTGATCGTCGAGGGGCGGTGGGCGATGACGAATGTCGTCCGTCCCGCCATCACCTCGCGCAGGGAATGCTTGATCTCCTGCTCGGTCGAGGCGTCGACCGAGGAGGTGGCGTCGTCGAGGATGAGGATGCGCGGGTCGGCGAGGAAGGCGCGGGCGATGGCGATGCGCTGGCGCTGGCCGCCCGAGAGGGTGAGGCCGCGCTCGCCGATGCGCGTGTCGTATCCGTCGGGGAGCTCGCGGATGAACTCGTCCGCCTGGGCGCGGCGGGCCGCGAGCTCGACGTCTTCGCGGGAAGCGTCCGGCCGGGCGTAGGCGATGTTCTCATGCACGGTGGCCGAGAACAGGAAGGGGTCGTCGTTGACGGTGGCGATGGCGGCACGCAGGCTTTCGAGCCGGACCGAGGCGACGTCGGCGCCGTCGATCTTCACGCACCCGGTGGTGGCGTCATAGAGGCGCGGGAGCAACGACACGAGCGTGGTCTTGCCCGAGCCCGTGGGACCCACGAGCGCGACGGTGGTGCCCGCCTCGACCACGAGGTTGGCCTCGCGGAGGGCAGGATGGCTCGCGCCCTCGAAGGTGAGTCCCGCATCGATGAGCTCGACGCGCCCGTCGCCGGGCGGGAGGTCGGGCGCGTCGGGGGGCGAGGTGATGCGCGGGGCGCGGTCGAGGATCTCGAAGATGCGAGCTCCCGAGGCGGTCGCGCGCTGGGTGGCGCTGAGCATGTAGCCCAGCGTCTGCATCGGGGAGATGAGCATGAGCAGGTAGGCGTAGAAGGCGGTGAAATCGCCGACGCTGAGCGAGCCGCTGATCACCTCGCGGCCGCCGACGAGGAGGATGGCCGCGAGTCCCAGGTTGGGGAGGAAGCTGATCATCGGCGTGTACCTGGCCTCGAGCCGGGTGGCGTACACGGCCTGGTCGAACACGCGAGTGGCGGAATACCGGAAGCGCTCGCGCTGACGGTCCTCGCGGGCGAAGGCCTTGACGACGCGGATGCCGGAGACGTTCTCCTCGGCGTCGGCGGTGAGCTCGCCGAGGCGCTGCTGCACCTCCTGGAGAGCGGGCCGCGAGCGCCGCCCGTAGCGGTCGGCGATGAAGATGACGAGGAGGACGGGCGCGAGCGAGATGGCGGCGAGGTCGGGCTTGATGGCGAACATGGCGGCGCCGGCGAGGAGG
This sequence comes from Solirubrobacteraceae bacterium, assembly GCA_035552815.1. Classification (GTDB taxonomy): domain Bacteria; phylum Actinomycetota; class Thermoleophilia; order Solirubrobacterales; family Solirubrobacteraceae; genus Palsa-465. The sequence goes on along the minus strand of DASZKU010000328.1, from coordinate 1,227 downwards.
ATGGTGAGCACCGACTGGCCGATGAAGACGAGGCCGTAGCCCAGGAAGAAGCGCACCGCCTGGAGGTCGACGGTGGCGCGCGACATCAGCTGTCCCGTCTGCTGGTGGTCGAAGAATCCGAGCTCGAGGCGTTGGAGGTGCCCGTAGAGCGCCGCGCGCAAGTCGTACTCGACGGCGAGCGACACCTGGCCGGCGACGAGACGGCGAAAGATGCTGAGCACGAGCCGTCCGAGGGCGGCGACGACGATGAGGATGCCCAGCACGGTCAGGGTGTGGTGCTGATGGGCGCGGATGGCGTTGATGGCGCGGCCGGTGAGATAGGGAATGAGCACGGTCGCGCCCATCGCGCCGAAGGCGAGCGCGAACGACCAGTTGACCGCCCTGCGATAGGGCGTGAGGAAGCCGAGCAGACGCCGGAACGTACGCATACTTCATAAAGTATAGTGGCTTACTGGGCGTGATGCGGCGCCGTCCGCGACTGCTAGGGGATGAGCACCCCGGGGTTGAGAATTCCGGCGGGATCGAGGGCGAGCTTGACCGCGCGCAGCGCCTGCACCCCGAGCTTGCCGACCTCCCGCTCGTACCAGGGTAGGTGGTCGGTGCCGACGCCGTGGTGGTGACTGATGGTTCCGCCGGCGGCGAGGATGGCGTCCGCGGCGGCGGCCTTCGCCTCGCGCCACTGGGCCACGGGATCCTCGAGCTCGGCGCAGGCGACGGTGAAGTACAGCGACGCGCCCGCCGCATACACGTGGGAGATGTGGCACAGCACCAGCGGCGGCGCGCCCTGCTCGCTCAGCGACCGGCGCAGGGCCTCGGACACGGCGGCGTAAAGCGCCTCGAGCCGCGACCAGAAGCACGCGGTCTCGAGCGTGTCGACGAGCGCGCCGGCGTCGAGCAGGGCATCCCTGAGGTAGGGGCCGTGGTAGCGGCCGTGCCGCCAGCGCTCACCGGCCGCCGCTTCTGGCTCGCCGCCGTACTCGCGGAGCCTCGCCGAGGCGCCGGTGCGCCGGTGCTCCACCTCGACGGCGGTGCCCTCGTAGCCGACGATGGCCAGGCAGGCGCCCGCGCTCCCCGTGCTCCCCGTGCTCCCCGCGCTCCCCGTCCCGAGCTTCGCCGGCTCGGCGAGGTTGAGCGCCGTCTCGGCCTCGTCGGAGAGCCGGATCACGGTGGGGAGGGGACCGTCCTGGGCGAGCCTGCGCAGCGCGGCCGTCCCGGCGGCAAACGAGG
>DASZKU010000327.1:0-3236 GCA_035552815.1 Solirubrobacteraceae bacterium | reverse complement strand
AACCCGCTCGACCGCACGCGCACGCCCGGGGGATCCTCGAGCGGCTCGGCGGCCGCCGTCGGAGCCGGGCACATCCCCCTCGCCACCGGAACGCAGACGGCGGGTTCGATCAACCGCCCCGGGTCCTACTGCGCCGTCATCGCCTACAAGCCCACGTTCGCGTCCTTCCCCCGCGACGGGGTCAAGATCCTCGCCCACTCGCTCGACACCGTCGGCCTGTTCGGGCGGACGATTGCCGATGTCCGGCTCGCGGCGACTGTCCTGGCCGCGGCGGGCGCGGGCACGCTGGGCACGGACACGCCGGGCGCGGGCGCGCTGGGCGCGGGCGCGCTGGGCGCGGGCACGCCGGGCGCGGGCACGCCGGGCGCGGGCGCGGGCGCGGGCGCGGGCACGGACGCGCCCGGCGCGGCCCCGCGCCTCGCGTTCATGCGCACCCCGCACTGGTCGCGCGTCGAGCCCGCCGCGCGAGCGGCGATCGAGGACGTCGCCCGGGCCGCGGCCGAGGCCGGCGCGCGCGCCGAGGAGATCGAGCCCCCGGCGCGGTTCTCCGACCTCGTCGCCGCCCAGACGACGATCCAGTGGGTCGAGTCCGCGACCAACCTCGCGCCCGAGCTCGACGCCTCCCCCGAGCTCCTCAGCGACGAGGTGCGCGCCGCCCTGCGCGAGGGCGCCGAGATCCCCGCCGAGCGCTACGCCGACGCCCAGCAGGTCACCGCCGACGTCGGCCCCGAGCTGGCGCGCCTTCTCGACGGCTACGACGGCGTGCTCACGCCGAGTGCCGGCGGCGTCCCCCCCGTCGGCCTCTACTTCACCGGCGACCCGCTCTTCTGCCGCGTCGAGACCCTGATCGGCGCCCCCGCGGTCTCCGTCCCGCTGGCGTGGACGGCCGACGGCCTCCCCGCCGGCCTCCAGGTCATCGGCGCGCCCGGGCGCGATGCGCGGACGCTGCGCTGCGCGGAGTGGCTGCTCGAGTTCTCGGCTACTCGGCCGTGATGAGACGGACGTCGCGCGCGTCGGCCGGCTCCCCGCATGCTTCGCACACGAGCCCGGGCACGAAGCGATGACCGCAGGTGTGCTCGAGCATGCGCGGCGGCCCCTCCTCCCCGGCCAGGTGCCGGTCGCCCCACCTCATCAGCGTCATGATCACCGGGTAGAGCTCACGACCGGCCTGCGTGAGGCGGTACTCGTAGCGCGCCGGATGCTCTGAGTACTGACGGCGCTCGAGGATTCCCCCGGCTACCAGGGTCTTCAGCCGCGCCGCCAGCGTGTCCCGCGGAGCGCCGGTTCGGCGCACCATCTCGTCAAAGCGCCGGTTGCCGAGAAACACCTCGCGCACGGCGAGGAGCGCCCATTTCTCCCCGACGATCTCGAGCGTCCGGGCCACCGAGCACTCGCGGGGCTGGGTCGTCGGCGCTGGCATCGCGGTCAGTGTAGCCGAGTTAGTCGCAAATCTGGACGCACCCACCGCCATCGTGCTAGGGTGCCGCCCTCAGTGCATCCAGATTTCGGACTGACTACGAGCGCGACGTGACCCGGCGGGGCCCACAGAGGACCGCCGCCCCGGGCGCGTCCCCCCGCGCGACCGCCGCACCGGGCGCGTCCCCCGACGCCACCGCCGCCCCGGGCGCGTCCCGGCGCATGACCGCCGTCCTCGCCGTCGTCTCGCTCGCCGTGTTCATGTCGAGCCTCGACCTCTTCATCGTCAACCTCGCCTTCCCCTACATCGGTCGCCAGTACCGGGGCACGAGCCTGAGCTCGCTGTCCTGGGTGCTCAACGGCTACACGATCGTCTTCGCCGCCGTGCTCGTCCCCGCGGGACGCTGGGCCGACCGCATCGGCCGCCGCCGGATGTTCACCGCCGGCCTCGTCACCTTCAGCCTGGGCTCGCTCGTCTGCGGCCTCGCCCCCGGCGTGTCGGCGCTGATCGCCGCCCGGGTCGTGCAGGCGTGTGGCGCGGGGATGATGGTGCCCGCCTCGCTCTCGCTCCTCCTTGCCGAGGTGCCACCGGCGGCGCGTCCCCGGGCGATCGGCACGTGGTCCGCCGTCGCCGCCCTCGGCGCGGCGCTAGGACCCGTGATCGGGGGGAGCCTCGTCGAGGTGAGCTGGCGTCTGGTGTTCTGGATCAACCTCCCCGTCGGGCTCATCGCCGTCATCCTCGCCGCGCGGGTGGTGACCGAGAGCCGCGACGAGCGCGTGCAGGGGCGCCCAGATCTCCCCGGTGCCGCCCTCCTCGCCGCCGCCGTCGGCCTCGTCGCCCTGGCCCTGGTCAAGGCGCCCGATTGGGGCTGGGCCTCGCCGGGGTTCCTGGCGCTTCTCCTCGGCGCGCTGGCATGCGGGTCGGCGATGGTGGTGCGCTCGGCACACCACCATTCGCCGGTGATCGAGCTCGAGCTCCTGCGCTCGCGGACGTTCAGCGGCGCCTTCGTCGCCTCGATCTTCTATTACGCGGGCTTCGGCGCCTTCGTGCTCAGCTCGGTCGAGTTCCTCACCGGCGTGTGGGGCTACTCCGCCGTCCGCGCCGGCCTCGCCATCGGCCCCGGGCCGCTCATGGTCCTCCCCTTCGCCAGGCTCGTCGCCCCCCGCCTCGCGGTCCGCTTCGGCGGGGTGGGACGCGTGGCCGTGCTCGGGTGCCTGGTCGGCGCCGGCGCCCAGCTCCTGTGGCTGCTCTCGATGACCGCGCACCCGGCGTACGTCGGCCACCTCCTCCCCGCCCAGCTCCTCGGGGGCGCGGGCGTCGGCCTCACCATCCCCTCGCTGCTCGGCGCCGGGAGCGCCTCGCTCGAGCCCGCTCGCTTCGGCACCGGCAGCGGCATCCTCAATATGGCGCGCCAGGTGGGCACCGTCCTCGGCGTCGCCGGCCTCGTCGCCGTCCTCGCCCATGTCTCCCACTCAGGTCCCCTCCCCACCTACCGCCACGGCGTGCTGCTCATCATCGCCTTCTTCGTCTCGGCGGGGGCGGTGTCGCTGGCGTGCCTCAGCGCGCGGCCGGCGCCCGCGCCCGCGCGGGCGGTGGCGAGCTCCTTAGGGTGGCGAGGGCGGCGCCGCATGCGTCACGTGGGACCGCCGAAGCCCAGGGGTGACGCCTGTTGACCACCGTATAGGTGGTCAACAGGCATCACGTCCGGCCAACAGCGCCGCGTGCGCCCCGGCGCTCTACCGGGAACCGTCGGCTCGACCGCTGAGCTCCCGCGGCCCTACAACCCAAGCGCCCGCGCCAGCTCACGCCACGCCTCGCC
>DASZKU010000326.1:0-4189 GCA_035552815.1 Solirubrobacteraceae bacterium | reverse complement strand
CCAGCTCCCGGTGGCGCCCGCCATCGCCACCCCGGGCTGCGCGAGCGCCCGCTCGAGATGGCCGAGCCAGCCGTCGACGAGCACTTCGGCGTAGGAGTTCAGGAAGCACAGGTGGGAGTGCTCGAGGCGGCGCGCGGCCTCCCCGTAGGCGGCGAGGTCGATCCGCGGCGGGTCGACCTCGATGACCCGGTGGGGCACCTCGTGCAGGGCGCCGAGGACCTCGGCGCGCGCGGCGGCGGGGTCGCCGCTCGCGGCCGCCACGCCGTTGAGGAGGACCACGAGCTCGTGCTCGGCGCCGGCATCGTGCTCGCGATAGGAGGCGAGGAAGCGCCGCGGCTCCTCGGGGCCGAGGGGCGCCCAAGCCAGGTACACGAGCCCGATCATCGGCCTCGGCGCCCCGCCCGCGCCACCGCCTCGAGCTCGGCCAGGGAGATCGTCCGCCGTCGTTGCACGGAGCGGCGCCGCCCCAGGGCGGCGGGGAGGCCACGGACGCCGTCGCGCATGGCGCGCCCCCACACCCGGAGCTTCCGCGCCCGGGCGGCGGCATAGAGGTTGCCGAGCTGTCCCCGCGCCAGCGCCGGCGCGTGGCGCACGAGGCTACGCGCGGGGTAGCACTTGACCACGAGCCAGATCGGGTTGCGCCACAGGTGATAGCCGTTGAAGTCGCTGAAGCCGCGGCCGAGGGTCGCGCTGCCGCGGTGGTAGAGCACGGCGCTCGGCACATAGCGGCAGCGCAGGCCCGCGAGCTGGGCCCGGAAGGCCCAGTCGACGTCCTCGTAATAGGCGAAGTACGCCTCGTCGAGGGGGCCGACGAGATCGAGGGCGCTGCGGCGGTAGAGTGCCGAGCCACCGCAGGCGCCGAACACCTCTTCGGCGACGTCGTACTGGCCCCGGTCGCGCTCGCCGTGTCCGCGCCGGGTGGCGCCGCCGCGCCAGACGAGGAGATCGCCGGCGCCATCGAGCACGTCACGTTCGCCGAAGTCGAGCATCTTGGGCGTCGCCGAGGCGGCCTCGGGGTGGCGCTCGAGCGCCGCCACGAGCTCGGCCAGGCACTCGGGGGCGAGCTCCATGTCGTTGTTGAACAGGGCCACGAGCTCGGTCTCGGCGGCCGCCAGGCAGGCGTTGAGGGCGGCGCTCACCCCGCTGCGGCGCTCGAGGACTGACACCTCCACCTGCGGCCAATGGGCCTGGAGGTGAGCGACGGTGTCGTCCTCGGAGGCGTCGTCGACGACGACGATCCGTCCCGGCGCCAGCGTCTGCGCGGCCAGCGAGCGCAGCATCGTCTCGACCAGGGCCCGTCCGTTATAGGTGGGGATGGTGACGGTGAGCCGGGGCTCGGTCGCGACCGGTGGGCCCTCGCCCTCAGCGGTCGCTGACAAAGCGATCGAAGTCGCCGATCCCCACCTGGCGGGTGCCGAGGATGCGACGGCGCTCGGCACGCCAGGCGGGCGCCGCCGACCAGGCGGCGCGGATCGCCCGCAGGTGCACGCGCAACATCCGCGCCCGGGCGCTGTAGGCGAGCCCGAGAGCGTGATGGGCGAGGATGTGGGGGGCGTTACGGACGATGAAGGGCAGGGGCACGTCCTTGATGAGCAGCGCCAGGGTGTTACGTCGCTGGAGCTCGTAGTAGAAGGGGTCGGCGTCCCCGCGCGTGGTGCGGCTGCCCATGTGAAAGGCCACCGCGCTCGGCACGTACCAGCAGCGGTGCCCGCTGATCTGGGCCCGCAGCCCCCAGTCGACGTCCTCGAAATAGGCGAAGAAGGACTCGTCGAAGGGACCGACGTCGACGAGTGCGCTGCGCCGGTAGAGCGCCGCCCCCGCGGTGGCGGCGAATACCTCCTGCTCGCTGTCGTACTGACCACGATCGGGCTGCCCGGCGCCGCGCTGCCATGCCGTGGCGCTGCGCCTGAAGATGTTGCCGGCGCCGTCGAGGACCCCACGCTCGTCGAAGCGCAGGAGCTTGCCGGCCACCGACGCGGCCTCGGGGTGACGGTCAAGCGCCGCCACCAGCTCTCCGAGCCAATCCGGGTCGAGCTCGATGTCGTTGTTGAGCAGCGCCACGAGCTCGCCTCCGGCGGCGGCGACCGCCATATTCAGCGCCGCGGAAACGCCGACATTTCTCGTCCCGGTTACCACTACCCGGACCTCGGGCCAGTGCTCGGCGAGATAGGCCACGGAGTCGTCGGTCGAGCCGTTGTCGACGACGATCGTCTCGAAGTCGCGGTAGCGCTGATCGATCAGCGACGGGAGCACGATCTCGAGCAGGTGACGGCCGTTGAAGTTGAGCACGGCGGCGCTGAGGCGAGGCATGAGGCGGCGAACTGTAGCGTCGGGGTCCTGGCTGTCTGCGGCGCCGTCGCTCACGCCGATCTCCACCACTCGACGGTCGCCGCCAGGCCCTCGGCCAGGGTGAGGCGGGGGTGATAACCGACCTCGGCACGCAGCCGGGTCACGTCGGCGACGAGGCGCTCGGGCTCGCCGGGTCGCTCGGGCAGCTCCCCGAAGCGCACGAGCTCGGGGCGGCCCACGAGGGCGGCGACCTCGCCGATCACCTCGCGCAGCGTCACCCCCGACCCCGAGGCGATGTTCACCGGGCCCACCGCCGCGCTTTCGAGCAGCGCCACGATCGCCCCGGCCACGTCGTCGACGTGGAGGAGGTCACGCACCTGCGCCCCGCTCGTGGTGGCGACGCTCTCCCCGCGCAGGAGCGAGCGCACCACGGCGGGCACGAGCCGCGCCGGCTGCTCGCGGGGGCCGTAGAGGAAGAACAGCCGTCCCCAGGCGAGCTCGATCTCGGCCTGCGCGGCGTAGGCGCCGGCCACCCGGCGCAAGCCGTCCTTGGCGCTCCCGTACAGGGTGGCGGGACCCAAGGGGGAGCCGAGCTCGGCGAGGAACTCCTGGGGCTCGGTCCAGTCGTATTCCGCGCAGGTGCCGAGGAGCACGGCGCGCCTGCCCCCGGCCGCCACGAAGGCGCGCAGGAGCGACAGGCTGCGCCCGACCCAGTCGACGTTCTCGACCGCCGTCCAGAAGCGACCGGGCTCGACGTACCAGGCCGCGTGCACGAGCGCTTCCGGGGCGATCCCGGCGACGAGCGCATCCACGCCCCCGCGCGCGGCGAGATCGCCCTGGTGCCAGGTCACCCCGCCACCCCCCGCGGGCGCCGTCCGCGAGGTGATGGCGTGCACGTCATGGCCGCGGCGGGCGAGCTCGGTCACCACCGGGAACCCGACGAACCCGCTCGCCCCGGTGACGAGCACGCGCGTCACCGCGTGCCACCGGGCTCGGCACTCGGGCCCCACGCCAGGCCCGAGAGGAGCCGGCGCCGGTCCCCGCTCCCATCGGCGTAGGAGCGCGTCTGGTTGTCGGCCATCATCGCCCGCTCCTGATCGCCCTGCCACAGCGTGTGGCTCTCCGCCCACCGCTCCGGCGCGTAGGCGGCGCCGTCACGATCGACGACGAGCGCGCCGAGCCCGAGCCCGAGCACCTGACGGGTGAGGTTGCGCCGGCCGCTCTCGAACCGGTAGGCGCCGGACTTGGTGCCGATCACGGGCAGGCGCAGGCGTGAGAGGGTGGCGTGGGAGATCATGAAGCCGTTGGTGCGGATGTGGGGGTTGGGGAAGGGGGGGTAGGAGGCGACGTTCACCGGGTAGGCGGCGACGGTGAGGAGCTGCGCCTTCAGCCGGCCGCGCACGGAGCGATCGGCGGGAGCGGACGGCGGCGTCAGGGCGGCGACTTGCGCCCGGGCGATCCGCGGTGCGGGAAGGGCGCCGCGGTAAGGAGTCGGGAGTCCGAGCGTGTGGAGCATCAGGGAGTGGTGGCTGTTCCACGAACCGGTCGCGCCCACCAGTCCGACGGAGGGTGCCGAGAGCGCGGCGTCGAGCTTGGCCAGCCAGTCGGCGACCAGCGGCTCGGCGTAGGAGTTGACGAAGCAATACCGGTCGCGGCGCAGGCGCGCCGCGACGGCCAGGTAGGTGCCGAGGTCGAACCCCTCGTCGGGCAGGAGCACCGCCTCGGGGTCGAAGTCGCCGGCGAGCGCCACATAGGTGGCGGTCTCGGCCTCGCTCGCGAACCCCTTGAGCGCGAGCACGAGCTCCCACCTTCCCCCCGGTGGACATCGGCGCAGCGTCGCCACGAAGGCGGCGAACTGCTCCACGGCGTCGCCCGCGCGGATCAGGTGCACGAGCGATAC
>DASZKU010000325.1:0-9254 GCA_035552815.1 Solirubrobacteraceae bacterium | reverse complement strand
TGAAGTCGTTGGTCGAGGCGATGAAAGAGAAAGCCGCCGGGGCGGCCAATGGCCAGTCGCCGCCGGAGGCGGAAAATGCGGGCGACGCAGGCGACGCGACCGACGCAGGCGACGCAGGCGACGCAGGCGACGCAGGCGATGCGGGCGACGCAGCCGGGCGCGCGGGCCTGGCGCTCCGATCGGGCGCAGACGGACGGGCGCGGGAGGGCGAGGGCGAGCGTCCCGGCGCGGGCGCCTCGCCGCCACCGCCGCCACCGCCATCGCCACCGCGAGGCTTGGCCGCGGCCTCGCCACCGGGCTCAGCCCCGCTACCGCGCGGCGCCTTGGCCTTCGCGCGCGCCGGCCGCCCGGGGGTCGGATCCGCGCCCGGGGTGCGAGCGACGCGCTTGGTCAGCGTCGAGGTCGACCGCCCGCTGCGCTCCTCGATCTCGAGGTCGCGCTTCATCTGCTCGAACTCGGCCGCCGATACCGTCTCGGGCTCGGGCTCGGTCAGGCGGCCGGTGCGGCGGCGGACGCTGGGAGTGGGATCGATGTCCTGCTGGCCCGCGGCGTAGGGGGGGACGAAGCCGAGCTCCTTCTCGATCCGGCGGCGGCGGTTGATGAAGCCGTGCTCGCGCTCCTTCCAGTGGGTGAGCACCGGAGAGGCGATGAAGATCGACGAGTAGGCGCCCGAGGCAACCCCGATGAGGAGGGCGAAGGCGAAGTCCTGGAGCGTCGCGTTGCCGCCGAAGAAGAGCAGGGCGACGACGGGCATGAGCGTGCAGAAGGTCGTGGCCAGCGACCGGGTGAGCACCTCGGACATGGAGCGGTTGACGATCTGGGAGAAGGCGGCCCGCGGCATCCGCGGGATGTTCTCTCGCACGCGGTCGAAGACGATGATCGTGTCGTACATCGAGTAGCCCAAGATCGTGAGCAGGGCGGCCACCGTGTCGGTGGTGACCTGCCTTCCGGTCAGGGCGTAGACGCCGGCGGTGATCAGGAGGTCGTGCATCAGGGCGATGAGCACGGGCACGGAGAACTTCCACTCGAAGCGCAGGGCGATGTAGGCCGAGATAACGAGCAGGGAGGCGATGATCGCCTCGATGGCGCTGTTGGCCACCGTCCGGCCGAAGGTGGGGCCGATCGAGGTCGAGTTGGGAGCGCCGCGCAGGCCGAAGGCGCTTGAGAGCTTGGCGTCGACCTGGCCGACCTTGTTCTGGGGGAGCTGCTTGGTGGAGATCTGGTAGACGTGGGGGCCGAGCGACTTGTTGCTCACCTGCTGGACCTGGGCGTCGGGAGCGCCGAGCGAGCTCAGGACCCCCTGAATCTGCTTCTGGGAGGCGGGTTTGACGAGGCTCGCGGTGATGCGCGTGCCCGAGGTGAAGTCGATGCCCAGGTTGAGGCCCTTGCCGCCGATGGCCAGCGCTCCGACGAGGAGGATGACGCCGGACATGGTGAAGAAGTACTTCGAGGCGCCCATGAAGTCGAAGCGCCACGTCCGTTTCGGCTTGGCGGCGCCGATCGCCGCGCCGCTGGCGATGAGGCGCGAGTTCCCCATCGTCATGAGGATCGCCTGGGTCGCCATCACCGCCGTGAACAGCGAGACGATGGTCCCGACGCCGAGGGTGAAGGCGAAGCCCTGGACGTCGGAGGTCGCGAGCACGAAGAGGATGAAGGCGGTGAGCAGGGTGACGACGTTGGCGTCGACGATCGCCGTGAGGCCCTTCTTGTAGCCCTCGACGATGGCGGCGCGGATCGAGCGGCCCGCCCGCGCCTCCTCTTTGACGCGTTCGAAGATGACGATGTTGGCGTCGGCCGCCACCCCGATGGTGAGGATGAGGCCGGCGATCCCCGGCAGCGTGAGAGTGACGGGAATGAGCTTCAGGAGCGCGAAGAAGTAGATCGCGTAGGCGAAGAGCGCGGCGGTGGCGATGACCCCGAGCACGCGGTAGAAGACGAGCAGGAAGACGATGATCACCGCCAGGCCCGCGAGGCCGGCGATCAGCCCCTGGTGCAGAGCCTGTGAGCCGAGGGTGGCGGACACCTGCGAGGAGGAGATGAGCCGCAGCTTGATCGGCAGGGCGCCGTCCTGGAGGAGCTGGGCGAGGTCCTGAGCGCTCGTGCTCGTGAACCCCCCGGTGATGTCGGCGCCGTTGCTGCCGCTGATCCCGTCCGGGTACTGGCCGTAGTCGATCGAGGGGACGGTGATGAGCTTGCCGTCGAGGGCGACGGCGAAGTGCTGGTCGAAGATCTGGCCCGGTGGGTGCTGGGTGAACCCGCGGACGGCGATCTCCTTGGTGACATTCGAGAACTCCCGCTGCCCGGTGCCGGTGAAGTTGAAGGCGACGTCGGGATTGCCCTGCTGGTCGGTGCTCTCCTGGGGGTTGGTGATATCGGTGCCCTGGAGCGCGTAGTTGTCCTTGAGCACGTAGAACTGGGCGAGCGGGGAGTTGGCCGGGGTCGCCTTGCTCGTGCTCGCGTCGACGGCCTGGAGGACGACGGTCCCCTGGGGCACGGTGAGGAGCTGGCCCTCGGGGAGCGTCACCTTGGATCCGTAGGAGGACGCGAGGTCTTCCTTGATGAATTGGACGCTGCTCTCGGGTCCGGCGAGCAGGCAGCGCTGCCCGATGATCGGCGTCGTCTGCGAGGTCTGCGCCGCAACCTTGCACGCCGCGCTCCCCGACGCTCCGAACAGGTAGTAGAGCGGCCCGAGGTGGCTCTCGTTCTTGGTCGCCGGGGCGACGGGCTGCTTGCCCGCGAGCACGACCGCCCGGTAGAGGGGGAGGCTCCCCATGTTGGGGCTCCCGGGCGCCGTCGAGCTGGTGCCCTGGCTGATCAGGGAGGCGGTGGGATCCTGGGTCTGGAGCTGGCTCGCCACCGTCTTGCCGACGTTGGCCCCGCTCGTGATCAGAGCGTTCTTCTCCCAGTCGTAGAAGAAGAGCTGAGCCGTGGTCCCCACCTGCTTCTGGGCGCGGGCGAGGTCGGAGATGTCCGGGAGCCCGACGGTGATCTGGTTGCCGCCCGTGGTCTGGATCGCCGGCTGGGTGACGCCGAGCTGGTCGACGCGGGTGCGCATGATGTTGACGGCCTGGCTGAGCGCGGCGGAGGTCACCTTGGGGACCTGCGGAGTGGGCTCGCCCTGGTAGACGAGCTCGACGCCGCCCTTGAGGTCGAGGCCGAGCACCGTCTTCTTGGTGAAGATCACCGCCACCGAGGCGGCGATGAGGCCGGCGACCAGGAGCAGGATGAAGCCGTTGCGCTGGCGGTCGGTCATGTCCTAGGGGAGTGGGTCCGTGGGGTGCTCAGTGGTTATTGGTCGGCGTGAGGACGATGAGCAGGCCGCCGTTCTCGTCGTCGTAGGCCGGGAAGAGGTCGGCCACGGCCCGGTGATGGGAGGCGCCGTTGGAGGTGATCTCGACGGGCTTGCCCTGCACGCGGACCTCCCATTCGAGCGCCGTCCCCACGTGGTCGGTTCCGTCCTCGAACTTCAGGCCGAGCACGTCGTGGACGGGCTGGCCGATGACCTGCTCGGTCCTCAGGCCCGTGAGCTCGAAGGAGCCCTTGCCACAGTCGAGCATCTTGCCGTCGGCGTCGATGGCGAAGAAGGCGGCGTTGGGAGCCGGGTAGTAGTCGTCGAGAAGCTCGAACATGTAGCCGAAGCCGCATTTCTCGCAGCCCCGGCTCTCGCGGCGAAAGCCGGCGGTCCGGTCGGCAGCGAGCAGCCGGTGGCCGCAGTGGGGGCAGATGAAGTGGTACTCGTGGGGCATCGAGGGTGAGGATAGACGGACCGAGCGGCAGACCGGGGCAGGGCCCCGTGGCGCGTCCCTCGCCGTTCACATCAGGGTGAGCGGCCCCTGCCCCCCGAGCCCGAGGTGAGCGAAGGCCCGGCGCGTCGCCACCCGGCCGCGGGGCGTGCGCTCGAGCAGGCCGCACTGGAGCAGGTAGGGCTCGTAGACGTCCTCGATCGTGTCCTGCTCCTCCCCCACCGCGACCGCGAGGGTGGAGAGGCCGACCGGGCCGCCGCCGAACTTCTCACACAGGGCGCGGAGGATCTCCCGGTCGAGGCGATCGAGCCCGAGCCCGTCGACCTCGAGGAGGTCGAGAGCCTCGGCGGCCAGAGGCCCCGTGACCACCCCGTCGCCGCGCACCTCGGCGTAGTCGCGCACCCGCTTGAGCAGGCGGTTGGCCACGCGGGGCGTCCCCCGGCTGCGGGCGGCGATGGCCGCTGCCCCCGCCTCCTCGACGGAGATCTCGAGCAGCCGCGCCGAGCGGCGCACGATGCGGGCGAGCTCGTCGGGCGCGTAGTGCGCGAGCCGGTGCTGGATCCCGAAGCGGTCGCGCAGCGGCGTGGTGAGCAGGCCGGTCCGCGTCGTCGCGCCGATGAGGGTGAAGGGCGGCAGGTCGAGCGTGACCACGCGGGCGCCCGCCCCCTGGCCCACGGTGATGGGCAGACAGCCGTCCTCCATCGCCGGGTAGAAGGTCTCCTCCAGCGCCCGGGGCAGGCGGTGGATCTCATCGACGAAGAACACCGCCCGCGGCTCGAGCGCGGTCAGGAAGGCGGCGATGTCGCCCTTGCGCTCGAGCGCCGGGCCCGCCGTCTGCACGAAGGGGACGTCGAGCTCGAGGGCGACGATCTGGGCGAGCGAGGTCTTGCCGAGGCCGGGCGGCCCGGCCAGGAGGACGTGGTCGAGCGCCTCTCCGCGCGAGGCGGCGGCGGCGATCGACACCGAGAGCTGGTCCTTGAGGCGCTCCTGGCCGACGAAGTCCTCGAGCCGGCGCGGGCGCAGTGAGCGCTCGAGCTCGTCCTCGTCGGAGAGCGCCTGGGGCGTCTGGATGCGCGCGCCGCCGGAGGTCATCGGCGTGCGGTCTTGAGCGCGTGAGCGATCAGGTCCTCGGCCCGATCGCCGGGGGCCCCGTCGAGGAGCTCGTCCGTCTCGACGGGGGTGAAGCCGAGGCCGAGCAGGCCCTCGCGCGCCAGCGTTCGGGGATCATCTGAGGAGCGGCTCACGGAGATCTGACCGCCGTCGGGGACGGCGACCCCGACCTTCTCGCGGAGCTCGACGATGATGCGCTCGGCCGTGCGCTTGCCGATCCCCGGCACCGCCTGGAAGCGCGCGGCGTCGCCCGCCGCCAGGGCCGCGAAGAGGTCGCGGGGAGCGCCGGCGGAGAGGACGGCGATGGCGACCTTGGGCCCCACCGACTGCACGCCGAGGAGGAGGAGGAAGAGCTCCCGCTCCTCTTCGGTGGCGAACCCGTACAGGGCGAGCGCGTCGTCGCGGACGACCAGGTGAGTGTGGAGCATGATCTCGTGGCCGATCGCGGGCACGTGGCGCAGGGTCTCGCTCGACACCGCCAGGCGGTAGCCGACCCCGCCACACTCGATCACCACGTGATCGGAGCGCCGCACCGCCACCCGCCCGGAGAGGAGCGCGATCACAGCGACGCGACCGCCCTGTGGAGCGGCATCCGGTTGGCGTCGCAGATCGCCACCGCGAGGGCATCGGCGGCGTGATCGGGCTGGGGCGGCTCGGGGAGGCCGAGCAGGCGCCCGACCATGTGCTGGACCTGATCCTTGGCGGCGCGGCCGTTCCCGCACACGGCGCCCTTGACCTGCTGCGGGGTGTAGGAGCGGCAGGGAATCCCTCGCGTCCCCGCGGCGAGGAGGACGACCCCGCGCGACTGCCCGACGGCGAACGCCGTGCGCACGTTGGCGCCGAAGTAGAGCTGCTCGATGGCCAGGGCATCGGGCGCGTGCTCGTCGAGCATCTCCCCGATGCGGGCGTGGATGTGGGCCAGGCGCCGCTCGAGCGCGAGCCCGGCCGCGGTCTCGATCACCCCGCCGTCGAGCGCGCGCAGGCGCGAGCCCACGCTCTCCACCACTCCGTAGCCCGTGCTCGCGAGGCCGGGGTCGATGCCGATGACGATCATCCCTCTCGACATTCTGCGTCGACGCCCGGACGCCTTCCGCCGCCCGCCAAGGGTTCGCGCAAGAATTAGTGGCGGAATCTTGACGAGTGGCTGGGCGTGACTGGCGCCGCCCGCTCGCGCCGACTAATTCTTGCGCGGGCCCCAAGCTCCAGCCCGCCTCCGATTCTGCCGATACCGGGAGTGAATGTTCTCCCGCGGACATCAGGACGACTTGCTCAAGGAGCTCGAGTGGCTGCGTGAGCGCGTGCGTGAGCTCGAGGCCGAGCACGCCCGGGGCCTGCGTCTTGACTCCGTCACCGGCCTGCTCTCCGCGCGCGCCCTGCGCGGCCGCCTGGCCGAGGAGTGCGAGCGCGCCCGCCGCTACCAGCGCGCTCTGTGCGTGGCCGTGCTCTCGATCGACGACTTCGAGGCGCTTGAGCTCCGGCACGGGTTCCGGGCCGGCGATGAGCTCGTCTCCGCCTTCGCTGCCCGGCTCCGGGCGACGACGCGCTCCCACGACCTCATCGGCCGCACCGCCACCGCCGAGTTCGCCGTCCTCCTCCCCGACACCGACGCGGAAACCGCTCTCCCCGGGCTCGAGCGACTGCTCGTCGAGCTCGAGCTGACGGGAGAGGGGACGATCCGCGCCGCCGGCGCCTCGTTGGGCATCGCCGCCCTGCAGCGCCGGATGAGCGCCGAGGGCCTGCTCGCCAGCGCGCGCCAGGCGCTCGGGCACTCGCGGGCCACCGGCGGGGGCCGCGCCACCATCGCCGCCGAGACCGACGCCGACATCGACCCGGCCAAGGCCCCGCAGCGCGAGGCCATCGAGGCCCTGGCCGTGGCCCTGCTCGAGCGCGACCGCTACACCGGTGAGCACTCCGCGGCGGTGATCGAGATGTCCGCCTCGGTCGCCCGCACCCTCGGCTGCAACGCGGCCGAGGTCGAGCGCGTGCGCTCCGCCGCCCTCCTCCACGACATCGGGAAGGTCGCCATCCCCGACGAGATCCTCCACAAGGCCGGCCCCCTCAACGACGAGGAATGGCTGCTCATGAAGCAGCATCCGGTGATCGGCGAGCGCATCCTCCGCGTCCTCCCCGGCCTCGGCCCCGTCGCCCGCATGGTGCGCCACGAGCACGAGCGCTGGGACGGCGGCGGCTACCCCGACGGCCTCGCCGGCCAGGAGATCCCCTTCGGGAGCCGCGTCATCATCGTCGCCGACACCTACCATGCGATCACCTCCGATCGCCCCTACCGCGCCGCCCGCGCCCACGACGTCGCCGTCGACGAGCTCACGCGCTGCGCGGGCACGCAGTTCGACCCCGAGGTCACCGCCGCCCTGATCGGGCACCTCTACGGCCGCCGCCAGGGCGGCGCCGTATCCGCCTGACGCCCGGGCGCCGCGCTACCGGCCCACGCAGGCGTTCACCACCGCGTCTCCGGGACGCGTCACGCGGAGCACCTTCCAGATCCCCGCGCGGGCGATGAGCTTGCCCTTGAGGCCGTACTGAAGGACCTTGGGGGCGCCGCCGGTGATCTTGTTGCGCGGGGCGAAGAAGGCGACGGAGGGGTGGCGCAGCGTCGTGTTGACGTAGGTCACCGTGTAGATGTGGGTGAGGGGCGCGTCGAGGGCCCAGGCGAGGCTCGTCTGCACCGAGTGGTTGACGGCGGCGCGGCTCGACGGGCACGGGAAGACGGCGGCCTTGCCCCCGGCCTTGTGGACAGCCGAGACCATCTCGTTGTAGATCTTCACCGCCTGGGCGGTGATGTGGTGCTCGGGTTGCGCCGCTGCCACCCGCCCGGCGAAGAAGGGGACGGAGATGGCGACGAGGACCGCGGCGAGGGCGAGGGAGGCGAGCCCGCCCCCGGCGAAGAGGGCAAAGCGCGTCACCGCGACGCCGGCGAGGACGGCCGCCACGGCGGCGGCGGGGAGCATGAAGCGCTCGAGCCCCGGATAGCGGTCGAAGGTCATGAGCTCGACCACGGCGACGTAGGCGAGCCCGGTGCCGGCGAGCGTCACCGTCAGCCAGTCGCGCTTACGGACTGCGAGCAGCGTCACCGCCAGGGCGGCGATCATCACCGGCCACACGCTCAGGTTGGTCGCGCGCTTGAGCACCTCGAGCTGCGGGTGGGCGCCGAGGTGGCCGTTGTAGAGCTGAGCGTGGGTGGAGGAGAGGAAGGGCTGGCCCGAGGCGATCCACGGCGGCACGACCCAGCCGATGGGGATGAGCGCCAGCCCCGCCAGGAGGAGCAGCGCGTTCTTCACCCGGCGGTCGCGATAGAAGAGCCACAGGGCGTAGACGCCGACGAAGAAGGCGGCCTCGGGGCGCATGAGCGCGAGCGCGACCCCGGAGAGGAAGGCCGTCATGCGCCGCCCCGCGAGGTGGCGCTCGATCGCGAACAGGGTGGTGGTGATGACCATCGGCTCGGAGGTCCCGCGCCACATGTAGTGCGTCCACTCCGTGGTCAGGAAGATCCCGAAGGCGGCGATCAGGCCGGCGATCGGGCCCGCCAGGCGCCAGCGCTCAGAAGCGGTCAGGCGCGACGCGAGCCGGTAGGCGACGAACAGCCCGAAGAAGCCGCCGGCGCGCGCGAATCCCACCCACAGCTTGGGCGCGGCCGAGCCGAAGAAGCCGAAGATCGTCGTGAAGATGACGGGGAAGGGCTTCCACGACGGGCCGCCGCCGCTGATGAAGGGCTCGTGAGGGCCGATGATGTGATGGGCGAGCTCGCGTCCCCACACCACCCACGCGAACGGGTCATAGCTCGGGATGGTGGGCAGCGTGAAGGCGGTGATGAAGCCGGCCGCCAGGCAGACGGCAAGCGCGATCAGGGTCGGGGACGACCACGCCGGGAAGGCGCGGCCGCGCACACGGACACCGTTGGAGGACTCAGACTCGGTCGACCGCGAGGGCGGCTGGTCGGCGACGATCTGGCCCTCCGCATACTCGCGGGCGGGCATGAGACCGGCGGATTGTAGCGAGGGCCCCACCCGCATCGGCGCACGCGCCGACCGCCGGTCGCTTTACTCTGCGGTCTTCCCGAATCGGGCGCGACCGCCGGAGCGCGCACCGCCGGTCACCCCTTGCGATCGCCCACCGCCCGCTTACTCGCCCGTGCCGCGCTGCTCGCTCTCGCCGTAGCGGTGGGCGCGGGCGCCGCGAGCGCACAGGCGGCCGGCTACCGCGCCGTGACCCCGACCAAGGGGGCGTTGACGACCGACGGCTGGACCAACCGGTACCTGCTCGACGGCGGCTGGCTGTACCGAGCCGACCCCTCGGGCGTGGGGGTGGCCCGGAAGTTCTGGCGCAACGCCGCCTCGACGGCGGGCTGGATTCCGGTCGCCGTCCCCAACTCCGACAACGCCGGCA
>DASZKU010000324.1:0-25496 GCA_035552815.1 Solirubrobacteraceae bacterium | reverse complement strand
TGGGGAGTGGTGTAACGGCAGCACGGGTCACTTTGGATGTCCTAGTCCCGGTCCGAATCCGGGCTCCCCAGCTCACCGCAAATAGCCGCAAAGGCACAACTTTCCGTCCGGCATACGAACTAGTGTTCGGGTATGCCACAGACACCTCGGTATACCGAAGCGCAGGTTCGAGATGCGGTCGAGCATTCGCCGAGCCTTGCCGAGGCGCTTCGTCGGCTGGGGCTGCGGGCCGCTGGTGGCAACCACCGCACGCTGAAGAAGCTGATCGCCCAATACGGCATTTCGACTGATCACTTCGACCCGAACTGGGCGCTGCGCTATGAGCGGCGCTCTATGGCGATACCGCTCGACGAGATTCTTGTCGAGCACTCGAGCTACAACCGAGGGCACCTCAAGCGACGGCTGTACGAGGCGGGAGTCAAGCGACGTCAATGTGAACTATGCGGGCAGGGCGAGACATGGCGCGGTCAATCGATGGCGATGATCCTCGATCACATCAACGGTGTGGCCGACGACAATCGCCTCGAGAATTTGCGGATCGTGTGTCCCAACTGCGCAGCGACGTTTGAAACCCACTGCGGTCGGAAGAATCGACAGGACGTCGCGCCTCGGGCGTGTGCCCATTGCGGGAGGGATTTCTTGCCCAATTACGCGCGCCAGCGCTACTGCTCGCAGGCCTGCGGCGTCCACAGCAAGGGCCCGCGCAAGCCCAAGCCCGAAACGCGCAAGGTCCCCCGCCCGCCCTACGAGCAGCTAATCGCCGAGGTCCGCTCCACGAGCTACGTCGCCGTCGGTCGCAAGTACGGAGTCTCGGATACCGCGATCCGCAAATGGATCCGCTGGTACCAGTATCAGCGCGAGATGGACGCTTGGCGAGGGTCGGAGGACGACGCCGCGTGAGCAGCCCCGCCCCGCGCCGCGCCCGCCCGTCGCCCCCCCGCGCCGCGCCGCGCCGCGCCGCGCCGCGCCCGCCCCGCCGCCCCCCGCGCCGCGCCGCGCCGCCCCGCGCCCGCCCCGCCCCTCTTTAGCCGAAGACTGCCTTGGCCGGCTTGGCCGTATCGGCGCCGAGCTTGGCGTTGCCGTTGAAGGTGACGGTGAACGACAGCGTGCCGTGGCCCTTGAGCCGGTGGGCCGACAGCGATGCGGTGGCGGAGTACGTGCACCGCCTGCTCACCTTCGCCGCATGGGCCGTGACCTGCTTGGCGCCGTGCTTGGTCACGACGGTCACCGTGCCCTTGCACCCCTGGCCTCGGGTTACGCCCTTGGGTAGGGTGAGTGACCCGCTCACGGTGAAGTGATAGGGCGCGCTCGTGGCGCGATGGGGCGAGACGCTCACGGCCAGGTGCCTCAGCGCGAACCGTGTCTGGAACTTGGCATCTTTCCCGTAGCTCGCCGCCGCCTTGCTCGTCGCCACCAACCGGTAGTGATAGGTCGTGTGCGCGGACAAGGGGGGTAGCTCGGCGCTGACCGGGACAGGGGCCGTCCCGGCCGCGAGCGACCGCGCCCTCGTCCGGTGGCCGTAGGCGGTGGACTTGCCGTACCGGAAGTAGTACGACGCCGCGGAGCTACCGGCGGTTACCTTGCCCGACAGCTTCGCGGTCGAGGAACCGACTTGCGAGGCGGACCCCGTGCTGGCAACCGGCGCCGCTCCGTTATAGCTCACCGCCTCGGCAGCCGCGTTGGCACCCCCGGCGTTGGTGGTCATCGCCGCGGTGATCGTGTTCAGCCCCACCGCCAACGGCACCGCGGCCGCGAAGGTTCCACCGCTCACCATCGCCGGAACGCCGTTGACGGTGAGCGTCTTCACCCCGGAGCCCGCGCTCACTGTTCCGGTGACGAGCACCGGATTTGTACTCACGGTGGTGCCCGGGGTGGGGGAGGAGATGGCGATCGTGGGCGGCGCGTATGCGTCCTGCGCCGCCTCGGCCTCGCCCTGGACCTCGCCCAGACTCGCTCCGGTCACGGCGCTCCACTGGATCGTCACCGAGCCGCCGGCGGGCACCGTCCGCTGGTAACCGATCAGCCCGCTGACCAGCGGCGCGGGCGCGGAGAGAACCGTGTACCCCGACCACAGGGTGTTATCGAAGGTGATCGAGCTGTAGGGAGTGGCGAAGGTCAGGGCCGCCACGGGGTTGGCGAGGCTCGGCGCCGCGCCGGAGTTGTAGATCGCGTAGATCGTCCCGACCGCCGACGGCGGTGCACCGGCCCTGTCTCCCGTCGCGTGGGCGGTGAAGGTCGTCTGGCCCGGGAGCTCCCAGCCCGCGGCGGTGTTGGCGAGATCGGTCTCGTACTCAAGGTCGAGGGAATGGGCAGCGCCGTCGGTGCTCGAGTACGTGTCGCTCACCGTCTCGATCCGCCCGTCGCCGCTGAAGCCGGTTACGCGCTCGAGGGTGACGCCAGTCGATACGAAGGAGGTGCAATCGCCCGCGGTCGGGTCGTGCACGTCGGCGGGAGTGCATTTCGCCAACGGCTCAGTCGATGTCGTCCCGGCGGTTCCCGTGCTCGCGTCGAAGCCGACGGTCACCGTGGCAGCGGGAAAGCCCGGCAACTGGTCGGCGCCGCTGAACAGTTTCTCCGCCGAGTCCGGGTTGTAGGCGTTCTGCCCGTCGACCTGGATCTCCGAGCGGGTGAGATCGGGAGCGGTCGCGCTGGCGAAGTCCGAACTCGAACCGTAGAGGTTGCCGGCGCACTTCAGAAGGTATGGGCTCGCATTCATCACCGGCGAGCCGTCGTACAGGCTCTGACCGGGGCCGCAGTCGCCGGTCGAGTCGATGAGCGAATTGCCGAGCAATGTCTCATCGCCGAACCCGAAGTCGTAAACGGCACCGGAGTTGGGCCCCGAGGTCACCGTATTCAGATAGAAGTGGCTGGTGGCGACTCGAGGGCCGGTAAACCCGACGGTGGGGCTTGGCGTGGTGCCGTGCGGCACGGCGATGAGCTCGCAGCTGTAGCCCGCAAACGCTTGCAAGGGGACCGAGGCGGTGAAACCGCCGGCGTTATCCACGGCGATTCCCGTGCTCGTCGGCCCCGTGTAGCCCACGACACTGCCGGTCGGGTCGCGGACAACTGATCCCCCGTGGTAACAGTCGACGTCGACTGAGTCGCCGGTGGTGCCATTTGTCGTCCCCGACACCGTCACCGTCGCGCCCGGGTTGGTCGCCTCGTTGTCGATCAGCGCCGTCCCGTCCCCGGGGGCGGTGATGTTCGAAGCCGTCACCGCCGCCTGAGCGCGCCCGGCGCCGATCAGGCATACCGTCGCGATCGCCATCGCCACCGCGGTCAACCGCGTGCACGCCCTCGGCGGCCCACCGATAACAGGCACCTCAGCCATCCTTCACCGTCCCTGATTCTCGTCATCTCGACCTTGCCCACCGCGGCCGTGAGCTGGTCACCGTTCGAGTCCCGAGAAACGCCCCGGCGGCACCCTACCACGCCATCGTGGCCCGCCAGCGCCCACGGGAGGGGCCGCTGGCCACGCAGGCGCTCGGAAGCTGCCGCCGCTCCGATCCCTTACGATCAAGCCGTGACTGCACCGGTCGTCGCCGTCATCCTCGCCGCGGGCCAGGGCACGCGGATGCGCTCGGAGACTCCCAAGCTGCTGCACACGTTGTGTGGGCGGCCGATGATCGAGTGGCCGGTGATGGCGGCGAGTGATGCCGGGGCGGAGACGGTCGTCGTCGTCGATTCGCCCGCGCGGCCGCTGGCGTCCCTGCTCGACGGTCAGGTCACCATGGCCGTCCAGGAGCGGGCCCTGGGCACCGCCGATGCTGTCAAGGCCGCTGCTGCCCACATCAAGCCCGAGAGCACGGTGATCGTCATCAATGGCGACGTGCCGCTGATCACCGCCGAGACGCTGCGCGGCCTCGCCGAGGCGCACGCACGCTCAGGGTCGGCGGGAACGGTGGCCACCGCCGTGCTTGAGGATCCGCGGGGATACGGACGCATCGTTCGCGGTCCCGACGGCACGGTCGAGCGCGTGGTCGAGACCAAGGCGCCGGGCGACGCCACCGAAGGCGAGCTCCACATCCGCGAGGTCAACTCGGGGATCTTCGCCTTCGACGGCGGAGTCCTGCTCGACGCGCTCGCGCAGGTCGGCACCGACAACGCCCAGGGCGAGTTCTACCTTCCCGACGTGCTGCCGATCATGCGCGACTTCGGACGCACGATCGACGCCTACGAGGTCGCCGACGAGTACGTGACCCTGGGCGTCAACGACCGCGTCGGCCTCGCCCTGGTTCGGGCGATCGCCCAGCGACGCATCAACGAGGCGCACATGCTCGCCGGCGTCACCATCGTCGACCCGCAGGCGACGGTCATCGACATCGGGGTGGAGATCGGCCAGGACACCGTCATCGCGCCCTTCACCAGCCTCCTCGGAGCGACGAAGATCGGCGCCCGGTGCTCGGTCGGGCCCTGCTCGACGGTGATCGACTCCCGCCTCGACGACCGGGCCACCGTCATCCACTCCTACCTGACCGGTGCCGAGGTCGGCGAGGGAGCGAGCGTCGGGCCGTTCGCCTACCTGCGGCCGGGCGCCGTTCTCCGGGCCAAGGCCAAGGCGGGGACGTTCGTCGAGATCAAGAACTCGGACATCGGCGCCGGCACCAAGGTCCCCCATCTCTCCTACATCGGCGACACTGACGTCGGGGAGGGCTCGAACATCGGCGCGGGCACGATCACCGCCAATTACGACGGGTATCGCAAGAACCGCACGACGATCGGCTCGGGGGTACGGGTGAGCGTGGACACCGCCTTCGTGGCCCCGGTGACGGTGGGCGACGACGCCTTCACCGCCGCGGGTTCGGTGATCACCGAGGACGTTCCCCCGGGTGCTCTCGCCGTCGCCCGCGAGCGCCAGCGGAACATCGAGGGCTACGCGAAGCGCCGGGCCGAGCGCGCCGCGGCGGAGCAGGCGGCGGCAGACCGAGCGGACGAGCGATGACCGTCCTCGGCGCCGGTACGTCATCGGGCGGGCGTACACTCCGGGCCCCCGTGAGCGCGCTCGAGACGAGTCCACTGGCCACCAGCGAGATGCAGCTCGCCTATAACAAGCGCCTGATGCTCTGCTCGGGCCGGGCCAATCCCGAGCTCGCCCACCGCATCGCGGCCAAGCTCGGGGTCGAGCTCTCGAGCGTCCAGTCGCGGACCTTCTCCAACGGCGAGGTCTACTGCCGCTTCGAGGAGTCGGTGCGCGGCGCCGATGTATTCATCGTCCAGCCCACCTGCGGCAACGCCCGCACCGGCCTGACCGCCAACGACGCCCTGATGGAGCTCCTGGTCATGATCGACGCGGCGGTGGGCGGCTCGGCGCACCGGGTGATCGCCGTCACGCCGTGGTATGGCTACTCGCGCCAGGACAAGAAATCCGCCCCGCGCGAGCCCATCACCTCTCGGCTGGTGGCGCGCATGCTCGAGTCGGCGGGCATCGACCGCCTCCTGACCATGGACCTGCATTCGGGCCAGATCCAGGGCTTCTTCCAGAAGCCGTGCGACCACATGACGGCGCTCTTCATGCTCACCCAGTACTTCGCCGACCTCGGCCTCGAGGACCTCGTCGTCGTCGCCCCGGACGCCGGGCGCGTGAAGCTCAACAAGCGCTTCGCCTCGCGCATCGGAGCCGACCTGGCCATCCTCAACAAGGAGCGTCCCGCCCAGCAGGTGGCGGAGATCGGCTACGTGATCGGCGACGTCGCGGGCAAGACCGCCGTGCTCGTCGACGACATCATCGACACCGCCGGGACCCTGAAGGCCGCCGCCATGGCGGTCAGGGACGCCGGCGCCCGCCGCATCTACGCCGCCGCCACCCACGGCGTGTTCTCGGGCAACGCCTGGCAGAACCTCGCCTCGGCCGACTTCGAGCAGGTGGTGGTGACCGACACCATCCCCCTCCCCCACGGCGCCCCCGACAACGTCCGCGTCCTGCCCTGCGCCGACCTCCTGACCAGCTCGATCCGCCAGATCTTCACCGACGGCTCGGTCAGCGACGTCTTCGGCGGCGAGAATCAGCTGTTCTGACCGGGCGCGCGGCCCGACCGGTTCTCGGATCGTCGCCGAGGCGCCCGGCGTTGGGCGGCGTGTCCGGGGGTGGGCGGTGTGCCCAAGGGTGGGCGGCGTGTCCGGGGGTGGGCGGTGTGCCCGAGGCTGGGCGGGAAACGCTACTCCTGGTCGCGTTTCCCGCCCAGCCTCCAATGAGCGCGAGCCGTCGCGCCCCCGCGCGCGCCCGCCGCCACGATCCCGCGCGTTCAAATCCGCCCCCCCTCCTCCTCCAACCCCCGCCGCCCACGCAGCACCAGGTCTGGGAGCATGCAACGAAGCCGGGCAAATTTTGAACAAATGAAGACGGAGGGAGTCGTCAACGCCGTGTCCACGAACCTAGCGGCACAGCCCGCCACAGGCCATCATCGGCCGTCGGGGCGGCGAGAACCAGCGGTTCTGAGCCCGCGGCGATGACGCCCGGCGAGCGCGATGATCCTCGGCTCGGGCGCGAGGCGCAGAGCGAGCGCGCGTCCGAGCTCATGGACGTGCTCGGGCTCACCGAGGCCGAGCTCTGCCAGGTGCTCGACGTCGATCCCCTGACCCTGCTCTCGGGCCAGCTCGACCACCGCGCCGAGTTGCCCATCCTCCTCGACCTCCTCGCCGAGGCCAGGGAGCGCGCCGGGGCGGCCGTGCTCCGGCGCTGGGTTCGCGCCGCCGGGCCGGCCGGGCGCCCGATCGACGCGCTCCTGCGCCGCGACTTCGCCGCCTTCGAGGACGCCACCGCCGAGCTCGAGAAGCGCGGGTTCGTGATCAGGGGCGGGAGCGGGGCAGGGGGGACGTAGCGCCCGGTGCAAACGGGGTGCCGTTGCGCACCCGGGCCGGAGGCACGCGCAAGGGGATGCGAGCTGCCGATGGTGGGCGTGCGCCGAGAACCTGGGCGGGGGGAACGCTCGCCGCGCTCACGGTGCCCGAGGCCTCGAAGGCGGTCCACAGCACGGGATAGCCGGCGGATATCCCGCGGATGTGACTGGGCTTGACGAGAACGGTCTCCGAGGCGAGCAGGGCCATGGTCCCCGGGTCGAACACGAGCTCGACGCGCGTGGGGAGCGATCCCGCGCGACGCACCAGGCGGGCGAGAGGGCCGCTCACCGTCGCCGGGAACGGCGCGCCGGAAGCTGCCAAGGCGATCCCGGAACTGCCGAGGGGATCGTCGACGGCGCCCAGATCCCGAATTCCCGGCGTGTCCACGAGCGCCTGGAAGACGGCGGCCCGGGCCGGCGGGAGCAGGGGTACCGACTGGAGCAGCGAGCTGACCTGGTCGAGCCGCTCCGCCGCAGTGGCCTTTGCCAGGCCGAGCAGGCGGATGACGGCACCGGGATCGGTCGGGAAGCGCAGCACCTCGGCGTAGGTGAAGGTCTTCGGGCCCACTGCGAACCCGGGCGAGGAGAACGATGCGCCCGCGACGGCATCGCCCACGCTGTGCTCCCTGACCCAGCTCGCCCGTTCGCCCGCGCTGCCGATGAAGCGCGGCTTGCCGGCATCGCGGCCCCGGGTGTGCTGCGCTCCACTCATCGGTATCCAGTTGTCGATCCGGAAGCGGCTGACGACGGCGGCCCGCGAGGACGAGGTCAGCGTGTCCGGGTATGGGCCGATCCCGACCCGCGCCCCGGGCGGGTGGAAGGGCGAGGTGGACTGCTCGACGGTGACGTAGTGCCACGCTTGTCCGGGCCTGAGCACGGGCGCTACCAGCCCGGCAGCGCTCCCCGGAGTGCCCGTCCGCGTGGTGCTCCGCCGCCCGGTCCCGGCGAGCACGAGGATGACGAGCGCGAGCGCCGCCCCGGCCACGACCACGATCCACCCGCCGATCTCTCCGCGTCGGGGTCGGATCCCTCCGGGCTCGCCCTCGGCCGCCGCCTCGTCGAGCCGCGAGAGCACGCTGTCGATCGGCGGGGGCGGCGGATCGACGGGGACCGGGTTGCGATCACGCAGGAGCTCGAGCACGTCATCTCTCATCGCAGAACCTCCGGAAGCTGGCTCCCGGTCCGCTCAACCGGGTTATCGGCGGCAAGGGCGCGAGCGAGGCGCCGGCGCGCGCGGTGAAGGCGCATGGCGAAGGCGCCCGGTCGGAGGCCGAGCACGCGCGCTGCGCGAGCCGACCCCAGGCCTTCCCAGGCAACGAGCAACAGCGCCTCGCGATCATCCGGCGCCAGGGTTCCGAGGGCGCGAAGCACGCGGTCGTCGTGGTCCGTCGAAGGCGCTTCGAACGCCGGGCGCACGACGGTCTCAGCCACCAGCTGCTCGCGCAGCGCCGCCTGGCGCTCGTCGCCGCGCCGCCGGTTCGCGAGCACGCGCCTGCCCACCCCGAGGAGCCACGGGAGCGGATCCGCGGGCACATCGTCGAGGCGCCGCCAGGCGACGAGGAAGACCTCGGCGACGACGTCGTCGGCGGCGGCCGCGCCGGTGCGCCGCAACGCATACCCGCGCACCGCGCCGGCGTGCGAGCGGTAGAGGACCTCGAATCGCTCACGACGCTCCATCTGCCCGATAAGTGTCCGGCAGCGAGGCAATGATCACCGCCGGCGCGGGTACTGTTGCCCGCGATGATCTTCTACGAGCCCGAAAAGCGCGACCGCAGCATCCTCCCTCATGACCCGTTCAAGGCGCTGGTGGTGCCGCGGCCGATCGGGTGGATGTCGACGATGGGCGCCGATGGGGCCGTCAACCTCGCGCCCTACAGCTTCTTCAACGCGGTCGCCGAAGGCCCGCTCATGCTCGCCTTCTCGAGCCGGGGAGCCAAGGATTCTTCGACCTTCGCCACCGAGATCCGCGAGTTCGTATGGAACCTGGTGACCTACGAGCTGAGCGAGGCGATGAACGAGACCTCGGCGCCGCTGGCGCGCGGGGCCAGCGAGTTCGAGCGCGCCGGGCTCGAGATGGCTCCTTCGCGGCTGGTGGCGCCCCCGCGGGTGGCGACGACACCGTGCGCGATGGAGTGCAAGGTCGTCCACCATCTCGAACTGCGCGATCTCGACGGCCGGACCTTCGACCAGCATCTCGTCATCGGCCAGGTCGTGGGGATCCATCTCGACGAGCGCCACCTGGTCGACGGCGTGGTCGACACGGCCTCGCTGCGGGCGGTTGCACGGCTGGGAGGCCCGGGCGACTACACGGTCGTCGAGCGGATCTTCCACATGGTGCGCCCGGCGGCCTGAGCCGCAGGCGCCATTACTTGGCCGGCGGCGGTTCCTTCTCGCCGGCCCAGATCCCGGTGAGGAACTGGAACCACTTCAGGCTCGCACGGTCGACGGCGGCACGGGTGGCGGCGAAGATGGCCGCTTCGAAGGCGGCGGCGCCGATGACCTTGGGGAGGCTTGTGTCCTCGGTGCTCGGCCGCGGTGGTGCCTGAGGATCGATCCTCCCCCACACCGCCCGGAAGACCTTGCGCGCGAGCCGGGCTCCGATGAGTCCGGCGACGATCCCGAAGGGCTTGTAGAGGAGCTTCATCGCCGTGCAGCGTACCCGTCCGGGGGATGATCGAGCATGCGCCACCTGGCCAGAGGCGATGGGCATCGATTACTCCCGCTGTCGGTGGCTATCCGACCGGTTCTCTGGGTAAATAGATCGTGAAAGCAAGCCGATGTTAAGGAGCAGACGCACTATGCTCGACGAGGATCCACGTTCAGCCGACGGCGCGGCGGAGGAATTGCTCCGGCGGGCGCTGCTCGACCAGACGGGCTCGGTAGCGGTCTCCCTGCGCGTCGCCGGCCTGCCGCTCAGCGATGCGGTCACGGTGATCTTTCATGGTCGGCGTGATCTCGGAACCCTCCAGACCTACGTCGCGGCCGGCAGCCGGGGCGCTGGGGCGACGGTTTCGGCCGGTGAACTGCTGCGCGTGCCCTGCGATCTCGACCTCGCCGATGCCGAGGATCGCGAGGAGGCCGAGCGTCTCTACCTCGAGCAGGCGACGACCTTCAAGGATGCCCTCGTCGGCGCCGACACCGTCCTCGAGGTGTGGCGCGAGCCCCTCAGCGACCTCGTGTCCAGCGACGTCAGCGTCGTGCATTCGATCGACCTCTCCGTGCGCCTGCCCGCCCCGCGCCTGCTCCCCACGGCGCTGGTCGCGCCCGATCTCCAGCTCATCGTGGCCCCCGTATGCAGCGCCCGCACCCTGGCGCAGGGCCGGCCGCCGATGGGCATCGCCTGCGCCCAGCAGGACCTCACCCGCGTCTATCCCCTGGCCGACGACCCGGTCCGCTGCGTCGAGGACTTCCTCGAGCTCGCGGCCGAGCACGCCCACGCCTACGCCGAGCGCCTCGAGCACCAGGAGGCCTCCGTCGAGCGCTTCCTCGAGCTCAGCGGGGAGGACTTCGCCGAAGCCGGGTAGCGCGGCCGCCCGGCGGTGCCGGGCGCGGCCGTCCGGCGGTGGCGGGCATGGCCGCCCGGCGGTGGCGGGCGCGACCGGGGGACGGCAGCCCGACGCCCGGCATCGCGGGTCTGCGCGATGATCACCGCGTGCGCCGCCGCAGGACCCTGCTCATCGTCGCCGCCGTGGTGGTGCTCTTCCTGGTCCTCAGCGCCATGCTCGCGCGGGTGTACAGCAGCGTCTCGGCCGAGCGCTCTGGCGTGACCGCGCTCATCGACGCCCAGGCCCACGGCAATCAGGCGGCGATGATCGCCGACCTCTACCAATGCCGCTCGAGCGCGGCGTGCCGGGCGCGCGTGGCCCAGAGCGCGACCAATTTGCGCTACCCGGGGAGCGTCTCGATCCTCGAGCTCACGGTGTCGAGCAGCTTCCCCCTGGGGGGAGACGTCGGGGTGGCGCGGGTGGCGTGGGAGCCCCAGGGCCACCTCCCGATCACCCAGTGCGTGCGCGTGCGCCACGCCGGGAACCCGCTCACCGGGCTCAAGGTCGAGCTCCTCGAGATCTCGCGCCGGATCAAGACCAACGCCGACTGCCCGAAGCAGTTCTGAATCAGTCAGAGCGCACGGGCTGGCGCGCCGGCTCGCGGGCCGGCCGGCGCTCGCGCGGCGGGGTGAGGTCGGCGAGGCGGCGGTGATCGCGCAGCCGCACGCGCGGGGGCGCCGCATCGGGCAACGGGATGCCACCGCCCGGGAGCTTCGGCGCCGTCCGCGGCCCGCGGCGGTCGTTGCCCGGCCCATCGTCCGAGCCGCCCTCGGGGGCCCGCCAGCCGACGGTGGGACCGGTCCTCGCGGCATGGATGATGAGCACCGCCGCGCACGCTAGGGCGAGCAGGTGCATACCCACGACCATGAGAATGACTTGACCTACTCCGACCACCAGGGAAGCGTATCGCGCCTGCCACCCCGGGCGCCACCGAATCGTCCGGCCGGCCGCCACCCCGCGCGCCATGAGAATCCTCCGGGCGCCTGCCACCCCGGGCGCCACCGAATCCTCCGGGCGCCCGGCGCCGGAGAATCGTCCGCTAGCATCGTTCGCCGCCCGAGGGGCCGCCGCGCGGCTCCGCCCGCCTACCGGAGACGAAACCGACATGCCCGCATCAGATACCGCCGCACTCGCCGTTGCTCGACGTGAGCCATCGGGCTCCCGGGCGGCGCGCCGCCTGCGCCGGACCGGGCTCATTCCCGGGATCGTCTACGGCGGCGGTCAGGATCCGATCCCCTTCGAGGTCGACGACCGCACCCTGCGGCACGTGCTCGCGGGCGCCGGCGCCGTGGTCGACCTCAGCGTCGACGGCGACGCGGCGATGCCGGTGGTGCTCAAGGAGCTCAACCGCCACCCCGTGGACGGCCACACCGTGCACGTGGATCTCCTCCGCGTGCGCCTGGACCAGGCCATCCAGGCCACCGTCCCGCTCGAGCTCGTCGGCGAGGACGACGCTCCCGGCGTCAAGGAGGGCGGCATCCTCGAGCACGTCACGCGCGAGCTCAACATCGAAGCTCTTCCCAACGACATCCCCGACGTCATCGAGCACGATGTCTCGGGGATGCAGATCGGCGACACGCTCACGCTCGAGGACCTGGCCGCCACCTCGGTCGTCAAGTTCCTCGACGACCCCGATCTCTTGGTCGCCACCCTGAGCCCGCCGCGCCTGCAGACCGAGACCGAAGAGGGCATCGAGCAGGAGACCGAGCTCGTCGGCGAGGACGGCGCGCGTGAGCCCGAGGCCGAGTCCGGCGGCGGCGACGAGTAACCCCCGGCCGGCCGAGCGCTAGAGCTTGCCGGGCGCTCCCGTCGACTGGCTCATCGTCGGCCTCGGGAATCCGGGGTCCGAATACGCGGGCACGCGCCACAACGTGGGCTTCGAGATCGCCGAACGGCTCGCCGCACGCTGGGAGCTGCCCAGGCTCAAGAGCAAGTACTCGGGCCTCCTGACCGAGGGGCGCACGGGACCCGGCGGCCCGCGCGTGGCGGTGCTCCTCCCCCAGACCTATATGAATGACGCGGGCGGATCGGTGGGTCCGGCGCGCGGGGCGCTGCGTGTTCCCCTCGACCACGTCCTCGTCCTCCACGACGAGATCGACCTCCCCTTCGGGGAGATCCGCGTTCGCCTGGGGGGCGGGCTCGCGGGTCACAACGGCCTGAAGTCGCTCAAGGCAGGCCTGGGCAGCGCCGACTTCGCGCGGGTCCGCGTCGGCGTCGGGCGCCCGCCGACCACCGACCCCGATCGCGTGGCTGCCTATGTCCTCGGCCGCTTCCGGGAACCTAGCGAGGAGGTGGCCCGCGTCGTCGACGAGGCGGCCGACGCGGCCGAGCGGGTGGTGCTCGACGGCGCCCCCGGGCTCAGCGCCTGAGCTGCGCTTCGGCCCCCGTGCTCTTGCCCTCCGAGAGCGAGCGATCGGCGCGTCGCTTGGCCCCGAGAATAGCCCCCGAAACTGCCCAAGCCTGACCTAGACTAAAAGGAGCCGGATGGGGAAGGGCTTGACGGCGTGGCCACCCACGCAAGCCCTTCTACGGCCTGTGATCATGCTCAGCACTCTCCTCTCCCAAGCCGAGACCGACCCTCAGACCGCGAAGCTCGCGCAGCAGGGCGGACAGGCCTTCGTCTCGAAGGCCCTGCGCCCCTACCTGCTCGCGGCCATCCTCGATCCGAGCGCGCCGGCCATCGTCGTGGCCGGGGACGACCGCTCCGCCCGCGACCTGGCGACGGCTCTGCGCGCCTGGCTCGCCCCCCGCAACGTGCGCTTTTACCCGAGCCGCGGCGTCACCTACGAATCGCACCTCGCGCCCCCGCCGCACCTCGTGGGCCAGCGCATCGCCGCCCTCGATGCCCTGCTCAACGAGGATCAGGCGCCCGTGGTCGTGGTCAGCGCGGTGGCGCTGTCGGAGAAGGTCCCCGACCCCGAGCTCCGCCCCCACGCCTTCACCCTGCGCACCGGCGATCTCATCGACCTCGAGGAGACGGCCCGCGATCTCGTCGCCTCGGGCTATGAGCGCGTCGACCAGGTCGAGGACCGGGGACAGTTCGCCATCCGCGGCGGCCTCCTCGACCTCTTCCCGGCGACCGAGGACCGCGCCGTCCGCGTCGACCTGTTCGGCGACGAGATCGAGTCGCTGCGCTGGTTCTCCACCTTCACCCAGCGCTCGCTGGGCGAGGCCGAGGAGGTCGAGGTCGCCCCCGCCGCCGAGCTCGCCGAGGAGCACCGCGAGCTGGCGGAGATCGCCGCGCTCGAGGACGCCGAGAACCGCCCCGACATCACCGAGCTCCTGCCCGTCGACCGCTTCCACTCCTTCCTCGACCTCGCGCCGGCCAACGCGACGGTGATCATCGCCGGCGAGGAGGACGTCGCGCCCGTCCTCCACGATCACTGGCAGGACGTCACCGCCGCCTTCCACGACGAGGACGCCCATCACCTCTACGTGGCGCCCGAACCGATCGCCGAGGCGCTGCGCGAGCGCGCCCGGATCAGGATTTCGAGCATCGAGCAGGAGCAGCCCTTCACCTTCCGCGCCCAGGACGCCAACTTCGCCGCCCGCGGGCTGCGCGAGGCCGAGCCCGAGCTCGAGAAGCTCGTGCGCTCGGGCTACCGCACGGTGGTGGCGTATCCGGTCAAGGGCGACGGAGAGCGGGCGGCCTACAACCTCGATCGCCTGCGCGTCGACTGGCTGAACGGGACCCTCGGCGGCGCCAACAACCTCGTCTTCGCGCACGCGCGCCTCTCCGAAGGCTTCATCGCCCCGGGCTTCAACCTCGCGGTCATCCCCGAGCACCGCCTGTTCCGGCGTCGCCGGGCTCCGGACCGGTCCGACCGCGCCCGGCGCCGGGGCGTCCTGCGGAGCTTCGCCGACCTGCGCACCGGCGACATCGTCGTCCACGAGGACCACGGGATCGCCCGCTTCGCCGGCTTTGATACCAAGACGGTGGCCGAGGTCACGCGCGACTACCTCTACCTCGAGTACGCGGGCTCCGATCGCGTCTTCGTCCCCGTCGACCAGCTCGCCAAGATCAGCCGCTACGTCGGCGCGGGAGGCGCCCACCCGCCGCTCTCGAAGCTCGGCGGGACGCGCTGGGACACGATCAAGGCGCGCGCTCGCCGCGCCGCCCAGGAGCTCGCGGGCGAGCTCCTCAACCTCTACGCCGAGCGCAAGCGGCGCGAGGGCCACGCCTTCGCCGCCGACAGCGACTGGCAGCGCGAGTTCGAGGCCGCCTTCCCCTTCACCGAGACCCCCGACCAGCGCGACGCGATCGAGTTCGTCAAGGCCGACATGGAGGCGCCGCGGCCGATGGACCGGCTCATCTGCGGCGACGTCGGCTACGGCAAGACCGAGGTCGCCCTGCGCGCCGCCTTCAAGGCGGTCCAGGACGGCAAGCAGGCCATGCTCCTCGTCCCCACCACCATCCTCGCCCAGCAGCACTACGGCACGTTCTCCGAGCGGCTCAAGGACTACCCGATCACCATCGCCCACGTCTCCCGCTTCCGCCCCGCGGCCGAGCAGAAGGCGACGATCGCCGAGTTCGCGGCGGGCAAGGTCGACATCCTCATCGGCACCCACCGGCTCCTCTCGCGCGACGTGCGCGCCAAGGACCTCGGGCTCCTCATCGTCGACGAGGAGCAACGCTTCGGGGTCAAGCAGAAGGAGCTCCTGCGGCAGTTGAAGCTGAAGGTCGACGTCATCGCCATGAGCGCGACGCCGATCCCCCGCACGCTGCAGATGTCGCTCGCCGGGGTGCGCGACATCAGCGTGATCGAGACCCCGCCCGAGGGCCGCCGGCCCGTGAAGACCTACGTGGGGGAGTACGACGAGCAGCTCGTCAAGCAGGCCCTCGAGCGCGAGCACGCGCGCGGGGGACAGGCCTTCTTCCTCCACAACCGCGTCGAGTCGATCGACGAGACGGCCGAGCGCCTCCGCGCCTTGTGCCCGCACATGAAGTTCGAGGTCGCGCACGGGCAGATGGACGAGCACACCCTCGAGCAGCGCATGCTCCGCTTCCTGCGCGGGGATGCCGACGTGCTCGTGTGCACGAGCATCATCGAGTCGGGGATCGACATCCCCCAGGCGAACACCCTGATCGTCGAGCGCGCCGACGCCTTCGGGCTGGCCCAGCTCTACCAGATCCGCGGGCGGGTGGGACGCAGCCGCGAGCGCGCCTACGCCTACCTGCTCTATCCGAGCGCGGCGGCGCTGACCCCGGACGGGGCGAACCGGCTCTCGGCGCTCTCCGACTACACCGAGCTCGGCGCCGGCTTCAAGATCGCCATGCGCGACCTCGAGCTCCGCGGCGCCGGCAACCTCCTCGGCGACGAGCAGTCCGGGCACGTGGCCGCGCTCGGCTTCGAGCTCTACATGCAGATGCTCGACGAGGCGGTGGCGGGCCTCGAGGAGGGGGGCGCGTCCGAGGACTGGGAGCCCGTGCGCCTCGACGTCAACGTCGATGCCTACGTCCCCGCCGACTACATCCCCTACGAGCAGGCCAAGGTCGACGTCCACCGGCGCATCGCGGGGGCGCGCGAGGTCGCCGATCTCGGTCTCCTGCGCGAGGAGCTGCTCGATCGTTTCGGCGAGCTCCCCGAGCCGCTGAAGAACCTGATCCTGCTCCAGCAGGCGCGGATCAAGCTCGGCCAGGCGGGCGCGCGCGCCGTCACCTTCCGGGGCGACCGGCTCGCGGTGACCCCGATCGAGCTCGACTCGGTGCGGGCCAAGAAGATCCGGGCCGAGATCCCCGAGGCGCTGTACGAGTCGGGGAAGTCGCAGCTCTCGGTCCGGATACCCAAGGACCCGGCGGCGCGCTTCCCCGCCGTGGTGCGGGCGGCCGATGTCCTGCTCGCGGTGACCACGGAGGTGGCGGCGTAAGCGTCGGATGTGGATCTTCCTCCGGATTAGCGGAGGAAAAATTACGTTCAGCTACTCGTCGTCGATGTTGACGAGATGACGGCGCCGGAAGCGCCAGCCCGCGTCCGTGCGCACGTACTCGTCGCGGTACTCGGCGACGAGATCGACGTAGGTGCCGCCCCGGCCGGCCTTGGCGACGTGGAGGACGAGGGCGGCGGTTCCGTGCACGAGATCGGGGGAGACGGGCTCGAGGCGCATCAGGGTCATCTGGTGCTGGGTGCGGCGCGCCTTGTTGGCGGCGCGGTGCTCGGCCCACTCGGCGAGGCCGGCGTGGCCGCGGATCTCGCGGCCGCGGATGGTGAGGACCGCGTCCTCGGTGCACAGGCCGGCGACGTCGTGCCAGCGGCGGTGATCGAGCAGCCAGGCGTACTCGGTGACCAGGTCTCCGATCGCCAGGCGGTCCTCGATGGGAACATTCGCCGCCACGAGCATCGCGCCGACTTTAGGTCATTTTGCTGGCGCGAAGCTCTTATGAGACCCTTCGGAGGACTTAGCTGCGAACTCGCTACCATCCGCCGCCGGTGAGAAGAAGTTTTCGGTTGATCCTGGCGCTTGGCGCCATTTTTGTGGGCTCGGTGGTGTCGGCGTGCGGCAGCGCGATCCCCGGCAATTCCGTTGCCGTGGTCGCGGGCAACCCGATCACGGCACGGGCGCTGGCCCATTGGGGCTACGTCGCCGCCGTGGGGCAGTCGCAGGCCTCGCCGGGCAGCCCGATCATCGTGCCCGACCCGCCGAAATATACGAAGTGCATCGCCTCGCTGCGCAAGATCGCCCCCGCGACGATCCCCGCCTCCGAGCTCAAGACGGCGTGCGTGTCGCAGTTCACGCAGACGCTCGAGTACCTGGTGCGCTCGGCCTGGGTGCAGGGCCAGGCGGCGTCCGAGGGCATCAAGGTGTCCAACGCGTCGGTCATGGCCAAGTTCAACGCCGCCAAGAACGGGCAGTTCAAGACCCAGGCGCAGTTCCAGCAGTTCCTCACCGCGACGGGCCAGACCCTGAACGACATCCTCTACCGCTTCCGCGTCTCCGAGCTCGCCACCAAGCTGGCGACCCCCGCCGCGGTGGCCGCGTACTACAAGGCGCACGCGGCCTCGTACTCGACCCCCGAGCGCCGCAACGTGCGGATCATCCTCGCCAAGACCCAGGCGCGGGCCAACGCCGCCCTGGCCGCCCTGCGCAGCGGTAAGTCCTGGGCCGTCACCGCCAAGAAGTACTCGGTCGACACGGCGACCAAGAACACGGGTGGGCTGCTCACCGGCGTGGTCAACGGGCAGGAGCCGGCCGCGCTGAACTCAGCGATCTTCGCGGCATCGACCGGCAAGCTCCTCGGGCCGCTCAAGAGCCCCTTCGGCTACTACGTGGCCGAGGTGACGAGCGTTTCCCCCGCCACCACCGAGGCGCTCGCCAAGGCGACGCCGACGATCAAGTCGACGCTCGCCCAGGCCGCCCTCTCGGCCCCGCCGTGGGAGAAGAAGTGGAAGGCGAAGACGACGTGCCGGACGGGCTTCGAGGTCGTCGACTGCAGTGGCTACGTCGCCCCGAAGACGACCTCGACGACGACGCCCACGCCCACCACCTCGACGGTCACGCCGACCACCCCGACGGTGACGCCCACGCCGACGACGGGGACAACGACCACCAAGAAGAAGTAGCCGGTCGGGTGACGGCGGGCGGGTCGGAGATCCAGGAGGCGCTGGCACGCCTCGACACGATCACGCGGCGGCTGCGGCGCGAGTGCCCGTGGGACCGCGAGCAGGACGAGCGGACGATCGTCCCTCACACCCTCGAGGAGGCCTACGAGCTCGCCGACGCGGCCCACCGCCGTGACGACGCCAAGCTTCTCGACGAGCTCGGCGACGTCCTCTTTCAGGTCCACTTCCTCGCCCTCCTGCTCGAGGAGCGCGGAGCGGGCGACCTCGCCCGCGTCGCCGACGGGACGGTGGAGAAGCTCGTCCGCCGCCATCCCCACGTCTTCGGCTCGGACGCCAAGGACGACGACGCGCTCACCGCGGGCGACGTGCTGCGCAACTGGGACCGGATCAAGGAGGGGGAGGAGGGGCGCGAGCGCGGAATCTTCGCCGAGGTCCCCGAGAACCTGCCCGCCCCGCTCTACGCGCGCAAGGTCCAGCGCCGCGCCGCCAGCAGCGGCTTTGACTTCCCCGGCGTGGAGGGGCCGCTACAGGCGGTCAGGGACGAGCTCGAGGAGCTCGAGCGCGCGCAGACCCCCGATGCGCGCTTTCACGAGCTCGGCGACGTGATGTTCGCCGCCGTCAATGCCGCCCGTAAGCTCGGGGCCGATCCCGAGCTCGCGCTCCGCGCCGCCGCGGATCGCTTCCGCGGCCGGGTGGAGCGCGGGAGCGGCCTCGCGACATCGGAGGGCCACGACTGGAACGATCTAGGGCCCGACGAGCAGCTCGCGTACTACGCGCGTGCTCGACTGAGCGAAGGAGGCGAGGAGATCACATGAGCCAGATCGAGCACGTGCACGCGCGGCAGATCCTCGACAGCCGCGGCAATCCGACGGTCGAAGTCGAGCTCAGCGTGAGCTCGGGGGCATGGGGCCGGGCGGCGGTTCCCTCCGGGGCCTCCACCGGCGAATTCGAGGCCACCGAGCTGCGCGACGGCGGCGGGGACTGGATGGGCAAGGGCGTGATGAAGGCCGTCGACAACGTCAACGGCGAGATCGCCACCGCCGTACGGGGGGAGGACGCGAGCGCCCAGGCCGCCCTCGACCGCCTCCTCATCGAGCTCGACGGCACCCCGAACAAGTCCCGCCTCGGCGCCAACGCCATCCTTGCCGTGTCCCTGGCCGCCGCTCACGCCGCCGCCGCCGAGGTGCGGATGCCGCTGTGGCGCTACATCGGCGGGGAGGGCGCCCACGTCCTCCCGGTCCCGATGATGAACGTCATCAACGGGGGCGCCCACGCCGACAACAGCGTCGACTTCCAGGAGTTCATGATCGTCCCCGTGGGGGCGCGGAGCTTCACCCAGGCCCTGCAGATGGGCAGCGAGGTGTTCCACAGCCTGAAGGCCACGCTCCACGAGCGCGGCGCCTCGACCGCGGTGGGCGACGAGGGCGGCTTCGCCCCCGACCTCGACTCCAACGCCGAGGCGCTCGAGTTGATCATGAGCGGGATCCGCGCCGCCGGTTACGTGCCCGGGGACCAGGTCGCCATCGCCCTCGACCCCGCCACCAGCGAGATCTACTCCGACGGCGCCTACGTGCTCGAGCACGAGGGGAGGACGCTCAGTGCCGAGGAGCTCGCGGACTACTGGGCCGAGCTCTGCCGCCGCTACCCCGTCCTCTCGATCGAGGACGGCATGGCCGAGGAGGACTGGGACGGATGGCAGGTGCTCACCGACCAGATCGGCAAGCAGATCCAGCTCGTGGGCGACGACCTCTTCGTCACCAACACCACCCGTCTCAAGCGCGGGATCGAGCTGGGCGTGGGCAACTCGATCCTCATCAAGGTCAACCAGATCGGTACCCTGACCGAGACCCTGGCCGCCGTGAGCATGGCGCGCGAGGCGGGGTACTCGGTGGTCATGTCGCATCGCTCGGGGGAGACCGAGGACGTGACCATCGCCGACCTTGCCGTGGCGACCGGGTGCGGGCAGATCAAGACGGGGGCGCCGTCGCGCACCGACCGCGTGGCCAAGTACAACCAGCTCCTGCGCATCGAAGAGGCCCTCGGCCCCGATGCGACGTATCCGGGACGCAGCGCGTTCCGGGCCTGAACATTCCCTTGCAGAAGGAAGGAAGGCGGCGGCGGCGAACGAAGCGGTTAGGCGATGCCGCCCGCCCGCTCCGCATACGTCCGTAACCGGCCCCCGGCCCCCCGTGTGCCCGTGGGCGCGTCCGTCCGCCAGGCGGCGGCCCGGGTGCGCTGGGACCGCGTCGGCCGGGTGGCGCTGCTCGTGACGCTGGGAATCGTCGTCTGTCTGTACATCCAGCCGGCGCTGTCGATCCTCAACACCTGGCGCGCCGAACGCCGGCAGGCCAATGTCGTCCACCAGCTCCTGCGCAGCAACGCCGCCCTCGAGCGCCAGGTCAAGTCGCTGAACCGCACTTCGACGGTCCTCGCCGACGCCCGCGCGCTGGGAATGGTGCGCACCGGCGAGAAGCCCTACGTCATCCTGGGGATGCCTCGATAGCACCCGAGCCGGGTTGGCTAAGGTGGGTCGTGTGCGCTTCGACGAGGCGATCGGCCTATGGGAAGAGGGCGCGCGCCGGCTGAACGCCGCCGCGCCCGAAGACCGCCCCGCCCTCGAGCGCGTCCGCGACGAGATCGTCACCGAGCTCCGCCGCCGCCTCGGCGGTCCCTTCACCTCGACCGAGCTCGCCGAGCTCTACTTCGCCGGCACCGATTGGTGCTTCGACATCGCGGTGCGAACGGCGCCGGCCAACCCCCAGGCGTGGGACATCCCCACGGTGGCGGGCGCCGCCTTCGCCCGCTACCTGCGGGCGGCGAGTGATTACTCCGGGGGCCGGTTCGAGCGCGAGCGGGCGCGGTAGGCGGACTCGGGGCTCCAGCCGGCTACCCGCGCATTTGCCTGTGCCAAAGGCGAAGGTAATCGGCGCCGGCCGATTACCCCTCGTCCTCCCCGCCACCGGCGCGGCGAATGACGATCTGCTCTTCCTCGATGGTGACCTCGATCGGGCGGTGGCCGGCCCAGTACTCGGCGTAGATGGGATCGTCCTGGACGGCGGGGTCGAGCCATAAGCCGTAGCCCTCGTCACCGTGATCGAAGGTTCCCTCGAGGGTTCCCGTGCCGGGCTTGCGCCGGGGGCGGCCGCCGGCGGCACGGCCACCGCGCCGGCCTCGCCGGCGGCGCGCGGGCCGGCCGTCCTCGTCCCCGTCGTCTCCCTCGCCACCGTCGTCGCTCTCGTCCTCGTCGGACTCCTCGGCGGCAGCCGCGCGGGCCGCCGCCGCCGCCTCGAGCTCAGCCGCGATGAGCGCGTCATCCTCGGCGCGGAGATCGATCTCGTCGTCGTATTCGGGGACGGGAACTCCCCCCTCGCCCTCGGATCCGGCTTCGAGGCCCTGCTCGCGCTTGAAGGCCTGGATCTGTTGGACGGTCACTTCGAGCTGGTGGGCGATCCATGCGTCCGTGCGTCCTTGGCGGACCCAGGCACGGATTTGGTTCAGTTGTGGTCGTAGTGATCTTCGAGCCATGAGGCGGGGAGACTAATACAGTGCCCCGACGCGAGGGTTCAGACGTTTGCCTAGGGGTGCGACCAATGGCTTGTGAAAGGGCACCCGCAGGCGTTATGCTGGCTCGCGCAGGACGGCCGTTCCTGGGTAGGGGGCAGCCGGACTCGCTTCCGTATCCACAGGCGAGCAGGGAGGCAAGACCCAATGTTGGTACTGACCCGCAAGTCCAACCAGAGCATCATGATTGGTGATGACATCGAGGTTTCGGTACTTGCGATCATGGGCGAGAAGCTGCGGATCGGCATCCAGGCCCCTCGGGAGATTCCCGTCTTCCGCAAGGAGGTCTATCTCGAGATACAGCAAGAGCGCCTCGCTGAGTCCGGGAAGGGCGAGGGTGTCGAGGTGGACGCAGCGCTCGGCGAACTGGGCGAGGCTCGCTAGCTTCGTCCTCCGGGGTGCGCCCCCCCCGGAGACTTACGCCAGCAACAGATTGAGCGTCTCAAACATCGCCACCGTCACGATCACGGCGGTGGCGATGAGTGAGAAGACGAGCAGGCCGAAGCGCACGCTGCTGCGCGACTTCTCGCGCTCGTAGGCGCGCTTGCGCGACCGCCGGGCGGCGTTGCGTCGCAGGTGTTCGCGGCGCTCGCGGTCCTGCTGGGTCTCGTGGACAAACGCCTGCTCGAGCTGAGCAAGGCTCTGGCGCATCCGCATGGCCATCGGTCGGGCAGGCTACCACCGTCGCGCCCGCCGGCTCGTCCCGAGGCTAAGGGTTCGCGCAAGAATTAGTGGCGGAAGCTTGACGAGTGGCTGGGCGTGACTGGCGCCGCCCGCTCGCTCCGACAGTACTGGTGGTACATGAGGGCGAGCGGGTGGCGTCCAGGCGCGTCCGGACGCCGTCAAAGCCGTCAATAATTCTTGCCGGGCCCTTAGGGCACCTCGTGGCGCTGATAGACGTCGATGAAGCGCAGGTAGTTAGCCGCGATCTGGTCGCGCGCCTGTTCGCGGGGGAGGCTCTGGAGCAGGAAGGCCTTGAGGGCACCCCACCAGATCGAGCGCCCGATCGCGAACCCGACGTAGCCCTCGACCGAGGCGGCGATGCGGAGCCAGTGGTCGATCTGCTCGTCCGATCCGGCGCGTCCGAGGAGGATGCACACGACGCCCGCCCGGCCGCTGCCGGCGCGGGCCTGGTCGACGAGCATGGCCGCGTCCTCGCTGGTGTCCACGCCCTCGAACTTCCACACGTCGACTTCGACACCGCCATTCTGGAGCTCCTCGATCGTCCTGCGCATGAGCTCGGGGCGCAGGTCGGTGTCGTAGCGGGCGCTGTCGCCGCCCACGCGCTCGAGCTGGGCCGGAGCGGGGGGGACGAGGAGCTCGAAGAGGAGCTTGCCCTCGCGCGCGTGCAGCCAGTCCGAGAGCACCTTGAGCCGCTCGCGCTGGCGCGCGCCCCGCTCGGGGTCCTCGTCCTCGGGGTTGTAGCGGACGAGCACCTTGGCGAAGTCGGGATCGAAGCGCTCGAGGTGGGCGCCGAAGTCCTCCCCGTACTCGAGGTCGAACTCCTCCTGCCCGGAACGCTCGACCGCGACCGCGAGCTTGAGGCCGTGCTCGCGTGCGCGCGCGGGGATGTCGCAGCCGAACTCCTCATCGACCACGATGCCGGTGAGGTTGGGATCGGCGCCCTGCGCCACCGCGTCGAGCGCGCCCTCGAAGATGAGCCGCTTGACATCGCAGATCGCCTCGACCTGCTCGGTACTGGGATCGCCGCTGATCCCGAACATATCCCTGAGGAAGGACCCTCGGTGGTCGAACGCGAGCATGTAGAGCTTCCCGTCATAGCCGAGAGCCATGGCACAGTCCTTCCGTCTCGGGATCAGCGCCGAGTCTATGTGCTGCTCGCCACGAGCACGTGGCCGGCGGCGCCCGTCAAGTCGGCGGCACTCGTAGGTAGGCTGCGCGCGTGGAGCATCGATTCACGGGGCCGGCGTACACGCTTGGGATCGAGGAGGAGCTCATGATCGTCGATGCTGAGACGCTCGATCTCGTCAACGCCATCGAGAGCCTGCTCGAACCTGCGCCCACCGGCGAGATCAAGCCCGAGCTCAGGGAGTCGGTGCTCGAGATCTCCACCGACCCGTGTCCGGACATCGCCGTGGCGGGTGCCCAGCTGCGGGCGCTGCGCGGACAGGTCATCGACACCGCGGCGCGCAGGCAGCTGGCCATCGGCTCGGCGGGCACGCACCCGTTCGCGAGGTGGGAGGACCAGCGCATCGTCGCTCGCCCCCGTTACCGCGATCTCATCAGCGCCCTGCGCTTCGTGGCGCGCCAGGAGCTCATCTTCGGAATGCACGTCCACGTCGGCATCGACGACCCCGACAAGGCGATCCACGTGGCCAACGGGATGCGCGTGC
The DNA here is from genome assembly GCA_035552815.1 of Solirubrobacteraceae bacterium. Taxonomy (GTDB): domain Bacteria; phylum Actinomycetota; class Thermoleophilia; order Solirubrobacterales; family Solirubrobacteraceae; genus Palsa-465. The sequence continues at coordinate 1,641 of DASZKU010000324.1, read as the reverse complement.
ACGTGCCGGTGCTCCTCGCCCTGTCCGCCAACTCGCCCTTCTGGCGCGGCGACGCGACCGGCCTGGCCTCGACCCGGACCCCGATCTTCCGCGCCTTCCCCCGCGTCGGGATCCCGCCGCGCTACAAGGACTGGAACGACTATGTCGAGCGGATCGAGTTCATGGTGGCGACGCGGACGATCGCCGACTACACCTACCTGTGGTGGGACGTGCGTCCCCATCCCAGCTTCGGCACCGTCGAGGTAAGGGTGATGGACTCCCAGACCCACATCGAGCACACCCTCGGCCTGGCCGCGCTCGTGCAGGCGCTCGTGCGCGAGCTCGCCGAGCATTTCGATGCCGGCGGCAAGCTCTCGAGCTACCCGTTCGAGATGCTCGACGAGAACCGGTGGCTGGCCACCCGTCACGGGCTCGAGGGCGAGCTCGTCGACCTGCCCTACCGCGACCGCATCGGGACCGGAGCGCTGGCCCGGCGGCTGCTGGACCGCATGCGCGAACACGCCCAGGATCTCGGCTCCACGAGCGAGCTCGAGGCCGTCGAGGACCTGCTCGAGCGGGGGAACGGGGCCGCGCGCCAGGTGGTCGTCTACGAGGCCAATCACGACCTCCGCGAGGTGATGGCGGAGATCGTTGCGGCTACAGGCGTGTAGCTTCTATTCGCCGCCCGCCCACGCATGTTCGCGGCGCTACCATCGGGGGGTGAGCACCGGCGGCCCGGATCTGTTTGTGGTCTGCAAGAACTGCGGATCCGAGGTGAGCCCGTACATAACCGAGTGTCCGTACTGCGGCAACCGGCTGCGCAAACGGGCTCCCAAGATCGATCGCGAGGGTCGCGTCACCGAGCGGCACCGCCGCTTGCGCTCGCCCACCCCGTCGCTGCCGCGCCTGAAGACGGGCGAGATCCCCGGCATTCGTGGCGACTCGCGCCCCTATGCGACCGTTCTCCTCGTCGTCCTCGGGCTCGTCGGGAGCCTGCTGTGGCGGACCGGGCTGTTCAACGACTCGGTCGTCCAGCTCGTGATCGTCCCCCGCCCCTGGAGCCAGCAGATCTGGCATCTCTTCACCGCCCCCTTCGTCTATAACAACACCGGCTTCGCCTTGGCCTCGCTCGGCGCCATTGGCCTCTACGGCTGGCTGCTCGAGCGCCGCCACGGGGCGCTTCCGATCATCCTGCTCTTCCTCCTCGGCGGCGCGGGCGCGATGGCGCTGTCGGCCGAGGTCCTGCCCGACACCTTCGCCCTGGGTGGAAACGGCATCGCCCTCGCCGTCCTCGTGGCCTGGGCGATTCCCGACCTGCTCGACCTGCGCCGGGGCGAGGAGATCGACGGTGACCTGATCGGGACCGCCGCCATCGCGCTCGTCGTCGCCCTCATGCCCCTCGCGGTGCCGGACGCGAGCTGGATCGCCGACGGCGTCGGCGCGGCCGCGGGTCTGCTCGTCGGCTTGCCGCTCGCCGTGCTCGCCGATCGCTGAGCCCGCGGGCGCCGTGGGGCGCGCGGCGTGGAGCGCGCGGCGTGGAGCGCGCGGCGTGGGGCGCGCGGCGTGGGGCGCGTCCGCCGGCCCGCCTGGCGGTGAAGGGCGCGGGCCCTATGATCCTCACTTGGTGCCCGACCGCGCCTACACCGACGCCGAGGTCGACGC
>DASZKU010000323.1:0-1731 GCA_035552815.1 Solirubrobacteraceae bacterium | reverse complement strand
GCGCTCCGTGCAGGGCGATGATCAGCCCCATGAACACCAATGGGATCGTGTTGTCGAGCAGGTGGGGAGCGAAGTTCTCGTGGATGAACGGCGCAGTGAAGATCCCCCACAGCCTGCCCACGTCGCGCGGATGGATGCCGTCGCCATCGAGTCCGTAGGAGTCGGCCCAGTTGACGACCTCGATCAGCCACATCAGCGCCACGATCCCCGCGAGTAGCAGGATGCCCTCGCGCTGGAGCTGACCCTTGCCGGATCGCCCAGGACTGCGGGGTGCGCTCGGGGTGACGCTCATCACCCTAAGGATGGCACGTCAACCCGCCGTTGCCTCGACGGCGATCGCGAGCGCCACCTCCGCGCGCTCCCGCAGCGACGGAGCGAGCACGAACTCCTCGGGGGTATGGGCTCCCCCGCCGCGGGGGCCGAGCCCGTCGACCGTGAGCGGGATCACCGGGGCGAAGTGGCTGGCGTCGCTGGCCCCGCCACGTGCCACCCCCGCGATTCCCCTGCCGAGCCGCTCGCCGGCGTGATGGAGGAGGTCACGGGTGCCCTCGCGGGCATCCATCCCCGGCCACAGCCGTTGCATCCTCGCTTCGAGGCGAACACCGTCGAGGTCCGGCGGCACCGCGGCCACTACGCGATCGAACGCCTCGAGCTCGTCGGCGCGAAGGTCGAGCACCAGCTCCCCGTCGGCGGGGACCACGTTGAACGCCTTTCCCGAGCGGACCACGGTCGGCACTACGCTCAGCCGCTGCGCGCCCTGTGGATCGTGCCTGGCCGCGAGCGCCCCGGCGGTCTGCGCGAGCGCGAGCAGGGCGTTGGCGCCCTGGTCGGGTGCGCTGCCAGAGTGCGCCGGCCTCCCCGCCGCGGTGATGTGAAGCGTGCCGGCCGCCTTGCGTCGCACCACGACCCCCTCGTGCCCCTCGGGAGCGCGTTCGCCGGCCTCGAAGCACAGGCAGGCGTCATGACCCTCGAACCGCCTGACGTGGGCGAAGTCGTCCGTGCGCCATTCCTCGTCGGTTACGAGCAGCACCGACAGCTCCGCGAACGCCTCGGGCCGCTTCGACAGAGCCCTGGTGACACCGAGCGCGAGCACGACCCCGCCCTTCATGTCAACGGTGCCTGGGCCATAGAGCCGCTCGCCGTCGCGGCGCAACGGGGTGTGGGCCTCGTGTCCGATCACCGTGTCCAGATGGCCGAGCAGCAACACCCGGGCGTTTCCGGAGCCGCGGACGCGCCCGATCAGGTCCTGCGCCCCTCCGGGCGTCGAGCACGGTACGCGCTCGATGCTCGCTTCGGCAGGGAGCAGCGCCGCGCAGACCGCGACCGCCTCCTCGGCGCCACCGAGATCGCCCGAGGGGGTGGACACCGCCACGAGCGCCTCGAGCTCCCGTTCTGCGCGGCCGGCGATCTCGCGCGCGGCTTCAGCTACGAAATCATCCACGCACGTAGTGTGCGTTACTCGCCGTCTGAGAGCGGCGCGGCGTGAATCGTGCGGGGGTCGCGCGCCGTCCTCGGCTCCGATCGCCCGCCGTCTGCCGGCAAGCGACGCGCGGTGCTTCTGGTGCTCTGGCTGGTGGGGTCGAGCTCACCGCTCGCATGAAGCTTGAGAAGCGCTCCGACGGCGGGCTTCGTGAACTGACTGGAGACCATTCGGGTGCACTCGCTGATTGCCTCGTCGACGCTCTTGGCCTCGCTGTACGGGCGTCCGCTGGTCATCACGTCCCAGGCATC
>DASZKU010000322.1:0-7736 GCA_035552815.1 Solirubrobacteraceae bacterium | reverse complement strand
GTCGTCCGGCTGACGCACCTGGCCGCGTCCGCCGGCCATCCAAGTACGCCCGGTACGAGGAAGGCCGGCGGACACGCCCAGGCACGCGCAGCCACTCGCCAGATCATCAAAGTTCTTTCGGAACGCTGCACTAGCGATGAGAAAAGGCAAGCTGTCCGTCCTCCTCGGCGCGATTGCCGCGCTGGCGCTATCGGCCGGCGCGAGCGCCGGCTCGGCCCAGGCGGGGACGCTCTACGTAACCACTACCGGCCACGACGCACCGGGGTGCACGCAGCCCGCACCCTGCCAGACCATCGCCTACGCCGTCGCCCAGGCGTCGGCCGGCGCCACCGTGAGCGTGGCGCCGGGCACCTATGCCGAGTCGGTGACCATCGGCCGGGACATCAGCCTGGTCGGCGTGCACCGGCCGGTGATAAACGCCGCCGGTCTCACCAACGGGATCGTCCTCACCGGCGGCGGCGCCGCGGGCGCGACGGTCAGCGGCTTCACGGTCGAGCATGCGATCCAGGAGGGCATCCTCGCCGAGCGCACCGCGCGGTTGACCATCTCCGACAACATCGTGCGCGACAACGACCAGGGCGCCGGGAATCCCTACGCCACCGGCGAGTGCGCGGCGAACCGGGGCGCCCCCGGGGACTGCGGCGAGGGCCTGCACCTGATGACCGTGAGCCACGCCACGGTGACGGGCAACACCGTCGAGGACAACAACGGCGGCATTCTCCTGAGCGACGAGTTCGGCCCTACCGAGGCGAACCTGATCGCGCGCAACCGGGCCCTCAATAATCCCTTCGCCTGCGGTATCACCCTCGTCGGGCACAACGTCCACGCTGTCGCGGGCGGAAGACCCGCGCCGAGGAGGGGCGGCGTCTACGACAACCGCGTGCTCGACAACATCGCCAAGGGAAACGGAATCAAGGGTCAGGGTGGGGGCATCCTCCTGGCCGCCGGGTTCGCCGGCTCGGGGGTGTACTCGAACGTGATCGAGGGCAATGTGGCCAACGGCAACGGGTTGGGAGGATTCACCCTGCACGACCACGTCGGGGGCCAGGATTTCAACGGTAACCTGATCATCGACAACTCGTTCAGCCACGACGCCATCCACGGGTGGACGAGCGGGGCTCCGGGTGACAGCGATATCGGGATCACCCACACCACGGGGATGATCATCTTCAGCGTGGTGACGAACCTGAAGGGAACGGTGATTCGCGGAAACCACTTCAGCCGCGAGTACTACGGGATCTGGATGCAGAAGGTCCCGGCTGTCAAGAAGCCCGCCAACACCTTCGCCCACAGCGTCACGGTCGACATCTTTCGCCAACGCGGGTGACGATGCTCGAGCGCATGCGGCGGGGGGATCTATATCGCTTCGACGATCCAGAGATCGCCGCCGCCCACGCTCGCGCCCAGTCCATCCTCGAGCGCTACAACCTCAGCCCGCACACGGCGCGCGAGGAGCGCGACCGTCTCCTGCGCGAGCTGCTCGGCGGAGCCGGCGAGGGGGTGATAATCCAGCCCTCGTTTCGCTGCGACTACGGCACGCAGATAACCATCGAGGCAGGCACCTTCGTCAACTACGACTGCGTCATGCTCGACGCCGCACCGATCGCCATCGGGGCGGCGTGCCAGATCGCCACCCAGGTGCAGCTCGTCACCGCCACCCATCCGATCGATCCCGAGCCGCGGCGCCTGGGGTGGGAGCTCGCCGCGCCCATCACCATCGGCGACAACGTGTGGCTGGGCGCGGGCGCTATCGTCTGCCCGGGGGTGAGCATCGGGAACGACACGGTGGTCGGTGCCGGGGCGGTGGTCACGCGCGATCTGCCTGCGGGCGTGGTCGCGTTCGGGAGCCCGGCCAAGGTGAGGCGCCACATCAGCGAACAAGACAAGATCGATGAGATTCCCTAACCCGACCGCCGCGCTCCTCGCGACCGCCGCGCTCCTCGCCACCGCCGCGCTCCTCGCCACCGCCGCGCTCGTCGCCCTCGGCGCGAGTCCGGCCGCGGCCAAGACGCTGTACGTGAGCGCGAAAGGCATCGATGCACCCGGGTGCACGAAGGCGATGCCGTGCCAGACGATCGGCTTCGGCGTGGCCCAGGCGGCGAGCGGCGACACGGTGAGCGTCGCTCCCGGCGCCTACCGCGAATCGGTGACGGTCGCCAAGGACGTGACGGTGATCGGGGTGGGCGACCCCGTGCTCGACGCCGGCGGCCACACCAACGGCATCCTCATCACCGGGCCCGGGGCCGGCGGCGCCACGGTCAGGGGCTTCATCGTCGAGCACGCCGTCCAGGAGGGCATCCTCGCCCTGCGCACCTCGCGGGTGACGATCGCCGGCAACCAGGTGCTCTCCAACGACCGGGGCTCGTTCGCCGCCGACCCCACCGGCGCGTGCGTGGGGTCGGGCAACGTCCCCGGCGACTGCGGCGAGGGCATCCACCTCGAGTCGGTCAACCACGCCACCGTCTCCGGCAACCGCGTCGAGCACGACACCGGGGGCATCCTCCTGAGCGACGAGGTAGGACCCACCGACGCCAACCTCGTCTCCCACAACACGGTGATCGACAACCCCTGGGCGTGCGGCATCACCCTCGTCGGACACAGCGCCAACGCCTACACCGCGGCGGGCCCGACCCCGAGCACGGGCGGGGTCTATGGCAACCGCGTCATCGACAACACCGTGAACGGCAATGGCACCAAGAGCCTGGGCGGAGGGATCCTCCTCGCCTCGGGCGTGCCCGGAGCCGGGGTCTACTCGAACCTCATCGAGGGCAACGTGGCCAACGACAACGGCCTCGGCGGCCTCACCATCCACGCCCACGTCGCCGGCCAGGACTTCAACGGCAACCGGATCATTGCCAACACCTTCAGCCACGACGGCCTCCACGGCTACCCGAACGGTGCTCCCGGCGACAGCGACGTCGCCGTCCATCACACGGTGGGGATCCTCATCTACAGCCTGGCAACCCGCCTCGCGGGGACGGTGGTGCGGGGCAACCACCTAAGCGACGAGTTCTACGGGATCTGGACCGACAACGCGCCTGCGATCAAGAAGCCGGCCAACATCTTCGCCAAGGGCGTCAGGGTCGCGCTCTCGCAGCGCTAGGCAGCCGCAACGAGCCGCGCGAGCTGGGCCTCGAGGCCGCCGTCGCCGACCTCGCGGACCTCGAGGGGGAGGCCGATGCGCGCCGCCGCCCGCTCGGCCGCTGCCCGCGTGGCCGCGGTGGGCCGCTGGGCGAGCCACAGCACCCGCGTGTAGTTACCGAAGTAGTCCTCGCGCAGCTCGGGGTGGAGGTCGAGGCCGAGCTCGCGCACTACGGTGCGCTCGAAGGTGCGCGCGAGGAAGTCGGTGAGGAAGTAGGTCCCGGGCTGCTCGGCGAGCGCATCGCGCACCTCGTCACCGGCAAGCATGTCGTAGCAGTGGTCTGCCTGCAGGCGGGGCGCGCCGACGCCGTCGAGGGCACCATAGGTCCCGCAGTCGCCATAGGCCACCGCCACCGATTGGTAGCGACCGCGCAGGCGCGCCACCTGCGCGGCGACGGCGGGGGCGATGCGCTCGGGGCGGTTGTGGAGGAGGGCGGGGACGGGATGGACGTCGATGTCCCACCCCCGCCGGCGCCCGATCCGGCGCACGTCGGCGGCGAGGGCGCCGCAGGCGATGACGGCGACCGTGGTCATCCCGGGAAGGCGAGCTGGTCGATGAAGAGGTCGTTGAAGTCGGGACGGCCGGAGAGCTCGACGTACTCGACCTCGCGGAGGATGGCGTGCGCCTCGGCGCGCTCGCGCAGGGAGAGGGCGGCGATCTTCGCGCCCTCGCCGGCGACGTTGCCCGCGGAGACGATGCGCGGGAGCGCGAGCCTGGGGACGAGGCCGATACGCACCGCGCTCAGAGGGGTGAGGTAGGCGCCGAAGCTCCCGGCCAGGAGGACCTGGGTGATGTCGCCGGCCTCCGCTCCGAGCTCGTGGAGGAGGATCTGCCAGCCGGTGGCGATCGAGGCCTTGGCGAACTGGAGCTCGCGCACGTCGCGCTGGGAGAGATAGACCGAGGCTGCGGGATCCTCGCCGCGCCAGTGGAGGACGAAGACGCGCTCCTTGCCGATCATCGTGAGGCGGGTGGCCAGGGCGGGGTGCAGAGCGGCGGCGTCCTCGTCGGGGATGAAGCGCCCGGAGCGGTCCAGGAGCCCGGCCTGCACGAGCTCGGAGACGGCGTCGACGAGCCCCGAGCCGCACATGCCGACCGCCTCGACGTCGCCGATGACCTCGAGCGCGAGGGTGTCGCCGTCGATCTTCAGCCCTTCGATGGCGCCGTCGGCGGCGCGCATGCCGCACTTGATCTGGGCCGCCTCGAAGGCGGGGCCGGCGGGGGCCGCGGTGGCGAGCACGCGCTCGCTCGAGCCCAGGGCGATTTCGCTGTTCGTGCCCACGTCGATGAACAGGCGCAGGCGCCGGTCGCGGGTGAGCCCGGTCGCGAGCATGCCCGCGACGATGTCGCCGCCGACGTAGGCGCCCAGGGAGGGGAACACGAAGGCCGGGGCGCGGGGGTGGACGGCGACACCGAAGTCGGCCGCGCGCACGGGCGGGAACTCGTGGGTGGCGACGACGAAGGGCGCCATCGACAGCGGCTCGGGATCGACGCCGAGGGCGAGCTGCATCATCGTCACGTTGCCGCACACGGTGATCTCGTAGACCTCGCGGGGATCGACGCCGGCCTCGGCGCACACCTCCTGCGTGAGCTCGGCGACGGTCTCGTGGGCCCGCTCGCGCAGCGCCGCGAGCGCGTGGTCATCCATCATCGTCGCCGAGATCCGGGTGATGACGTCGGCGCCGTAGGGCTGCTGGCGGTTGAGCATCGAGCGCACCGCGGCCGGCTGCCCGCGCTCGAGGTCGAGCAGAGTGGCGACGACGGTGGTGGTACCGAGGTCGAAGGCGATGGCGAAGCGCCGGGCGCTGGTGTCGCCGGGCTCGACGTCCAGGAGCTCCTCGTCGCACACCACGGCGGTGACCTCGAAGTTCGCGGCTCGGAGGGTGCCGCCGAGCGAGCGCAGGACGTCGATCGAGGCGCGCGGCTCGAGATCGTCGACGGCGTCGAGCACGCGCTGGAGATCGGAGCGCTGATCCTCGAGGGTCGGCTCGGCGAGCACGAGGTGGCGCTTCTGGACCGCGGGGCGGAGGATGACGTGGCGCCCGACGCCCACGAGCGCGGCCTTGGGGCGGGTCTCGAGCGGCGGGACCTCGACGACGAGGTCGGTGCGCGCGCCCGCCCGGCACGCCAGGCGCCAGCCGTCGCGGAGCTCGTCGGCGGTGAAGGCACGCGGGTCGATGGGGCCGACGGGGACCTCGCCGGAGATGACCCTGACCTTGCACTTCTTGCACGTCCCGTGGCCGCCGCACGTGGAGTCGATGGCGATCCCGTTCCAGCTCGCGGCGTCGAACACCGGCGTACCGCTGGGCACGCGGACCTCGGCACCGTCGGGGAGGAAGCGCAGGCGTACGCGCTGGCGCCCGTCGTCGGGCGCGGGTGCTTGGCGTGCTTCGCCGGGCGCGCGACCGGGGCGCCGCGGCTTCGGGGAGGAAGCGCTCACGCGGCCTCGGCCGCCGCCTCGGCGGCCGCCTTGCGGGCGCGGTGGGCGGCGATCCAGCTCGCGCCCCAGGGGTCGTGGCCGAGGAGGAGGTCGGCGGCGCGGACGCTGTGGACGCACACCCCGGCGCTCGACATGATCGCGCTCGTCAGCCCCGCGGCCATCGCCATGGGGAGGAAGGCGGCGCCCAGGGCGTGGCGCTCGGGGAGCCCGAAGGACACGTTCGAGGCGCCCAGGCACATGTTGACGCCGAGCTCGTCGCGGATCAGGCTGATGGTGGCGAGCGTGGTGGTCACTGCCTCGGTGTCGGCGCCCACCGTCATCGCCAGCGGGTCGATGATCACGTCCTCGGGACCGATCCCGTAGTCGCCCGCGACGGTGATGATCTTGCGCGCGCACTCCAGGCGCTTCTCGGGCGTCTCGGGGATGCCCGTCTCGTCGTTGGCCAGGCCGATGACGGCGGCCCCGTGGCGGGCGACGAGGGGGAGGATCTCCTCGAGGCGCTCGTCCTCGGCGGTGACCGAGTTGACGAGGGCGCGGCCCTCGTAGACCGAGAGCCCGGCCTCGAGGGCCTCGATCACCGAGGAGTCGATGCAGATCGGGACCTCGACGGCGTCCTGCACGGTTCCGAGCATGCTCTTCAGGAGCTCGGGCTCGTCGACCAGGGGGATGCCGGCGTTGACGTCGAGCACGTCGGCCCCGGCGGCGACCTGGGCGAGCGCGTCGGCGGTCACCGTCGAGAGGTCGCCGCCGCGGAGCTCCTCGGCGAAGAGCTTGCGTCCCGTCGGGTTGATGCGCTCGCCGATGATGCAGAACGGCCGGCCTGAGCCGATCGTGACCGTGCTAGACCGCGAGCGAAGCACTGTATCCATTGGTTTCCCTTTCGGCTCGGGGCGGGATGCCCAGGCGTGTGCAGAGCTTGGCGATGCCCGCGTCCTTGCGGAAGGAGATGAAGTGAAGGCCGGCGACCCCGGGCTGGGCGAGGGCATGGGAGGCGAGCTCGTAGGCGATCTCGAAGCACTCGGCCTCGGCGTCCTTGGCATTTTCGACGCGGGCCAGGGTCTCGGGCGGCATGTCGATACCCGGCACCCGCGTGGCCACGAAGCGCATGCCGCCGACCGAGCGCAGGATGCAGATCGACGGGATGAGCGCCAGGCGGCGGCTCAGGCCGGTGTCGTGGGCGGCGCGCAGGAAGCGGGCGAGGAGCTCGGGGCGGTAGCAGATCTGTAGCTGCAGGAAGCGGGCGCCGGCGAGCGCCTTCATCGCCGCTCGCCGCACCCGGTACTCGTAGGGCGGGGCGCCGGGATTCTCGACGGCGCCGACGAGATAGTGGGGAGGGGGCTCGATCGCGCGGCCCGACAGGTAGGTCCCGTTCTCGAGCAGCCGGGCGAGGGCGATGAGCTGGGGGCCGTCGAGGTCGAAGACGCGGCGGGCCTCGGGCTCGTCGCCGGCGGTGACGTCGTCACCGGTGAGGCAGCAGATGTTCTCGATCCCGTGCATCGCCGCCCCCACCAGGTCGGCTTCGAGCGCGAGGCGGTTGCGGTCCCGGCACGCCAGCTGCATGACCGGCTCGACTCCCGCTCCGAGCAGGCCGATGGACACCGCCAGGGGGGAGCAGTGGGCGTGGGCGGAGGGATTGTCGGTGGCGTTGAAGGCATCGACGAAGGGCCGCATGGGCGCGAGCTGGCGGATGATCTCGGCCTGGCCGCCGCCGTCGATGACCGGGAGCTCGGCGGTGACGACGAACTCGCGCGCCGTCAGCTTGCGCTCAAGGCCGGACATCCGGGCCCGCCCAGCCCGCGGGTGCCCGGCGGTCGCGACCGCTGAACAGGTTGATCCACGCCGAGGTGCCCTTGAGCTGGTTGTCGACCGGGGGGCGCAGGTGGTCGATGTGGCCGCGCCATAGGGGCAGGCGCTCCGAGCGTTCTGAGGCCTTGACCCATACGCACCGCATCTGCGGCTCGACCTCGCAGTGACCGTCGGGGCGCACGCCGCCGCATGGCCCGTTGCGCAGCGTCTTCGGGCAGTTCATCGGGCACGTCAGACCCGTGGAGTGCAGGACGCACTGCCCGCACATCTGGCAGCCCCACACCGGGCCCTTGACCGCGTGCTCGGCGCGGGCGAGGAGCGCCGGCGCGGTCATACGGGCACCTGCGCCCG
>DASZKU010000321.1:0-6379 GCA_035552815.1 Solirubrobacteraceae bacterium | reverse complement strand
TACTTGGTGGCGAGGACGAGGACGATGAAGAGGAAGGGGATCGAGAGGAGGACGTCGACGAAGCGCATCATGAGCCCGTCGAGGAGCCCGCCGGCGAGGCCCGAGATGGCGCCGTAGAGGGTGCCGATGACGCTGGCGATGAAGGCGGCGAGGAAGCCGATCTCGAGCGCCGCCTGCCCTCCGAGCATGATCCGTCCGAGCTCGTCGAAACCGTTCTCGTCCGTGCCCAGGGGATGGCCGGCGCCCGGTGGGAGATCGGTGATCAGGGGGTTGGTGAGGGACTGATTGGTGTGGTAGACGAGGGGCCCGAGGAAGCAGAAGACGACGAAGACGACGAGCACGCCGACGCCGATCACCGCGAGGCGATTGGAGCGGAACTCGCGCAGGGCCAGGCGCCAGCCGCTGGCGATGACCTGGACCTCCCCGCCCTCGGGCCCGGCGAGCATCTCGCCCGCGGACCCCACCGGGGGTGGGGGAAGCTGAGTGGTCAAACGCGAACCCGCGGGTCGGCCACGGTGAGGGCGACGTCGGCGATCAGGTTACCGAGGACGGTGAGGACGCCGCCGAGGATGGTGTAGGCGAGGAGGACGTTGTAGTCGAGGTTCCCGAGCGCGGTGAAGAAGAGCAGACCGAGACCCTGGATGTTGAAGAGGACCTCGACGAGCAGGTTGCCCGCGAGCAGGGTGGGGATCGAGAGCCCGACGAGGGTGATCATGGGCAGGCACGCGTTGCGCAGGAGATGACGGAAGAGCACGGCGCGGCCGGACAGGCCCTTGGCCCGAGCCAGGCGGATGTAGTCCTGCGCGAGGTTGTCGAGCGTCGAGGAGCGCATATAGCGACTGAACGAGGCGACGTTGATCGCCGCCAGGGTGACGATGGGCAGCGTCATCTGCAGGGGATGGGTGAACGCCTGCCAGGTGGTGGTGATGTTGTCGCTCACCGTGGGCGGGAAGATGTGCCAGTCGAGGGCGAGGAACTGGATGAGGATGAGGCCGAGGAAGAACGACGGCATCGAGTAGAGGATGAAGTTCAGCGACGTCACCGTGTAGTCGGCGGCGCTGTTGCGCCTGACCGCCTGGGCGATGCCGAGCGGGATGGCGATGACGAGCGAGAGGACGAGCGCGGCACCCGAGAGGTAGGCGCTGCGCCCCGCGTTCTCCTTGAACAGTGCGTCCACGCTCTGGCTGAGCTTGTAGGAGTAGCCGAAGTTCAGGTGGACCAGGTTGCCCAGGTAGGTGAAGAACTGGGCGACCTCCGGGCGGTCGTAACCGTGGAGCCGGTTCCACGACGCGACCGCCCCGGGGGACCCCGCCTTGCCCTGGAGCACGGTGTACACCGGGCTCGGAGCGAGAAAGTGAAGCATCGCGAAGGTGATGGCGGCGACGAAGAAGGTGATGATGACGGCGATGACGAGCCGGCGGCCGATGTATCCGATCACCGGCCCGCCTCCCGCGCCCACCGCTCACCGCTCGCCGGGCGCCTCCGTGCGCCGACCCACACAACAGACCCCATCCGAGGGGTGTTACTCATCACCGGTGCGTACGACCTACCTAGCGAACACGGTCATTTGATGTTGTACCAGTACTGCGGGAACCACTGCTGCTGGGTCAGCGCCGTCCATCCGGGAGCCGGTCCGCCCACCTTCTTCTCGTTCACCGCGATCAGGTAGTCGAGGTCGGGCAGGTAGAAAACGGGCATGTGGGTGGTCAGATACTGAGCCTCGATCTTCACCGCGCTCGGATCGCCGCCGAACACCGAGTTGTGGATCAGGGCGTTGGCCGTCGGGTCGTTGTAATCGCCGAGGTTGAAGCCACCGCCCGGGTTGTCGACCCCGTCCTGGGTGGGGTAGTAGTTCTCGAACAGCCCGCCGTAGTTGTTCACCCCCCAGTCGTTGGTGTACTTCGCCGCGGCGGGGTTCTGATCGTTGTAGTTGGCGGTGAGGAAGTTGAACGACTTGGTCTGGAGCACGATGTCGATGCCGGCGGCCTGCTTGGCCTCCGAGGCGAGGGCCTCCGATTCCAGGACGCCCGTCGTCTGCGTAGCCTCCGGCTGGTTGGCCCAGACGAACTTGATCGGCGTCCCCTTGGGGATCCCGGCACCGCACTCGGTGGCGGCCGTGCCCGGCTTGGCGCACGTCGTCTGCCCGTTCGGGACCACGTTCCAGCCGTGAGACTTGAGCAATGACACTCCCGCCGCCGGATCGTAGGGGTACGGAGGCGAGACGGCGTTGGCCGGCGTGTAGGGCGAGGTCGGCGCCGAGGGAACGGGGCCGTAAGCGGCAACTGCCGCCCCCTTGTAGACGCCCTTGATGATCCCCGGCTGGTCGGTCAGGTGCGCGATCGCCTGGCGGATGTAGAGCTGTGAGATCACCTTGTCGAAGTGATTGGCCGTGTCCTTGAAGTTGATGATGCCGCCGAACCAGCCCCAGCCCGGACCACCGAACACGGTGATCCCCTGCGACTTCAGCGCGGGAACCTGAGCGAGCTGCGAGGGATCGATTCCCACCCCGACGTCGAGGCTGCCGCTCTTGATCGCGTTGAGCTCGGAGGTGAAGCCGGTGTAGGTCTGCGTCTGGAGTTGCGAGAACACGGGCTTGGGCGAGCCGCCGTAGCTCGGGTTGGGGACCAGGTTGTAGGAGCTGTTGGTGGCGCTGAAGCTCTGGAGCTTGAAGGGACCGCTGACCACCTGCCACAGCGGATTGCTGGCGAAGGTCGCCACCGAGCCGCCCGCCTTGTTCAGGTAGTCGTAGATCTTCTTGGCGTTGGCCGGATTGGTGAAGTCGAGATGCGGGCCGTTGGCCGCGGCGACGTTCCAGTCAGAGCTCGGCAGCGGGTACACGTTGTTGGTGTCCTGCACCTGGTTATTGAGGAAGAATCCGGGGTTGTACGCCTTGTTGAGGTTGATGACGATCGTCTGCGCGTTCGGCGCGCTGATCGATGTCACATTGTTGGGGAACTCGCCGGGGACGTACTGCCCCCAGTTCGAGGGACTCTCCTTGATCGCCGCCTTGAGCTCGTAGTACTCGAAGAGGAAGTCGTTGGCCACCAGCGGCTTGCCGTTTGACCACTTGAGTCCCGGCTTGAGCGGGATCGTGTACGTCTTGTCTCCGTTGCTCGGCACCGGAGGCCCGCTGGCGGCGCTGAGGGCGTAGTCGGTCTTGGGCTCCGCCCCGGTGGGACCCGCGTACAGGGGCATGAAGAGCTCGGAGAGGAAGGAGATCGTCCCCGTCGAGGTGTTCGCCCCCGGGGCGATCGGGAAGATGTAGGTCGGCGTCTGGCCGGTGAGCTGGCCCTGGGAGATGGTGCCGCCCTTGACCGGAGTACCCACCGGCGGCAGCGATCCATAAATCACCGTTCCCAAGCTCGCCGAGGCCTTGTTCACGTTACTGGTGCTGGTGCTGCTGCCGCAGGCGGCGACCGCCACCACGGCTCCCAGGATCAGGGCTGAGGTGGTCGCCCACCGCGCCACCCGACCTGCTCGTCGGCCCGTCGGCACGCTCGCAGCACGCCCAGAATTAAACATAGGAATTTCTCCTCCATCCTGCCGCGATGTACCTTGCAGGCGCGGGATGTTCACAGCCGCGAAGTTCGATGTCAAACGTATCGGCTCTCGCTAACGTCCTGGAAACCGGGCTTGAATATCAGCCACCCCGACAGGCTACGACGCGGGCGCGCGCGGGGCGCCGATGCTGGCTACCCTCCCGCTCGAGCGCCCTCGTAGCTCAATGGATAGAGCACGCGCCTCCTAAGCGCGGGATGCAGGTTCGATTCCTGCCGGGGGCATGTGGAATCGGCTGGCGCCGATTCCATTGCGCATTTGGCTGGCGCCAAATGCGCGGGCGGAGTGGTTGCCTGCGCGAGCGGTCGGCCACATGCGCAGCGTGGCCGGGTAACACCGGAATTCGGTGTTACTTGTCCGGTCGCTCGGGATACACCTCGTCGATGGTGGTGAGGGCGACGAAGGGCGCGCCTGCGGCCGCCTCGATCCGTTCGCCGCCGCCCGCTAGGCGGTCGCAGATGGCGAGCACGCCGCACACCTGGTGGCCCTCGGCGTGCAGCGCCTCGATGACGCGGATCGTCGAGCCTCCGGTGGTGACGACGTCCTCGACGAGCATGCAGCGATCGCCGGGCTCGAGCAGCGGCCCCTCGATCCGGCGGGCCAGGCCGTGCTCCTTGACCTCCTTGCGCACGAAGAACGCCTTGACCTCGGCGCCGCCGGCAAGGGCCGCGCACGCGATCGGGTCGGCGCCCATCGTCATCCCGCCAACCGCAGTGGCGTCCCAGGCGCTCGCCTGCTCGGCCACGAGCTCGGCCAGGGCGCGGAAGCCCGCCGGGAGGAGGATGGCGCGCTTGGCGTCGACCAGGTACTGGGCCCGGGCGCCACTCGTGAGCACGACCTCGCCGATGACGAGCGCGTGCTCGCGGAGCTCTGAAACGAGCTTGGCTCTGGTGGACGAATGGTCGATCTGCATCGGAGCGACCCTCATGCTAACCGCGCGGGCAGCCGATGCTGGCGGTGTGATCCACCGCGCCCTCGTCCTGGTCGCGCTCGCCTGCAGCGGTTTCGTGGCCGCCTCCTTCGTGATGTTCGCGAGGGACCAGATCGCCGGTGCTTCCAAGCAGCAGGCGGCGGCGGTCTACAGCACCCCGGCTGGGCAGGTCGTGCCCGTGAAGCCCAAGCAGGAGGGTCAACCGGGCCGCTTCATCAACGGCGCCGCCCGCGACCTCACCTCCCCCTTCCGCTCGATCGTGCAGTCGGGCAGCGCATGGGTGCAGCGCGGCGTGCCCACCGTCCTCGCGCTCCTCGTGTACGGCGTCGGGCTCGGCTACCTGGCGCGCTTCACACGCGGGTTCGCCTGAGCGCGGCTAGTTCGCGCCGTAGTACACGTCGACGGGCATGCCCATGTGGACCCAGTCATAGACGCTGATGGCGTCGTCGATGGGTAGGCGCAGACAGCCATGGCTGGCGGGATACACGGGCGAGGGGTCGTATCCGTGGATCGCATACCCGCCGGTGAAGAAGCTCGAGAAGTACATGCCGTCGGGGAGGTAGCCCGGGTCCCGCATATACACGTGGTAGGTCCCGAGCACGGTCGGCGTCGAGGGCTTGCCCGAGCTGATCGGATAGATCTGGTAGACCTTCGCGCCGTTGATCAGGGCGAGCGTCTGATCGGTGAGGTCGGCCTCGACGTGACTGCCCTGCTTGGGGTAGCGGACCTGGAAGCTCCCCGCGCCGGCGAGCAGTCCGCGGATCGTGGCGCTGTCGAGCGTGAAGATGCGGGCGAAGCCGCGGACCTTGCGGTAGGCGAGGACGGCGTTCTGCGTGAGCTGGTCGTAGACGCCGTCCTGGGGGACCGCGAAGTGCAGCGCCGCCAGGCGCGACTGGATCAGGGACACGAAGGTGCCGGTCGATCCGGGACCCGCGGTAGGGGACACCACCTCGACCTTCTGGGAGACGGCGGCGACGTGCGCGAGCTCGGGCGTGACGGCGTGGACGGCGGTGATCGTCACGCCGCCCGGCGAGCCGCTCGAGAAGTGGATCCGGAAGGTCCCGTAGGTCCCGTGATGGGCGCTCCGCAGCCTGAACAGTCCCGCCTTGAGGACGCGCCGACCGCTGCTGATCTTGACCGTCACCGCCTGACCGGCGACGAACGGCCTGGCGTACCCGTCCAGGGTCATCGACCGGCCGGTGACCGAGACATTCTCGCGGCTCACGCGGAAGACGCCCGAGAGCGCCAGCCGCAGGGTGCCGGTCGCGGGCGGGGCGACCGGAGCGGAAGTGGGCGTCGTCGGGGTGGTCGAGGTGCCGGCCGCGGACGCGCTCCAGGGAACGATCAAGGCGAGCAGCGTGAGCACGAACACGCCCCGAGCGATCCTTTGCATGATCGGAAATGTAGACGAACCGGCGGCGCGCGGCCACGCTCGCGATCAGCGAGCGGCGATCAGGCGCCCCGCGGACCGGCACTCCCGGTCGCCGGCACCGGCGCCGGCGGGGGGGCAGCGCCGTCGGTCCCGCTCGGCTCCACCGCCGCTTGACGCCATCCCACCGGACCGGCGATGGCGGCGATCGCGGCCAAGGCGAGGAGCGCCATGGCGATGAGCTTGCCGGCGTGCCAATGGAGCTCGTCGATCCCGAAGGCAAGTGAATTGTTGACCGAATGCATCGCCATCCCCGGGTACAGCGAGCCCGTCTTCCAGCGCAGCAGGCACAGGAGGAAGCCCAGGAAGGCGAGCGGAACGAGATACTTGACGGCCGCCGAGCCGGTGTGCGCGGCGCCGAAGAGCAGGCCGGTGATGAGCGCCGCCACCCACGGACCCCAAGCGCGGGCCCGCAGCCAGCTACGCAGCTGCCCGAAGATGAAGCCCCGGAAGAAGAACTC
>DASZKU010000320.1:0-11112 GCA_035552815.1 Solirubrobacteraceae bacterium | reverse complement strand
CGCGCCGCTCCAACGAGCTCTACCGGGGCAATCTCGCCAAGGGGCAGACGGGCCTGTCGGTCGCCTTCGATCTCCCGACCCAGACCGGCTATGACCCCGACCACGAGCTCGCCCGCGGCGAGGTGGGCAAGGTCGGGGTGTCGATCGCCGACCTCGGCGACATGCGGACGCTGATGGACGGCATTCCCCTCGATCAGATGAACACCTCGATGACCATCAACGCCACCGCCCCGTGGCTCCTCGCCCTCTACATCGTCGCCGCCGGGGAGCAGGGGGTGGCCGAGGACAAGCTCCAGGGCACGACCCAGAACGACATCCTCAAGGAGTACCTGAGCCGCGGGACCTACGCCTTCCCGCCCGGTCCGAGCATGCGCCTGGTCGCCGACACGATCGCCTACACGGTCGAGCACGTGCCCAAGTGGAACCCCATCAACATCTGCTCCTACCACCTCCAGGAGGCGGGGGCGACGCCCGTCCAGGAGATCGCCTTCGCGATGAGCAACGCCATCGCCGTCCTCGACGCCGTCTCGCGCCGCGTCGACCACGACCGCATGGGAGCGGTGTTCGGCCGGATCTCCTTCTTCGTCAACGCCGGCGTGCGCTTCATCGAGGAGCACGCCAAGCTCCGGGCCATGGCCGTCCTGTGGGACGAGATCGGCCTCGAGCGCTACGGGGTCGAGGACGAGCGCCACCGGCGCTTCCGCTACGGCGTCCAGGTCAACTCGCTCGGCCTCACCGAGGCCCAGCCCGAGAACAACGCCTACCGGATCGCCCTCGAGGCGCTGGCCGTCACCCTCGGGCGCAGCGTGCGCGCCCGCGCCGTCCAGCTCCCGGCGTGGAACGAGGCCCTCGGCCTCCCCCGGCCCTGGGATCAGCAGTGGTCGCTGCGCCTGCAGCAGGTCCTGGCCTACGAGACCGACCTGCTCGACTACCCCGACATCTTCGAGGGCTCCAAGGTCATGGAGGGACTCGTCGACGAACTTCTCGACGGGGCGCGCGAGGAGATGAAGCGCGTCCAGGAGCTGGGCGGCGCCGTCGAGGCCGTCGACTACATGAAGGCCGCCCTCGTCGAGGCCCACCGTGCGCGCATCAACCGGATCGAGACGGGCGAGCTCGTCGTCATCGGCGTCAACCGCTACACCGAGACCGAGCCCTCGCCGCTCACCGCCGACGACGAGGGCGGGATCCTCGTTGTCGACCCCGCCGTCGAGGCCGAGCGCCGGGCCGCGGCACAGGAGTGGCGCTCCACCCGCGATCAGGCCGCCGTCGACGTCGCCCTCGCCGAGCTCGCGCGCGTGGCGCGCGCGGACGCCGAGAACATCATGCCCGCGACGATCGCCGCCGCCCGGGCGGGCGCGACGACGGGCGAGTGGGCGCAGACCCTGCGCTCTGAGTTCGGCAGCTACCGCGCCCCCACCGGGGTGGGCGAGGCCACCTCGGCGCCCAGCGAGGACCTCGCCGCGCTCCGCGACGAGGTCGAGCGGGTGAGCGAGTCGCTGGGCCGGCGCCTGAAGATCCTCGTCGGCAAGCCCGGCCTCGACGGTCACTCCAACGGCGCCGAGCAGATCGCCGTGCGCGCCCGCGACGTGGGCATGGACGTCGTCTACCAGGGCATCCGCCTCACCCCGGCCGAGATCGCCACCTCCGCCGCCCAGGAGGGCGTCCACGTCGTCGGCCTCTCGATCCTCTCGGGCTCGCACGCCGAGCTCATCCCCACCGTGCTCGAGGCCCTGGCCGAGGCGGGCGCGGGGGACGTGCCGGTGATCGTCGGGGGCATCATCCCCGACGCCGACGCCGCCCGCCTGCGCGCAGCCGGAGTGGCCGCCGTCTATACGCCCAAGGACTTCGACCTGAACCGGATCATGCACGAGATCGTCGAGCTCGTGGCCGAGCGCGAGGCCGCCCAGGCCGGCGTTCGCGCTTGACCCCCATTCGCTGATGCCCGAGGGGGCGGACCTCGGAGAGCGCCTGCGAGCCGGCGACCTCAGCGCCGCGCCCGCCGTCCTCAACCTTGTCGAGAACCGCTCCCCCGCGGCCCGCACGGAGGCGCGGGACCTCCTCGCCGCCGTGTCGCCCTCGGCGCTCGGGGGCGAGCCGCGCGGCCATGTCGTCGGTGTCACCGGGCCTCCCGGGGTCGGGAAGTCCTCACTCCTCTCGCGACTGGTTGCCCAGTGGCGCGCTCAGGGGCGCTCGGTGGCGGTGCTCGCCGTCGACCCCTCCTCGCGGCGCTCGGGGGGCTCCCTCCTCGGCGACCGGGCGCGGATCGAGGTCGATCCCGCCGATCGCGACGTCTACATCCGCTCGACGGCCGTGGGCGAGCGCCTCGGCGGCCTCGCCCCGGCCACGCGTGCGGCGGCGAGTGCGCTCGCGGCCGCCTTCGACGTGGTGGTGATCGAGACCGTCGGCGTCGGACAGTCCGAGACCGAGGTGGCGGACGTGGCCGACAGCGTTGTCGTCGTCGTGCAACCCGGGTCCGGGGACGTGCTCCAGTTCCTGAAGTCGGGAATCATGGAGATCCCCGACGTCCTCGTGGTCACCAAGGCCGACCTCGGGCGCCCGGCCACGCGCGCCCTCGCCGATCTCCGCTCGGCTCTCCGTTCACTCGCGGCGCGAGAGACTCCCGTCATCGCCGTGTCCTCGGTGTCGCCGCCCACGGGGATCGACGAGCTCGTCGCCGCCCTCGATGCCCATCGCGAGGGCCTCGACCTCCCCGCGCGGCGGCTGCGCGCCCGGCGCCTGCACGCCCTCGCCGACTTCGCCGCCGAGCACGGGGACCGGGGCATGCGCGCCCTCGGCGGCCGGCGGGCCGCCGAGCGCTGGCTCGAAGCGCAAGACCCCGGCCTCGACCCCGCCGCGCTCGAGCGCGCGCTGGCTGCGCGGGCGGCGACGATCTCCTGAACCGTGTCTTCACCGGCCCGTATCGTCCTCCCCACCGAGCCCCTCCGCGACGGGGAGACGGCGCTGCGGCCGTGGCGCGAGTCCGACGTGGCCACGCTCGTGGCCCTGTGCCACGACGAGGAGATCACCCGCTGGACACGCGTGCCCACGGTGTACGGCATCACCGCCGCGCGGGCGTGGATCGCCGAGAGCCGCGCCCTGGTCAGCGACGGGATCTCCGCGCCCTTCGCGATCGTCTCCGGCGAGGACGGCGAGCTCCTCGGCTCGATCTCGCTGGTCCGCTTCACCTGGGAGCACGCGCGCGCCGAGGTCGGCTACCTGCTCGGCCGGGATGCCCGCGGCCACGGCCACGCCACCCGTGCCCTGCGCCTCATCTGCGCCTGGGGCTTCGCCCTCCTGGACCTCGAGCGCATCGACCTCTACGCCGCCACCGGCAACGCCGCCTCCCGTCGCGTCGCCGAACGGGCGGGGTTCACGCGCGAGGCCGTGCTGCGCTCGTTTCACATGCAGCTGGGGGCGCCGCTCGACATGGTGGCCTTCGGGCTCCTGCCCGGGGAGGGCTAATCGGCGGCCGACGGATTTGGCTGTGCGGAATTCATGTATTGGTCGGGCACGGATGCCAATTTCACGCCTTCTTCTTGGTGGCGCTTGCGGGCAGGATCGATTGTCCGAGCCCGGACACCCGCCAGCCGTTGGAGGTGTTGACGAGCTCGACCGCGCTCAGGGCGCCGAGCTGGCCCTTGGCGCCGCTGAGGGTGAGCGCCTCCGCCTTGGCGCCGGTGACCACCACCTTGCCGACGGCCAGGGTGGGGTTATGGACCGAGCCGAGGAAGATCTGCATCGCCTTCACGCACGAGATGCCCACGGCGGCGAAGTGCTCGAGGAGGGTGGGAGCGAGGACCTGGTCGCACAGGGTGCGGGCGTCCTTGGTGGCCACCGAGGTGGCGAACTGCTGCACCTTGGCCTTGACCTGATCGCTCGTGCTCGTGCCGCAGCCCGCGAGCGCGCACGCCGCGACCACCAGCACCACCGCCACTATCCGGCTCCTCCCGCCGACCCGCATCGGCAGAAGAGTACTCTTAGGAGACGTCTGGTAGATCCATTCCAGGGGTACGTTCGTAGAGAAGCTATGACTGATGCGGGAGCTTGACGGGCAGTCTCAAGGTATGACACGTGAACCACTGAAAGATGGGCACGGCCGTCTTATCGGCGACGTGCGTATATCGGTAACCGATCGCTGCAACTTCCGTTGCCAGTACTGCATGCCCGCAGAGGGGCTGCCGTGGCTCGAACGCAGCGAGATCCTGACCTTCGAGGAGATCGAGCGCGTGGTCGCCCTGCTCGCCTCGATGGGCGTCCACGACGTGCGCCTGACCGGCGGTGAGCCCCTCGTACGGCGAGGCTTCCCCAAGCTCGCGGGCATGCTCGCCCAGCTCGAGGACGTCCATGACCTCTCGATCACCACCAACGGCTTCCTCCTCGAGCGCGATGCCGAGGCACTCGTCGCCGCCGGCATCAACCGCTTCAACGTCTCGATCGACTCCCTGCAGCAGGACCGCTTCTTCGAGCTCACGCGCCGGGACGCGCTGCCCAAGGTCATGCGCGGACTCGAGCGCCTCGCCTCCTTCCCCGAAGCCCACCCGATCAAGATCAACGCGGTGGCGATCCGGGACTTCACCGAGGAGGAGGTGATCCCCTTCGCCGAGATGGCGCGCCAGACTCCCTACGAGATTCGCTTCATCGAGTTCATGCCCCTCGACGCCGACCAGGAATGGACTCCCGAGCAGGTGCTCACGGGGGCGGAGATCCGCGCCCGGATCGAGTAGGTCTACCCCCTCGAGCCCGAACCCCGCGAGCCCAGCGCCACCGCGCGCGTCTACCGCTTCGCCGACGGCCACGGCCGGATCGGCTTCATCAATCCGGTCTCGGAGCCCTTCTGCGGGGACTGCAACCGGATCCGCCTCACCGCCGAGGGCAAGCTCAGGACGTGCCTGTTCTCCCTCAACGAGACCGACCTGCGCGAGCCCCTCCGCTCAGACGCGAGCGACGACGAGCTCGAGGAGATCGTCCGCGACGCCGTCTGGCGCAAGGAGCTCAAGCATCATGTGGGTGAGGCAGGGTTCGTGCGGCCGGCGCGGTCGATGTCCGCGATCGGAGGCTGACGCCCGCCGGGACCAGGAGCCCGGCGACGAAGCAGGCGACGAGGAAGGCGGTCGCCATCACGAAGGTGTCGGTGAAACCGGTGACGGTGGGGAAGCCGTGGGCCACGTTGTGGGCGATGAAAGTGGCCGAGAGCTGACCGCCGAGGGCGCCACCGAGCGTGCGCATGACCGTGTTCATGCCGCTCGCCACCCCGGTCTGGTGCGAGGGCACGGCCTGGACGATGAGGTTTCCGAGGGCGGCGAAGGCGAGGCCCATCCCGATCCCGAGCAGCGCAGCGGAGACGAGCAGGTCGTAGGGATGGCCGTGGGCGAGCGAGAGCAGGAGGAAGGCGCCGGTGGTGAATGCCGTGCCGATGAGCAGGGCGACCTTCGAGCCCCAGCGCCGCGAGATCGTCCCCGCCGCCGTGCCCAGGAGCATCATCCCCACCGTCGCCGGGAGCAGGTAGAAGCCCGATACGAGGGTCGAGGCGCCGAAGCCGAAGCCCGTGCTCTTGGGGAGCTGGGCGAACTGGGGGAAGACGATGAAGGACGAGTACATCCCCGCGCCGAGGAGGAAGGCGGCCACGTTCGTCGTCCACACCCCACGGATGCGCATCATCGTCATGTCGATGAGCGGCTCGCGGCTGCGCACCTCGACGACCACCCAGATGGCGCAGATTACCGCGCCGACGGCGATGAGCCCGAGCGTCTTGGCCGAGCCCCAGCCCCAGCTGATCGTCTCGCTGACGGCGATGAGGATGATCGAGATGCCGGCGCTCATGAGCGCGGCGGCGAGCCAGTTGACGCGGCCGGGGACGCGCACCGGGGACTCGGGGACGAAGCGCCACGTGCACACGGCCGAGATCACGATGACCATGAGCGGGAACCAGTACAGCCAGTGGTAGTCGAGGTGCTGGATGATGATGCCGGCGAGGACGATTCCCGCCCCGCCGCCGACCCCGAGGATCGAGGAGAGGATCCCGATGCTCCCGGCCACCTTCTCGCGGGGGAACTCGTCGCGCACGATCCCGAAGGCGAGCGGGAAGATTCCGCCGCCGGCGCCCTGGATCACCCGGGCGGTGATCATCACCGGCAGCGACGTGGCCAGGGCGCCCAGGAGGGTGCCGCCGGCGAGGATGATGAGCGTCCCCAGGAGCACGCGCTCCTTGCCGTACATGTCCCCGAGGCGCCCGAGGATCGACGTGCCCACCGAGGCGGAGAGCAGATAGCCGGTGAGCAGCCAGGTGACCCCGCTCTCGCTCGCGTGCAGGCTGTGCTGGATCGAGGGGAGGGCGGGAATGACGGTCGAGCTGAGCGCCGCATACGCCGCGCCCGCGAGGGAAAGCACGGCCAGCGTTATGGTGGGATTGGCGCCCTTGGGCTTCGAGTCGGTCATGTGCTTTCAGACAGCGAACAGCGACGGTAACAACGCGAACATTTGGAGCCCGTCCCTCCACGAGGTCCCTCGGGTACTATAGCGGAATGAGCATTCCGCCCGTCGTCTTGGAGCCCGCCTGGGCCGATCTCGCCCCCGAGGCCAAGCGCGCGCGACTGCTCAAGGCGGCCGGCGAGGTGTTCGCCCGGGAAGGGCTCGACACCTCGATGCCCGTGGTCGCTGCCGCCGCCGGCGCGGGGGTGGGCAGCGTGTACCGCCAGTTCGCCTCCAAGCACGAGCTCATCGCCGAGCTCGTGTCAGGTCGCCTCGACCAGATCGCCGAGGGCGCGCGCCAGGCGGGCGAGCGCGAGGGCGACCGCTGGGCGGCGCTCACCGAGATGCTCTGGAGCCTCGTCGAGCGCGACGCCTCATGTGACGACTTCTTCGGCGAAGCGATGATGACCGTCTCCGAGCATCCTGCCGTCATCGCCGGCCAGGAACGGGCCACCGCGGCGCTCAACCAGCTCCTCATCGACACCCGCGCCGAAGGCCGTCTGCGCAGCGATGCCACCCCCGTGGACCTCAAGCTCCTGTTCACCGCCACCCGGGCCGCCAAGCAGGTCGAGCCGACGGCGTGGCGGCGGATGCTCGAGCTCCTCATCGACGCCCTGGACACCCACCGCGGGCGTTAATACGCCCGCAAGACCACCCCCGCATCATCTGCGCAGATGTTGCTGTTGATGCTGTTCGCCTTGGTCGCCGGCGCGGGCACGGCGATCACCCCCTGCGTCCTCCCGGTCCTGCCCGCGCTCCTGTCGGCGAGCGCGCTCGGGGGGAGGCGGCGACCGCTGGGGATCATCCTCGGGCTGGCGCTCACCTTCACCATCGCCATCGTCGCCCTCGCCCAGATCGCCAAGGGCGTCGGGCTCGCGGCCGGCGCCACGCGCACGCTTGCCGTCGTCGTCCTCATCGCCTTCGGGCTCGTGATGCTCGTCCCCGAGCTCGCCGAGCGCGTGCAGGCTCCCCTCTCGCGCCTGGCCCGCTTCGGCCCCCGCTCACGCGGGAGCGGGTTCTGGTCGGGCCTGTTCGTGGGCGGGGCGCTGGGGTTCGTGTGCGCGCCGTGCGCGGGCCCCATCCTCGCCGCGGTGATCTCGGTGAGCGCCTCGGGCAACACCTCGGCGCGGATCGTCGCCGTCGCCATCGCCTACGTCGCCGGCCTCAGCGCCGTGCTCACGATCTACTCGGTCGGAGGCCGGCGGGTGATGGACCTCGTCCGCCGCAAGGCGCGCGGCCACGTGGTCGAGCGCACGCTCGGCGTCGTCCTCCTCCTCACCGGCGTGGTCATGGCCACCAACCTCGACGTGCGCTTCGAGGACGCGCTCGCGACCTCGAAGAGCCTGCCCTCGTTCTTCACCGATCCCACCCGGTCGCTCGAGAGCTCGAACGCCGTCCAGAACCGCCTCGCCTCGCTGCGCCCCACCTCCCGCTTCACCATCCGCCAGCGCGAGGCCGCCGCCGCGGGTGCACCCGCCGCCGCCGCCACCACCACCACGTCCGCCGCCGCCGTGGGCATCCCCGGCGTCCACACGCCGTCGCTGCCCGACCTCGGGCAGGCGCCCAACTTCGTCGACAACCAGCAGTGGTTCAACACCCCCGCCGACCACCCGCTGACCATGGCGGGCCTCCGCGGCCACGTCGTCCTCGTCGACTTCTGGACCTATACATGCATCAACTGCATCCGCACGCTGCCCTTCCTCAAGGCCCTGTACGCCGCCTACCACCCCTACGGCCTCGACATCGTCGGCGTCGAGACGCCGGAGTTCACCTTCGAGCAGGAGGCCGGCAACGTCCAGCAGGCGATCTCCGCCGACGCCATCCGCTACCCGGTGGTCCAGGACAACAACTACGGGACCTGGAACGCCTACCAGAACCAGTACTGGCCGGCCGAGTACCTGATCGACGCGGGTGGCGAGGTCAGGCACACCCAGTTCGGCGAGGGCGATTACAAGGCCAGCGAAGCCGCCGTGCGCACCCTCCTCTTCCAGGCCGGGGCCAAGCATCTGCCACCCCCCATCACCGTCAAGATCCCCACCGCGTCCCAGAACATGGCGACTCCCGAGACCTATCTCGGCGCCGACCGGGCGGCCCAGGAGAGCTTCGTGCCCCCGGTGAGCGGCGGGATCCACGCCTACCCGGGCCACGGAAGCCTCCAGCTCAACCAGGCCTCGCTCAAGGGCACCTGGCAGGTGACCAAGCAGTACGCCACCCCGGTCTCATCCTCGGGTGAGATCTCCCTCGACTTCCAGGCCGCCAAGGTCTACCTCGTGCTCACCTCGGTGGGCAACGTCCCCCGGAAGGTCGAGGTGCTCCTCGACGGCAAGCCGATCGCGGCCTCGGCCGCCGGGGCCGACGTCCGTGGCGGAGGGGTGACTGTGCGCGGCCAGCGCCTCTACAGCCTCGTCTCGCTTCCCGGCGACCAGGAGCACGTGCTCACCGTCCAGCTCCCGCGGGGCGTCCAGGCCTACGACTACACGTTCGGATAGCCGTGGCCGAGCATGTCCTCGGCGCGCGCCAGGTCCTCGCGCGTGTTGACGTTGAAGAAGGCCCGGCGGTCCTCCACCTCGAGCAGGCGCGGCCCGATGGCCTCGACCTGCCGGCGCAGCGGGAGCCCCGCCTCGGCGGCGCCGGGACCGAAGGCCGCCGCCGCGGCAGGGAGGTAGAGGGCGAGCAGCGGCTGCAGCTCGCCCGCACAAGTGGGGATGACGGCGGGGGCCCCGGCCGGGTCGGTCTCGGCGATCTCGCTCACCAGCGCCGGGGTCACGAAGGGCATGTCGGCGGCGCACACGAGCACACCCCGGCCGGCGGCGAGATCGAGGGCGTGGAGGATGCCCGCCAGGGGATGGTGCGCCCGCGCCGGCTCCACCGATAGCGCCGCGCCCGCGAGGCCGCTGGGGAGCGGGGTGTCGGCCTTGGCGATGATCACGACCTCGGTCAGCGCCTCGCGGAGAGCGTCGAGCGGGTAGCCGATGAGCGGCCTGCCCCGCAGCTCGACGCCGGCCTTGGCGCCCCCCAGGCGACGGCTCAGTCCGCCGGCGAGAATCACTCCGATCGGGGCCCGGGGCATTACCACGCGAGGGCACAATAGAATCATGGTCATGGAGGGCTCCACCGAGGTCCGGAGCTGGCTGCGCTGTTACCGCTGCTGGTCGCAAAACCTTGAAGTGCAGGTGCACTACGAGGGCATCCACAGGATCGACCCCGAGAGCGGTGAGCGCGGCGAGGTCGTGGACGAGATGCAGGAGGCGGTGGTCCAGTGCCTGGACTGCATGCACGACCAACCCCACCTCGGCTTCCACAACGGACGCGTCGAGCCGATCGAGGACCGCTGGGAGCGGATGATCGCGGGGACGCCGTGGGTGGCCTCGTGCACGGTCACCGTCGAGGCCGACGACGTCGAGACGTGCTCGGGCCCCGAGGCGGGCGACGCGCTCTCCTACGCCGCCTTCGGCGACCACGGCACGCGCGAGTTCTTCACCCACGTGCGCTTCCACAAGCACGACGAGGACCAGATCGTCGTCCACCTGCTCGTCGAGCTCTACGCGCGCTCGGCCGAGGAGGCGACCGCCGTCCTCGAAGGGTCGGCGCGCGGGGCGCTGGCGATCACTTCTTTGGCCGAGGAATCACGGCCGCCGGCGTCAACGGGCGGGGATCAGCACTAGCCGGCCGGGTCGAGCGCCGGCCTCGCGCCCTCGCGCTCGAGCGCGAGTGACGGTGCCAGAGCTCGCCGGCGATCAGGGCGAGCGCGACGGGCACGGTGGCGGGAAGCTCGCTGACGGCGAAGAAGAGGAGGTCGAAGGCGGCAGCGAAGGCCAGGGTCATTAGCGCCGCGACTCGTTGCCGGCCCGGCTCCCGGGCGAGGACGGCCCCGAGCACAGCGGCGATGAAGAGGTCCCCGTAACCCATCTGGACCGAGCCGAAAAGCTCGGATTGGAGCTGAGGCAGGCCGGCGCCCGGGTGGGCGGCGGTGAGCGTGTTGTTGGGGGCCTGGAGGAGATCGGCGGCGACGAGATAGGCATCGCCGATGGCCATGAGGACGATGCCCACCTTGAGCCAGCTCGGGGGCGTCAGAGCGGCGAGGAGGATGCCCAGGGTCACGCAGCTCAGCGCCGAGAGGATCACGGCGGCGGCCTCGCCGCTGAGGGACGTGCGCCAGATCCAGGCGGCGGCGAACAGCGGGATGGTGGCGAGGGCCGCTACGGGGCGTGCGCCGCGCATCCCCCAGCCGAGCGCCAGGGCGGCGAGGATGGGCACGGCGACGAGCGCCAGATAGGTCAGCCCCGTGGCCGTCTGCGAGACGGCGCTGATGGCGACGATGACGACGACGATCGAGCCCAGGGGGAGGAGCGCCCACCAGCGACCGCCGAGGCGGCGCAGCCAGTCGAGCCCGGGCGGATCGGCGCCGGGCGCGGCGACCACAGCGGCCTGGACGGCGAGCACGGCGGCATCGGAGACGACGAAGGGCAGGGCCACGGTCTGTGAGGTTACGGACCGCGCCCGCCCGGGCCCGGCGGCGCGCGGGCGCGCGGGCGGCGCGGGCGGCGCGGGCGGCGCGGGCGGCGCGGGCGGCGCGGGCAGCGCGGGCGGCGCGGGCGGCGCGGGCGGCGCGGGCGGCGCGGGCGGCGCGGGCGGCGCGGGCGG
>DASZKU010000319.1:0-2667 GCA_035552815.1 Solirubrobacteraceae bacterium | reverse complement strand
GGAGCGCGGTCAGCGTGCCCGAGAGGGCGTCGACCTGGTGGGCGGAGAGGACGGTCCCGTCCACGAGGTGGGGTTCCTCCTCGGAGAGCAGGCGCTCGAGCCCGAGGAGGAGGCCGAAGGCCCGGCGCCACTGCACCGATGGCTGCGTGGCGTCAGACTCGAGCTCGACGAGCGCCGCGTCCAGCGCGCGTCGGCGCGCGGATCCGGCGGCGAGGGCCTCAGCGGCGGCCTCGCCTTCGTAGATGAATCGCTCGCGCGTGAACTTCTCGGCGCGCGCAATCGCGTCAGTACTCGGAAGGGGGGTGGAAGCACCCATGCAATATTGGAAGGTTGAGTCTGGAATGCGAGCCGCGGCAACACGTCGTAGCGGCTCAGGCAGCGGCCCGTGACGAATTGGCCGGGACGAGGTAAGACACCCTCAGGAAGCGGACCCCTCGCCAATCGCGACGAAGAGGATATCGTGTATTTAAGCAGATCGGACAATGCCCGTGGCGGCCGGGCGCCGAGAGGGGGGCCATCTGCGAAGCTGTCGGCCATGCTGATGCGAGCTGGCAAGGTGGGTGTCGGTGCCGCCGCGCTCGCCGGATGTGGCGGGCAGACCCGAGAGCGCGCGGTGCGATGACGGTGGTATCGCCATACGAAGTGCGTCGAGCGCGCGGGGAGCAAGAGTACGCCGACCTGCTCGAGCTTCGGTACGAGGTGTTCTGCGTCGAGCAGGGCGTGCCGAGGCACGAGGAGGTGGATGGACGAGACCACGGCGCGGTTCACCTGGTGGCCGTGCGCGACGAGATGGTCTTCGGCACCTGCCGCCTCGTATTCGTGGGGACGACGGTCCAGTTCAGCCGTCTCGCGGTGCGCAAGTCGGCCCGTCGGCGGGGGATCGCGAGCACGTTGCTCGAGGAAGCCGACGCGCAGACTCTTGCGGGCGGCGCGCGCCGGCTCGTGCTCCACGCGCAGACGTACGCTCGCGAGCTCTACGAGCGCGCCGGCTACCGCGCGCGTGGGCGGCCCTTCGTCGAGGCCGGGATCGAACACGTGGCCATGGAGAAGACGCTCTGATCGCTTTGCGCGCGCGGCGGTGGAGTCACCGGCTTGGCTGAGGTCAGGGTCGACCCGCTGAGCGGGCAGCGCGCGATCGTCGCCACCACCCGAGCGGATCGCCCCGGTGGTGAGCTCCGGGTGGAGCCGCCGGAACCGTTGGACCCGAGCACCGACCCTTTCGCGGAGGGTCACGAGGATCGGACCCCACCCGAGCTCTACGCCGTTCGCCCGGGTGGCGGCCCCCCGAATTCACCGGGCTGGACCGTGCGCGTCGTACCCAACCTTTACCCGGCGCTCGAACCCGACTCGCCCGCCCCAGAGCGTCAGGCCAACCCCGACCTGTTCTGGGCGGGTCCCGGACGCGG
Organism: Solirubrobacteraceae bacterium; assembly: GCA_035552815.1. Taxonomy (GTDB): domain Bacteria; phylum Actinomycetota; class Thermoleophilia; order Solirubrobacterales; family Solirubrobacteraceae; genus Palsa-465. The sequence continues at coordinate 1,261 of DASZKU010000319.1, read as the reverse complement.
CGCCCACGAGGTGATCATCAACGCACCCGATCCCGTCACCTCGCTCGCGCAGCTGACAGTGGAGCAGGTGTCGACGGCGATGGAGGTGTGGCGCGAGCGGATGCGCGCCCACCCTGAGGCGGCGTGCCTGCATCTGCTCGTCAACGAGCGGACCGAAGCCGGAGCGTCGCTCCCGCATACCCACGCGCAGCTCTATGCGCTCGACTTCGTGCCCGCGATGATCGCTCGCGAGCGCGAGCGCTTCGGTGCCTACGCCACTCGCAACATGGGTGCCAACCTGCTGGCCGACCTCGTGCAGGAGGAGGTGCGGCGCCGCGAGCGAATCGTCGCAATCGACGGCGAGTCCGTGCTCATGGCGCCCTTCGGCGCGCGCTTCCCGTTCCAGCTCCTGCTCGCCCCCCGAACGCCGCGGATGCGCTTCGAGGACGAGGGTCCGATCGCCGCGGCGATGGTTCACGCGGCGCTCGGGCGCTTGGCCCGCCGGTTCGGCACAAATCCGCCCCTCAACCTCTGGGTCCGCACCGCGCCCAGCGGCGCCGAGCATTTCGGTTGGCGAATCGACGTCGTCCCGCGGCTCACGCACATTGCCGGGCTCGAGCTCGGCACCGGCGTGAACCTGAACATCGTCTCCCCCGAGCGCGCAGCGGCGGAGCTGCGCGAGAGCTGAGGCTGGTGGGACCCTGAGCGCGGCCTACTACCCGGGTCGAGGCATCCCGCACGCAGGGTGCCAGCCTTCTTCCTCAGCGAGGAGAGCACGCTATGGCGCAGTGCTCACAGGCACTCGGACCCCAGGTGCTCCCCGAGTCAACCCGTTTGCCGTCGCCGCGGATATCACCGAGGAAGCGCTCAAGCGCGCGCGCCGACGACGGTGGGTGACGGCGGTCCTCGCGGTGTTGGCCGGCGGGGGTCGCGATCGCCGTCCCGGCCCCGCGTCGGTCACGATCACCCTGTTCGTCGGCTGGATCCTCGTCTTCACCGGAATTGTGACTGGTGTCCACGGGTCTCGCAGCACTCTGGGCGACGCCTCGCGGTGTCGTTCGATCGACGCGGTGTTGACGCCCCTCGTTGGCCACCTCAGCGGCGTGGGCGATTGGCCTGCTCGTCGGGATCAACCTGATCTTCTGGGCGTTCGGGCGATCGTGGTAGCACGGCGGCTGAAGCGGGCCTCACCGCTCGGGACGCGCTATCCCGAGTTGGGGGAGGCGCTCGTCCTCCCTCATATGGTGGGGTTAATTTGAGCAAAGCTCCGGATTACGTACCG
>DASZKU010000318.1:0-6135 GCA_035552815.1 Solirubrobacteraceae bacterium | reverse complement strand
CGGCGAGGCCGGCGTGGTACATCGTGGCCTGGAGGTTGACCTCCCCGAGGCTGGGCGGGAAGCGCCCGATGGTGCGCTCGGCGCCCCCGGGCGAGTGCAGGCGCACCTTCCCGTAGGCGAGCTCGAGGCGCTGCTCGCGCGCATGGCTGAGCAGGCTCGCGATGTGGTGCGGGCGGAAGGCGTCGTCGTCGTCGAGGGGAGCGATCCACAGCCCGCGAGCCTGCCGGACGGCCTCGTTGAACGGGCGCGTCCCGGAGATCATCCACAGCTCCTCGGGGGACTCGGGATAGGGGCCGCGGTAATCGAGGTTGTAGTACCTGATCCGCGGATCGCCGAAGCTCTCGGCCGCGGCACGAGCCTCCTCCGGGGCGGCGTCGCCGACGATAACGATCTCAAGGTTCTCATAATTCTGGGCGAGCACGGAGGGGATTGCGCGCTCGCGCATGAGCTCGTAATTGTCATAGGTGGGGATGACGACGGAGACGAGCGGGTGCTCCTCGGTGTAGGCACGCTGGTAGGAAACCTCGGCCCGCAGCGCCCGCAGGCGCTCCCGGCGCCAGGCCACGCGATCGTGGAGCAGGCGCAGGATCTCGACGAGCTGAGCGTGGTCGGCGGCCCGCGACGAGCCCGGCCCTCCGAGCTGCCCGACCTGGGCCCGGAGCGCGGCGATTTCCCCGGTCTGGCTGGTGATCAGCGCCGTCACGGCGGCAACCTGCTCGTCGAGCCGCCCCTGGGTTGCATACACCTGGTTGCGGGTCTCGCCGAGGAGCAGCCGCACCGTGCGCAGGTACTCATGAACCCGTTTACCGGGTCGCGAATGCGAGCATCGAAGCGGTTTCATGAGCAACTTGGATGTCGGGAGCCTGGTGGCTCGCAGGCCCAGCCGAGGCCGATCGTGCGCCGATCAGTGTGAACATGCTAGGTAAAGCGGACCTTTTCGGCACGCCCCTGTCGGCCCCGAGTGCAACTTTCACAGGTCCCCGGGTATCTCAGACCGAACAGGAGTGTCCGACAGGGAGAGGGAGCTATGCGCAAGATCGTGCTGATATCGGTGCTGGCCGCCATCGCGGTGACGTCGGTCGCCTGGGCGGCGACGACCCCGGCGGTGGTGACCGGCGGCGCGTCGTCGGTGTCGAGCTCGGCGGCGGTGCTCCACGCGACGATCAACCCCGGGGGCTCCTCCACCGCCTACAACTTCCAGTTCGGCCCGACCGTCGCCTACGGAGCCTTCAGCCGCACCAGCCACGCCGGGGGGAGCAAGGCGGTCCCGGTCACCGAGACGCTCGGGGGGCTCACGCCCGGCACCCTCTACCACTACCGGGTCGAGGCCTCCAACAAGCTCGGGAACGCGGCCGGGAGCGACCGGACCTTCACGACCACCGGGCACCCGCCACCCAGCGCCGTGACCGGGGTGGCCTCGAGCATCACCCACACCACCGCCATCCTCACCGGGACGGTCGTCACCAACGGCGAGACCACGGGCTCCTACTTCCAGTGGGGCACGGCCGCGACCTACGGCAACCAGACCACGGCCGTCGACGTGACCGCGGCGACGACGCCCCAGGCCGCCGCGTTCACGCTGCTCGGCCTCGCCCCGGGCACCACCTTCCATTACCGACTCGTCGCCTCGCACCCCGGCGTGGCTCCCAACGTCGGCGCCGATCAGGCGTTCACGACCATCCCCCTGGTGCGCTGGCGCGCCAGGGTGACGGCGCGCACGACGCCGGGCCGGGTGCGCCACAAGCCCTACCTGTTCACGACCACGGGCACCGTCGCGTCCTCGGTCGCGCTCCCCCCCGGGGTCGGGTGCACGGGCCTCGTCTACGTGCGCTATCTGGCGGGTAAGCGGGCGGTCGCCTTCCGCCGCGCGCCCGTGCAGTCCAACTGCACCTGGGGGGCCGCGGTGGGCTTCCGCCACCTCGTCGGGCACACCGCGACCAAGCTTCGCGTGGCGGTCCGCTTCCAAGGCAATCCCTACCTCCGCGCGGCCAGCGCACGGAGCAGGGAGGTCAGGCTCGGATAAGGCGGAGACGATGAAATCCCCCCCGCCGCACGCTATCCTCTACGCGAGACATGGACGTCATGCCGGTCCGCGAGCAATGCCCCCTGTCTCGCGGACCTCGGACGACCCCCCAGCCCTACCAGGGTCGTCCTCATAGGTAGGGCCCGCGCCGCCGCCCCCCCGGTTGCGGTGCGGGCCCCGCCTCCTTCCCGCGCCCGACCGTTACCCGTGCCCGGGCCGTCACCTGGGCCCGGCCGTCACCCGGGCCCGGCCGTTACCCGGACCCGGCCGTCACCTGGGCAGGTGCTCGCGATACCACTCGACGGTACGCCGTAGGCCTTCCTCGAGGCTGACCCGCGGCGCCCACCCCGACATCGTTCGCAGCTTCGTCGAGTCGACCCACTGGCGGGTGATCTCGCCCGACGGCGTCCCCACCCCGCGCACGTCGGGCTCGACGCTCGCGCCCGCCACCTTGCACATGAGCTCGACTACCTCGAGGACCGAGTGCGGAGCGTCGCCGCCGGCGTTGAACGCCTGACCCGCTCCCCGACCGTCGTCGAGCAGGCCGCAGATGGCGAGGTAGGCCTCGACGGCGTCCTCGACGTAGAGGAAGTCGCGCTCGAGGGTGCCGTCGGAGCGGATCACCGGCCGGCGCCCCTCGATCACCGCGATCGCCGATTCGGGGACCAGGCGCGAGAGGTTGAGATCGCCGCCTCCGTAGAGATTGGCAAAGCGCGTCACCGCCACCGGGAGCTTGAAGGTATGCCAGTAGGAGCGGGCGATCATGTCGGTCGCGGCCTTGGACACGTCGTAGGGGTAGGTGGGCTGGAGCGCGAAGTCCTCGCGGTAGGGAAGCTCGTCGTGGATGCCGTAGGCCTTGTCGGAGGCGGCGACGACGACGCGGGTCACGCCGGTGTGGCGACAGGCCTCGAGCAGCGTCCACGTGCCGCGGATGTTGGTGTCGAAGGTCGAGACGGGCGAGGCGTTGGCGATCCCGACGATGGTCTGCGCCGCCAGGTGGAAGACGGTGTCGACCTCGTACTCGCCGAGCACCCGCTCCATGAGCAGCGGGTCGCAGATGTCGCCGCGGACGACGTTGACGCGCCGTTCGGTTCCCTCGAGCTCGAGCGCCGAGCCCACGTTGACGTCGCGCTTGAGCACGGTCGCGCGTGCCCCGCGCTCGACGAGCGCCTTGGTGAGCCAGCCCCCGAGCAGCCCGTAGGCGCCGGTGACGAAGACCGAGCGGCCCTGGAGGATGTCGCCGTTCATCTCGGTGCCGGGTTCGCTTTGCCCATCGGCGCGCCATTATGGCGCCGGACACCGGCGATGGCGGCGTGATGCACTAGCCTCAGCGCCTGCCATGGCCCCGACCACGTGCCGTTTCTGTGCCGCTCCGCTGAGCGAGGCGTTCGCCGATCTCGGCACCTCGCCGCTCGCCAATTCCTACGTCGCGGCGGACAGCGTCAACGCCATGGAGCCCTTCTACCCGCTGCGCGCGCTCGTGTGCGGCGAGTGCTTCCTCGTCCAGCTCGAGGAGTTCGAGAGCCCGGATCAGATCTTCTCCGACTACGCCTACTTCTCGTCGTATTCGACGAGCTGGCTCGCGCATGCGCACCGCTACACCGAGGCGATGATCGAGCGCCTGCGCCTCGGCCCCGAGAGCCACGTCGTCGAGCTCGCCTCCAACGACGGCTACCTGCTCCAGTACTTCCACGAGCGCCAGATCCCCGTACTCGGGATCGAGCCCGCGGCCAACGTCGCCAAGGTCGCCCTGCAGAAGGGCATCCCCACCCTGGTGGAGTTCTTCGGGGCCGAGACCGCCGCCTCGCTCGCCCCCGAGTCGTGCGCCGACCTGCTCCTGGGCAACAACGTGCTCGCCCACGTCCCCGACCTCAACGACTTCGTCGCCGGGATGAAGATCCTCCTCAAGCCGGGCGGCGTCATCACCATGGAGTTCCCCCACCTGATGAGCCTGATCGACCACAACCAGTGGGACACCATCTACCACGAGCACTTCTCCTACTTCTCGTTCCTGACCGTGGGCCGGGTGTTCGCCGCCCACGGGCTGCGTCTCTTCGACGTCGAGGAGCTGCCCACCCACGGCGGCGCGCTGCGCATCTACGGCTGCCACGCCGACGATCCCGAGAAGCCCGACAGCGAGCGCGCCGTCGAGCTCCGGGCACGCGAGCGCGCCGCCGGGTACGAGGACCTCGCCACCTACACGGCCTACGGCGAGCGCGTCGCCGCCGACAAGCGCCAGATCCTCCGCTTCCTCATCGGCCTCAAGGAGGAGGGCAGGGACATCGTCGGCTACGGGGCGCCGGCCAAGGGCAACACGCTGCTCAACTACTGCGGCATCGGGCGCGACTTCATCAACTACACGTGCGATCTCAATCCCCACAAGCAGGGTCACTTCCTCCCCGGTAGCCACATCCCCATCCGTGCCCCGGAAGCGATCCGCGAGGACCGGCCCGGCGTCGTCCTCATCCTCCCCTGGAACCTCAAGGACGAGATCATGGAGCAGCTCGCCTTCATCCGCGAGTGGGGCGGCAGCTTCGCCGTGCGCGCACCCGAGTTGACCCTGCTGCCATGAAGTTCAGCCCGACGCCGCTGCCGGGCGCCTGGCTGATCGAGCCCGAGCGGCTCGGCGACGAGCGCGGCTGGTTCGCGCGCACCTTCGACGCCAGCGAGTTCCGCGCCCGCGAGATCGAGCTCACCGTCGTGCAGGCCAACACCTCGTTCTCCCCGCGGCGCGACACGCTGCGCGGCATGCACTACCAGGCCGACCCCCACGGCGAGCCCAAGCTCATCAGCTGCGTGCGCGGGGCGATCTTCGACGTCGGGGTCGACCTCCGGCCCGAGAGCCCCTCCTACTGCCGGTGGTTCGGCGCTCGCCTCGACGCCGAGAGCGGACGCGCGCTCTACCTACCGCGCGGCGTCGCCCACGGCTTACAGACCCTCACCGACGACTGCGAGGTGCGTTACCTGATGGGTCACGAGTACGTCCCCGACGCGGGGCGCGGCGTGCGCTTCGACGACCCCGCCTTCGCGATCGCGTGGCCCGAGCCGTCCGGCGAGCGCACGATCTCCGAGCGCGACCGCTCCTATGCTGCGTATCGGCCGTCGGGGACGCCGAGATAGACTCTGTGGCCCGTGCCCATCGCCCCCCAGCGCATTGTGTCCTCGCTGGACTCACTTCGGGCGCTGCTTCCCGGCGACCGGAGTCGATTCGTAACCACGGCCCCATCGCCGCAAACCGCCGTCGACGCCGCGTCCGCTGCTTGGGCATCGCGGCTTCCTCTGCCCGGCGTGAGCTCGGGCGCGGCCGAGCTCTTCACCGATCCTCGCGTGGACTGGGCGATCGAGGCGCTCGGTGGTGTCAGCGGTGCCAACTGCGTTGAGCTCGGGCCGCTGGAGGGCGGTCACAGCCATATGCTCGAGCAGGCCGGGGCGGGCTCGGTGACCGCGGTCGAGGCCAACCGGGACGCCTATCTCAAGTGTCTGATCGCCAAGGAGCTGCTGGGACTGAAGCGTTGCTCTTTCCTGTGCGGCGATGCCGTCGAGTACCTCCAGGCGACGCACGAGAAATTCGACGTCTGCTGGTGCGCGGGCATCCTGTATCACATGGTCGATCCGGTCGAGCTCATCGACCTCACGGCGCAGCGAGCGTCCCGGCTCTATATGTGGACCCACTACTACGACGCGGCCAAGCTGACACCCGGCGAGCCCAAGGGCCGGGCCTTCGCCAACGGGAGGACGAGCGAGGCTGTCCGTGATGGCTACCACCACCAGCTGCATCGCCAGGATTACGGAGGCACGAGCGGGCGTCGGGGATTCTGGGGCGGCACGCAGCCGTTCAGCAACTGGCTTACCCTCGAAGGTCTGATGGGCGCACTCGAGCATTTCGGCTGGGCCGAGGTCCGCACTCAGCTCGACGAGGACCACCCGCACGGCCCGGCCGTCAACCTGGTCGCAGTGCGTCACTGACGGCCGCCGGTGCGACATGCACCGCGGTGTTCGTGAAGGATCAGCGCACCTGACAACCACCGACATCCTGTCCACGAGCCGCGCGGGGCCGGCAGCCGTTCGAGGCGGCTCGATGCGAGTCGTCTCGTTCCTGGCCAGCTCAGTGG
>DASZKU010000317.1:0-2020 GCA_035552815.1 Solirubrobacteraceae bacterium | reverse complement strand
GGGTTGTTCGGGCGCGACGAGGCGACGCGCGTGCTCGAGCGCGTGTTCGTGTGGGCCCACGTCCTCACCATCCTCACCTTCCTCGCCTACCTCCCGCGCTCGAAGCATCTCCATATCGCGACGGCGGCGATCAACGTGTGGTTCGGGCGCACCGGCCCCGGGGGGCGGCTCGAGCCCCTGCGCTTCGACGACGAGGACGTGCCCGAGGAGGAGATCCGCTTCGGCGCCGGAACCGCCGAGGACCTGACCTGGAAGCAGGTGCTCGACACCTTCTCGTGCACCGAGTGCGGGCGCTGCCAGGACGCGTGCCCGGCCTTCGCCACGGGCAAGGAGCTCTCCCCCAAGCTGCTGATGATGGGGCTGCGCGACCAGGTCCTGGCCGAGAATTCGGACCCGCCCACCCCGCTCGTCCCGGGGGCGGTGAGCGAGGAGGTGGTGTGGGACTGCGTGACGTGCGGGGCCTGTGTGGAGGCCTGCCCGGTCTCGATCGAGCACGTCGATCACATCGTCGACCTAAGGCGTCACCTCGTCATGGTTGAGTCGAGCTTCCCGGCCGAGGCCGAGCCCATGCTCAGGGACATCGAGCGGGCTTCGAATCCCTGGGGCAAGGCCCAGTCCGAGCGCGCCGACTGGGCTTCGGAGCTTGGCGTGCGCGTCCTCGAGCCCGGAGACGCGGCGCCCGAGTATCTCTACTGGGTCGGGTGTGCCTCATCCTTCGACGAGCGGGCCCGCCGGACGGCCGAGTCGACGGCGAAGCTCCTGCGGAGCGCGGGCGTCGACTTCGCCATCCTCGGCCCGCGCGAGGCGTGCACCGGCGACCCGGCCCGGCGGATGGGCAACGAGTACGTGTTCCAGGCCTTCGCCGAGCAGAACGTCGCCACCCTCGACGAGGCCGGCGTGAGGAAGATCGTCGCCAACTGCCCCCACTGCTTCAACACCCTCGCCAACGAGTACCCCGACTTCGGCGGCCACTACGAGGTGATTCATCATTCCGAGCTGCTGGCGAGGCTCGTGGCCGAGGGCAAGCTCGCGCCCCGGCGCTCGGACACCCTCTCGATCACCTATCACGACTCGTGCTACCTCGCGCGCCACAACGACGTGCTCGCCCCACCCCGCGACCTCGTCTCCGCCGTCGGGCAGCCGATCGAGATGAAGCGCGCGGGCAAGAGCACCTTCTGCTGCGGCGCCGGCGGCGCCCACATGTGGATGGAGGAGCGCGGCAGCGCCATCAACGCCGAGCGCGTGCGCGAAGCGGCGCGCACGGGCGCCGGCACCCTCGCCGTCGCGTGCCCGTTCTGCACGGTGATGCTCGACGACGGCGTGCAGAGCGGGGAGGCGGAGATGCGGGTGGTGGATGTGGCGACGCTGCTGATGGAGGCGATCGAGGGGGAGTGAAGGTGGCGCCCGCTCCGGCGTCGTCGGGCTCCATCCGGACCGTCCCGCGCACCTCGAGGTACCGGTAGGGGTTCGCGAGGTCGAGGATCAGGAGGCTGCAGCGTGGTCGCTCGCCCAGGTTCCGGGTCTTGGTGCGCGAGGTGTTGAGCGAGACCTTGAGCGCGCCGTCGTCGTCGTAGAGGAACCAGACCTCGGTGAGCTGCGGGAAGTCGCGGGGGCCGATCGTGCCCAGCGTCGCAACCTGGGCGTCGAGGAGGTCGCGATGGGATTCGGGGAAGGTGGGATCAGGGAATGTGGTCATGGTTTCTCTTTCTGTCGCGCTCAGGTCGCTCGCCCCGGAACGCGCCGCCGAGGCCGTGGTCGCTTTTCCTTAACCATGAGGGTGTCGCAAAACCCGGGGGGTGTGGACGGTTTCCGGAATCTGGCCGGTCGCGGCGGCGTGTGTGGCCGCCCGGTGTGTCCGTGAGCGTCGTGAGAACGCGGCGCGTGCGCACGCGGACCCGTGCTGCGAAACCCTTGAAATGCAAGGCAAACGCAGCTCGGGGCCGACGGCCGGCCCGACACACGCTCGCGGGCGACCAACCACCCCACCCCGCCCCCACTCTCCAGCACCAGCCGCCGCCAC
>DASZKU010000316.1:0-8021 GCA_035552815.1 Solirubrobacteraceae bacterium | reverse complement strand
ACGATCAGCAGGCCGGTGGCGAAGGGGTCGAGGGTGCCGGCGTGGCCCACCTTGACCCCGCGGCCGAGCCGCCGGCGCACCCGGGCCACGACGTCGTGGGAGGTCACCCCCGCCTCCTTGTCACAGAGCAGAATGCCGTCCACCAGCACCAAGCTACAGCTGCGCGGCGATCTCCCCGCGCAGGAAGCTCACGAGCTCCTCCCACGAGAGCGCGGTGGAGAACCCCGCGGCGCCGCGGTGCCCGCCTCCCCCCTGCGCGCGGGCGATGCGCGAGACATCGACGCGCTCGTCGCTCGAGCGCAACGAGACCTTGCGCGGGCGCTCGTCGTCACCCGAGCTGATGCGGTCGCGCACCAGGGCGGCGACGGCGGTGCCTTCGACGGCGCGCAGGTGGTCGATGACACCCTCGGAGTAGCTCTCCTCGGCGCCCGACTCGGTGAAGTCCTCGGTGGTCAGGCGCGAGAGGGTGAGGCGGCCGCCGTCGAAGCGCTCGATGCTCGCCAGCCCGCGGGCGAGGAGCGCGAGCTTGCCGTAGGGGACACCCTCGTACACCCGGCGGTAGATCTCGTGGACGTCGACGCCGTTCTCGATCAGCTCGGCGGCCATCAGGTGGGCGCGGACGCCGGTGTTCTCGTACATGAAGCGCCCGGTATCGGTGACGAGACCGACGTAGAGGGCCTCGGCGATGGTGATGGTGAACTCGACGTCGAGCGCGTGCATGAGGTCCCAGACGATCTCGGCGGTGCACGAGGCGTCGGGCACGACGTGGTTGATGGTGCCGAAGCGGGTGTTGTCGTGGTGGTGGTCGATGTTGACGATCTTGGTGCTCGGGTGCTCGAGCTCGCCGGGCCCGCGATCGAGGTTGCCGCAGTCGAGGTAGAGCGAGGTGCGCTCGGCGAGGTCTTCGGGGGGCGAGGTCACGAGCCCGGGGAGCGGGAGGAAGCGGTACTCGTGGGGAAGCGGGAACTCGCCGGCGGCGATGAACATCACGCTGTCCTTGCCGAGGGCGGTGAGGATCTCCTGCATGGCGATGAGCGAGCCCAGGGCATCGCCGTCGGGGTTCTCGTGGGTGACGACGACGAAGCGCTCGCCCCGCCGGATCTCGTCGAGCGCGAGCTCGCGGCTCGAGCGGTCGCCGTTCTCAGTCATCGGGCTGCTCGCTCTCGAGGAGCTCGTTGATTCGCATCCCGCGATCGACGGACTCGTCGTACGCGAAGGTCAGCGTCGGCGTGTGCTTGAGGGTCAGCTCGCGGGCGAGCAGGCGCTGGAGGAAACCATGGGCCGAGCGCAGCCCGAGGAGACTGTCGGCTCGCGCCGCCTCGTCGCCGAGCACGCTCACGTACACGCTCGCGTGGCGGAGGTCGGGGCTGGTCTTGACGGCGGTCACGGTTACGAATCCAACGCGGGGATCCTTGAGTTGCGTGGCTATCGCGTCACTGAGGACCGCGCGTACGGTCTCATCGACGCGGCGCATCCGGGCGCCCGTCATCCTATCCGCCGGACTCGTTGCTTGATAGAGCAATCACTGCGTAGCACGATCAGTCACGAAGATCCTCGAGCGAGGCCACGAGCCGCTCGACGTAGACGCCGTCGGGGAAGCGTGCCTGGAGCCACCGCTCGACGTTGTCGGCCGCCGAGGACAGGGTGACCAGCGACCCGCCGGTGAGGGCGGCGGTCAGGGTGCCGCGCTGCCACAGGTCCTTGTGATCGGTCTCCGACACCGCCACTCCGAAGCGTGTACCCAGCTGGGCCTTGACCGAAGAGAGATCCTTGCGCTTGCTCTTGAGGCTTCCCGCCTCGGGGAAGTGCAGGTCGATCACGAGGACGGCCACGTAGCCGCTCGCTCCCACGGCGCTACGCCAGCTCGCGTTCCACCTGACGCGTCGCGTAGGTCTCGAGCACGTCGCCATCCTTGATGTCGGCGAAGTCGCGCAGCACGATCCCGCACTCGAAGCCGGCCGCGACCTCGCGCACGTCCTCGTTGAAGCGCTTGAGGCTGCCGATCTCGCCGTCGTAGACGACGGTCCCATCGCGCACGAGGCGGACCTTGGCCCCGCGGATGATCTTGCCCTCGATGACGTGGCAGCCCGCGATCGTCCCCACCCGGGAGGCCCGGAAGGTCTGGCGCACCTCGGCGCTGCCCACCGCGTCCTCGACCTGCTCGGGCTCGAGCATGCCCTGCATGGCGAGCCGCAGCTCGTCGATGGCGCGGTAGATCACCGCGTAGTTGCGAATCTCCACGCCCTCGCGCTCGGCGACCGAGCGCGCGTCGCCCACGGGGCGGACGTTGAAGGCGAGGATGACCGCGTCCGAGGCGGCGGCGAGCATGACGTCGGACTCAGTCACGGCGCCGACGGCGCGGCGGATGACGTTGACCGAGACCTCGTCCTGGGGAAGCTTGGCGATCTCGTCCTCGATCGCCTCGAGCGATCCGGCGACGTCGGCCTTGAGGACGAGGTTGAGCTCCTGCAGGCCGCGCTTGAAGATGTCCTCGAGCGAGATCTTCTTGCCCGCCCGGCGTGCCAGGGCTTCGGTCTTCAGGCGCGTCGCGCGGTCGCCGGCGAGTGAGCGGGCGCGGCGCTCGTTGTCGACGACGCGGACGATCTCGCCGGCCTCGGGGACGCCGTTGAAGCCGAGCACCTCGACCGGCTCACCGGGGGTGGCGGTCTCGACGCGGTTGCCCATGTAGTCGTGCATGGCACGCACGCGGCCCCAGTCGGCGCCGGCCACGAAGGCGTCGTAGACGCGCAGGGTGCCGCGCTGGATGAGGATGGTGACGACGGGTCCGCGGCCGGGGTCGAGCTTTGACTCGATCACCGTGCCCGAGGCCTCGACATCGGCGTTGGCGCGCAGCTCTTCGACCTCGGCCATGACGAGGATCGTCTCGAGCAGGTTGTCGAGGCCCTCCTTGGTCTTGGCGGAGACGTCGACGAACTCGGTCTCGCCGCCCCACTCGACGGGCTGGAGAGCGAGCGCGGTCATCTCCGTGCGCACGCGGTCGGGCTGGGCGCCCTCCTTGTCGATCTTGTTGACGGCGACGAGGACGGGGACGCCGGCCTCCTTGGCGTGGTCGACGGCCTCCTGGGTCTGGGGCTTGACGCCGTCGTCGGCCGCCACCACGATGACCGCGATGTCGGTGACCTTGGCCCCGCGGGCGCGCATGGCGGTGAACGCCTCGTGGCCCGGGGTGTCGAGGAAGGTCACGACCTTGTCTTCGTGGTGCACCTGGTAGGCGCCGATGTGCTGGGTGATGCCGCCGGCCTCGCCCTTGGCGACCTCGGTCTCCCGGATCGCGTCGAGCAGCGAGGTCTTGCCGTGGTCGACGTGGCCCATGATCGTCACCACCGGCGGACGCTCGACGAGGTCGGCCTCGGCGTCCTCGAAGACGGGCTCGGCGATCTCCTCGTCCTCGGAATGGACGATCTCGACCTCCTTGCCGAGCTCGGTCGCGAGCACGAGGATCGATTCGTCGGACAGCGTCTGGGTGAGGGTCTTCATCTCCCCGAGCGCCATCAGCTTCTTCATCACCTCGGGCACGGCCACGCCGAGATACTCGGCCACGTCCTTGACCGTCGAGCCGGAGTTGATGGCGACGGTGTCGGGCTGGCCTGCCGACGCGCTCTGCGAGGGCCGCGACTCGGCCTCGTCGTCGTAGACGCCGCGACGGCGCCGTCCCCGGCGCTGGCGCCGCGGCGGCTGCTGCTGGGGTCCGCCGCCGGGAGCGCGCCGGGAAGCTTGGGAGTCGATGACGACCCGGCGCCGGCCACCGGCCGCGCCCGGGGCGCGCTCGCCCTGGAGGGAGTCGCGGGTGGGACGCTTGTAGCCCGGGTCGCCTTCGGCCTTGGGGGCGCCGCTCGCGCCCGCGCCCGCGCCGCCCGCGCCGTCGCGCGAGTCGGTGGGAGCGGGAGCGCCACTCGCGGCGGCGGGGGCCGGCGACGGGGTCGCCGCTTGCGGCGCCGGCGCGCGCTTGGCGCCGTCACCGGCGCTCCGCGCCTCACCGGCGCTCCGCGTCTGCGGCGGCGCCGTCTTGGCACCGGGGCGCGACTTGCCGCCGCCGCCGCCGCCGGCGCCGGCGGGCGACTTCTGGCCGCCGTTGGGCCGTGCCGCGTCGCCGCCCTGGGCGCCTCCGTTCGTGGCCGGGGCCTCGACGGTCTGCGCGGCGCCGTTGCCGAGCGCGCGCAGAGCGGCCTCCTCGTCCACGCTCGAGGAGGCGGCGCCGACCTTCATCCCGGCCGCCTGCATGCGGGCAAGGGCGACCTTGGGCGACATGCCCTGTTCCTTGGCGATTTCGTGAACGCGTTTCTTACTCATGGATCTCTTCTCAGTGTAGGCCGTGACTCGAGGTCACGCGCATCCGGAAGCTCTGCCCGCGCAGAACCTCCGGAGTGGGGCGGGTGGCCGCTTACCCACCGTCAGTGGGAGCAGCCTCGGCGATGGGGACCGGCTGGTCCACAGCGCCGTCCGTCGCGTCGCCGCCGCCATCCTGGGCCGGGGCGCCCGCGGCTTCGACCTGGTCGGTGTCCTTGCCGGCGAGTGCCTGGTGAGCATCGATGCCGCAGTAGCGCGATCCGGGCAGGGAGGCGTTCGGGCAGCGACGGCCGTTGGAGAGGATGGCCGCGCAGCGACCCTGCGCCGCCTCGTCCTCCTCGTAGCCGTGCTCGGCCTCCTCGGCGGCGAACTCGGTTTCCGAGCGGATGTCGATCCGCCAGCCCGTGAGGCGCGCCGCCAGGCGGGCGTTCTGCCCCTCGCGGCCGATGGCCAGCGAGAGCTGGTCGTCGGGGACGATGACCGTGGCCTGCTTGCCGCGGTCGTCGACGAGGACCTCACGCACGCGAGCGGGCGAGAGCGCCTTGGCCACGAAGCGAGCGGGCTCGTCGTTATAGGGAATGATGTCGATCTTCTCGCCGCGCAGCTCGGATACCACCATCCGCACCCGCGACCCTCGCGGCCCCACGCAGGCGCCGACCGGGTCGACCCCGTCGACGTGGGAGACGACGGCGATCTTCGAGCGGTAACCGGGCTCGCGGGCGACGCCGGTGATCTCGACGAGGCCGTCGGCGACCTCGGGCACCTCGAGCTCGAACAACGACTTGATGAGTTCGGGATCGCGGCGGGAGACGATGATGCTCGGACCCTTGGTCGAGGCCGAGACGTCCTTGATCACCGCCTTGATCCGCTGCGAGTGGTCGTAGCGCTCGCCGTCGACCTGCTCTGACTTGGGGAGCAGCGCCTCGACGCGCTCGCGCAGCTGTACCAGGGTGTAGCGCGAGTCCGACTGCTGGACGATGCCGGTGATGAGCTCGCCCACGCGGTCGCGGTACTCCTCGAACATCATGTCGCGCTCGGCCTCGCGGATGCGCTGGAGGATCACCTGCTTGGCGGTCTGCGCCGCAATCCGGCCGAAGTCGTGCGGCGTGACGTCCTCGGTCTCGATCTGATCCTCGTACTCCTTGAGCTTCTCGAGGTCGATCTCGGGCTCCGGTGGATCGCGCATCTCCCCCGTCTCGGGATCCACCGTCGGCTCGCCGTCGGTGGCCGACTCGACGAGCAGCTGCTCCTCGAGCTCCGGCGGGATCTTCAGCTCCCAGACGATGAAGTCACCGGTCTCCCGGTCCATCTCGACCTTGGCGTACGGGGCCGATCCGGGCGTCTTCTTGTAGGCCGAGAGGAGCGCGTCTTCCAGCGCCTCCATCAGCTTCTCGCTCGAGATGTTCTTCTCGGCGGCAAGTCCCCTTACTGCGTCAAGGATCTCCTTGGACATGCGCTTACTCTCCCGGGACGAGGTTGGAGCGATAGATCTGCTCGTAGGGAACCGTCACGACACCCGCCTCAGCGGCGATCGCCACGTCCCGGTCCGACGCGCCGACGAGCTCACCGGTCACGCTGCGGTGACCTTCGATGGCATCGCGCAGGCGGACACGAGCGCGACGACCGAGGAACCGACGGAAGTGAGCGGGCCGGGTGAGCGGACGATCCTCTCCCGGCGAGGAGACCTCGAGCGTGTAACGGTCACGATAATCGCTCAGGCATCCGGAAACGCGCTCACACAGGGCGAGCGTGACACCATCCGGATGGTCGATGAACAGGCGCAGGGTGGCACCGGAGACGACTTCCGCGAGCAGCACTTCGACGTCGGGCTCGGACGGCTTGAGCCTGGCCTCGATGTCTGTCTGGATCGTCGTCACTTACTGCCTCACCTCCGTCATAAAAAAAAGCGGGCGAACGCCCACTTTCGGTACGTCCGCCGTAATGATCTCCGGCGCGAAAGCTGTTAGCCAAATGTAGCACCGCCCTCAGGGCTCTGCACCCCTTGCTCGAGGCCCGCCGCCCGCTCGCGCGCGCGCGCTCGGGCGCGCTAGGAGCGTGCCGCCGCCGCGCGGGCCCGGTCGCGGTAGAGGCTGTAGTCGCGGCGCTCGGGCTGCAGGCAGGCCGCCAGGGCGAGGGGCTTGCGGGCCTCGGCGTGGCGGCCGAGGAGCTGGAGCGAGCGCCCCAGGCAGAAGAGGGCGAAGTCGTTGGTCGGGGCACGCTCGATCACCGCCGCGAACTCGGCGGCGGCTTCCTCGTAGCGCTGGGCGTGAAACAGGGCCCGGCCCAGCGCCTCGCGGATCGAGGTCTTGTCGGGGGCGAGGTCGCGTGCCCGTCCGAGCGGGACGGTGGCCTGGTGGTGGTGGCCCTCCTCGAGCAGCGACGTGCCCCGGCGGAACAGGTCGTATACGTCGTCCATCGCCGCCTATTTTAATTACAGGCGCGGCGGTAGTGCCCACAGGGCCCGCAGGCGCCCCAGGGTCCCGCGCCCGGCGGCGAGCTGCGCGCGCAGGGCGCGCCGCTGCGCCACCGAGGGCGGCTCGGCGACGTCGGCGTAGCGCGCCCGGCCCACGGCCCGCACGTACTCGGCGGCCGCGGAGGAGCGCGAGAACCGGCGCTCGATCTCGGCCAGGGTGGTGGCGGGAGTGATCGTGAAGCTGCTGCGCCGCAGCGCGCGCTCGAGCTCGGCGACGAGCTCGTCGCTCGAAAGCGGCTCCCGTGAGCGCCGGCGCCCGTGCACCACCAGGGCGCCGGCGCCGGCAAGCGCGAGGGCGAGGACGACGACGGCGAGGATGGCCGCCAGCGGCAGTCCCGAGCCACCGGGGTGGCGAGGCGCCGCCGCCGGCGTGGGTGCGGCGGCGTGGAGCTTGCTCGAGAGTCCGCGCGTGCGCAGCTCCGACGCGCCCGGGGCGACCCCGGGCTGGGGCTTTGTGGCGGCCGAGGGCGTCGGGTTGAAGGCGACCCACCCGTAGCTCGGGAACCACGCCTCGACCCAGGCGTGGGCCTCGAAGTCGGACACGTCCCACTCGCCGGTGGCCGAGCTCTGGCGACCGGGAGTGAAGCCGACGGCGACCCGCGCGGGGATCCCGCCCATGCGCAGGAGCAGCGCCATCGCCCCGGCGAACTGCTGGCAGTACCCGTACTTGGCGCCGAAGAGGAACGTCTCGAGCGGGTAGGGGCTGCGGGGGGCGTCGGTGTTATAGGCGTAGCGGGGCGGCTGGAGGTATTCGAGCACGCGCTCGACGTAGGCGTAGGGCGTCTTCTCCCCCGCCTGCAGATGCTGCGCGAGGCGATAGGCGCCGGCGTAGGGCGAGGCGGCCAGCGTCGATCTGATGTAGCCGGCGTTGGCCGGCGAGGGGGGTGCGCCGAAGGCGGGGAAGACAACCGAGCCCGGCACCCCGTGCGGGGCCTGGACGGGCACGAACATCTCGCGGTAGTAGGCAAGCTCGGCGGGATAGGACTTCCCCGCGGCCGCGAGCTCGGCGGGGGTGGGGTCCGGCGTGTACACCCTGACCGAGTAAGCGTCGCCCGGCCCGAGCTGCTGGTTGGCGATCCACGTGCCCGGGCTCGGGCCCGGGACCGCCCCGCCGGAGACGTTGGCGGGGCTCTGCGCCGTTCCGCTGGCGATGACCTCGGTGGTGTACATGAGCCCGAGGGTGACGTGGAGGGTCTGGGTCCAGGTGGCCAAGGCGGCCGCCGAGGGCGCCGGGCCCGCG